>JANQQB010000012.1 GCA_028285165.1 Rhodobiaceae bacterium
ATCGAACGATTCGTGCCCCCTCTGGCGTCCGACAATCCGCGCGCACAACACGACAAAAAGCCCGGTCCGTCAAGCGACGATACCGGACTTCAACCGATATTGATTCAGGTCACGCGATTTTAGCGTGCGCCAGGCTTTTTCTTCGGACCGGGAAGCAGGCCTTCGCGCTGCGCCAGCTTGCGCGCGGCTTTCCGGTTGCGGCGGATGGCTTCCGCCTTCTCGCGCGCCCGTTTTTCGGACGGCTTTTCATAGGCCCGACGTGCCTTCATTTCACGGAAGACACCTTCGCGTTGCATCTTCTTCTTCAGGACACGAAGCGCCTGATCGACATTGTTGTCGCGGACAAGTACCTGCAAGATTTTTCCTGACTTTTGATGTGTCGTGCGGCCGATCGGTCGACGATGGCCTTGATCGTCACGCCTTAAGGCGTTTCTCGGGCGCGCACAATACCAATATTTTTCGAAAATGCACCCCCTGGCCGGTCACTTTTTGCCAGAAAATGCGCCTTTCGTTCCCGAATCCCTAAAGCGGCCGACACCCAGGCGATGCGGCCTGCCGCAAATCGGTTGTCAGACCCTTTCGGTGCCGACACCCGGCGGCACATCACTGGCCGCCAAGTTCCGGCATCCGGTCCATTTCGTCGGACAAAATCTGAAGCAGGGCCGGGTCGCTCGCGATCAGTGCCGACATGGCTGTCCCGATGCGCACCTGAACCGAGGTGAGTGCGCTCTGGCGTTGCATCATCGCTGCTGTCATGGCCGGGCTCGATATCAGGGTCTCATGCTGTTCGGACAAGGCCTCCATTCTGTCGGTCGCTATGCGCATGGCTTTCACGGCCGTCGCCGCACTGGCCTGATCCGTCACCGATTCGACCGCGTCGGCAAAGGCGTGCATTTCCGCCAGGAAGGCATCGGCGACAGCGCCTGCGGACTGGGCCATGCCGGGTGTTGCCCATGCAGCGAACAGGAAGGCCACAGCGAAGGCACTGACACTTGCGTGTCTCTTTATCGTTTTTCTCCGTATGTCCGATCCGCACGGATGGATCGCCGGGCGGCCGATTTACACAACACGACGGCGAGACGGTTCACATCCCCAAATCGGGTTATTGCTGTCCTGCAGGGTGGGAGCGGTTCCGTGCTCGCGGGCCGAGGAACAGAAGCGCGACGAGGGCGGCCAGCGCACTCCAAAGGGCGGCCACCCACAAGGCAGCGGTATAGCCGGACAGGAAGGCGGTCTCGACGGCCGGACGCAAGGCATGTCCGGCTTCAGGAAGGACACCGAAGCGCATCCCGTCCGCACTGGGCTCGCCGCCGATCGCGGCGGAAAAGGCAATACTGGCGACGGACCCCAGAATGGCCACGGCGAACAGGCCGGCCAGGCGGCTGGCCGCGTTGTTCACGCCGGACGCCGCGCCGGCATTGTCGTCGGCCGCTGCATTCATGACGGCCGTCGTAAGTGGCGCGACAACCATCGCCATGCCGAAGGCGAGCATCAGCACCGGCGCAATGACACCGAACCGGAAGTCGTCGAGATTGGCACCGAGAAGCACGGCCGATCCGGCGACGAGCACGGAACCGGCAACGAGGAAGGGGCGCGGACCGTTGCGGTCGGCCGCGCCGCCGGCGAGCTTTGAGAACACGCCGATGATGATGCCGATCGGCAGCGAAACCAGACCCACTTCAGTCGCCGTAAAACCGCGCCGTCCGATCAGATCGAAGGGCAGCAGGAACATGATGCCGTAGAGGGCGCCGTACAGGAAAAGCGTCATAAAGTTGGCCGCGGTGAACGACCGGTCACGAAACAGGGTCAGCGGCATCAGAGGATTGGGTGTCCTGGCCTCGACCGCAATGAAACCGATAAGCGCGACCAGGCCGGCTATGAGCGCTGCGCCTGCATAGAGCATCATATCCTGTGCCTCGGAAAGCAGCGTCAGTCCCAGCGTCAGGGCTCCGAAGCCGATTACGGCGAGCGCTCCTCCCGGCCAGTCGAGTGGTCCCTCCACCGACCGGTTGCGACTTTCGGGCACATGGCGCAGGGTGATCAGGATCGCGACCGCTGAGAGCGGCAGGTTGATCCAGAAGACGACCCGCCAGTCCAGCACGTCAATCAAAAACCCGCCGATCGGCGGGCCCATCGCGGTTGTGATGGCGGACGCTCCGGCCCAGATGCCGATGGCGCGTCCCCGAACGTCCTTGGGAAAGGCGGCTGCAATGATGGCCAGGCTTTGCGGGACCAGAAGCGCCGCCCCGATACCCTTGCCGGCGCGGGCGAGGATCAGTGTTTCCACGTTCGGCGCGATGGCGCAGCCCAGCGAGGAAAGCGCAAAGACGACGATGCCGATAAGAAAGACGCGTTTGCGTCCGTAACGGTCGCCGGCACCGCCGCCGATCAGAATCAGGCCGCCCAGCAACAACGCATAGGCGTTGACGACCCATTGCAGGGCCGAGAAACTGGCCGAGAGGTCGTCCTGCAGGGCTGGCAGCGCGATGGTGACGACGGTGCTGTCGATAAAGGCCATGGCCGAGGCGAGGATCGTTGCCACAAGCACATACGGCCGGTCGCGTTCAGGGCAGGGAGCATCGGACGGCCTTTGGCGGGCGGCTCGACCTTCAGGAAAAACCGGGCGATGGAGCGCCGCCGGCGGATTGTTGCGTTCCGCTGAACCGTCTGACATGTCCGTCTCCTGCCGCTCCTGCCCTATCGACCGACGCCCTGATCCGTGAGCCCGACTCGCGGGACCAGATTTCTGCGTATCGCCGGATAATGAACTTAGAATTGCGGCAACTGATGAACCCGGACGTGGAGTTTACAGTCGCGCCCTTAACAAACCGATTGCGGTATTCGGTTCCCGCAGCGTTCGCGTGATCAGCACGGAGATGGAACGGATCGCGGACTAACCGGAAAACCGGAGTTGTGTTCCACTCAGCCACATCGAAAAGAAAGCCAGTTCAGCGTCGAGCGCCCGTTTGATGTTGGGCCCCTTTCGGAAACCGTGCTGTTCGTCCTCGAACAACAGGTAGAGGGTGGGGCAGTTGCGGGCCCTCAGGGCGGCGACCATCTCATCGGCCTGTTCGGGCGGGACGACCTTGTCGAGTGCGCCCTGGAAAAAAGCGACTGCCGCGTTCAGGCGGTCGACATGGTGGATCGGCGAGCGGGCCAGATAGGTATCGCGATCCTGGGGATAGGGCCCGATCAGCCAGTCCAGATATCGCGATTCGAACTTGTGGGTGTGTTTGGCGAGCGCCTCGAGGTCGCCGATGCCGTAATGGCTGCCGCCGGTCTTGAAAAAATCGTGGAAGGTGAGGGCGGAAAGCGTCGTGTAGCCGCCGGCGCTGCCGCCGGTAATGCCGACACGGTCCGGATCGACACGGCCTTGATCGATCAGGAAACGGGCCGCGGCAATGCAATCATCGACATCGGCAAGGCCCCATTGCCGCTCAAGCGCGAACCGATAGGCGCGCCCGTAGCCGGTGCTGCCACGATAGTTCACGTCGACGACGCCGAAGCCGCGGCTCGTCCAGAATTGCCGCGCCAGACTGAGCGCGGCGCTTGTCGCCGCTGTCGGCCCGCCATGCGACATGACGATCAGCGGCGGCTTTTCGTCCTCCGGCGCGTTGAAGCCGGGATTTTTCGGCGGATAGTAGAAGGCATGGGCCGTCGCGCCTCCGGTCGTCGGGAATTCCAGGCTTTCGGGCTCGGAAAAATACGGCACGATGTCGGGATCGACGTCGAACGATGCTCTGATCCGGTCGACCGTGCCGTTGGACGGATCGATCCTGACCAGAGTTTCCGGCATGTCAGGGGCTGCGGCGAAAGCGTATACATAGGGCGCGGCGACCCTGACCGCGCGGATTGTCGCGAAGGGAAGCTCGATCGGCGTCAGGGTGCGCTCAGCGAGCCTCAGCAGGCCAAGCCGCCAGGTGCCCGTTTCGCCGAACGAGCAGACAAGTACATCCGGAGACAGAAACCCGTAGCTTGAGGCGCCGAGCTGCCAGAGCGGCTGTGCGAACTCGGCTTCGCGTTCAACGAGGATTTCTGGCCCCCGCGGTCCGGCTCTAGCGATCGTCCACCAGCCGGTCTCGTCGGTAACGAAGAACAGTGTACCGTCCGGCGACCATTCGGGCTGGACGGCGGACACACCAGGCCCACCGGCAATGCGTTCGGCCGTGGTCGTGTCACCGGCTTCGTTCAGGTCGGCACACCACAACGTGGTCTCCGTCCACGGCATATGCGGGTGCGACCAGGAGATGTAGGCCAGCCGGTTTCCGTCCGGCGACAGGCGCGGCGCGGCATAAAAGTCATTGCCGCTTGCCAGTACCCGGATCGAAGCCGGATCCGTCAGATCGATCGAGATGATGTCGTTGACGGGTTCGCCGTTTGCTTGGCCGGGCCTGTCGGTATGGGTCTCACGCACGGCGATCAGGCGACCGCGTCGGGCATCGAGCACCATGTCGGCATATCGGACGGAGGCTTCTCCGGTCACCGGTTGCGGGTCCGCCTCGTCCGGTGCGATGCGATGGATGCGCTGGTCGGCATGCGGCCGGCCCGGATCCAGGTTGGTGAAATAGACGGTGCCGCCCGCTGCGAGGAGGGCGCCGCCGCCATATTCGTGCACCAGGGTCCGGGCGTTGAAGGGTGCCGGTGTGACATCCTTCGGTTCTCCGTCGCGGGGCAGCCGAACGACAACCGCGCGCCCCTGTTCCCAGGGGCGCGCCTCGGTCCAGTACACATCGTCGCCGTCCAGCACCAGGTCGCCGAACCGGATCGGGTGGGCGGCGATCAGGTCGGACGTGATCGGCGACGACCAGGCGCCGTAGGGCGCGATGACCGGTGTGTTCTTCTGCATGATCTTCGGAAGCTCCTGCGATCGTTGCTCACGCGCGGCCGGGGCCGCCGCGGCGCGCCAACATGCCTTTGGACGGATTATAGGCAAAGAACGCCAGTCCCATGAACACGGCCGTGCAGGCGATCACGATGGCGGTGGCTTCCCAGTTCGGCTTGGCGTAGAGCGCGAAGCGGATCAGTTCCACTGCGTGCGTGAACGGGTTCCACAGGCAAAGGTCGTGCAGAAGCGGGCTCGATTCCTTCATGCGCCACAGCGGGTAGAGCGCGGAGGACAAGAAGAACATGGGAAAGATGACGAAATTCATGATGCCGGCGAAGTTCTCAAGCTGCCGGATGACCGACGACAGCAAAAGCCCGAGGGAGCCCAGCATCAGGCCGGACAGGATGAGGGCCGGCAATACCGTCAGATAGCCGATCAGCGGCGGTTCGACCTCCCAGATCCGGGCGATCACCAGAAAGACGTAGACCTGCGCCAGCGACACCGCGACGCCGGCGATCAGCTTGGAGGTCAGCAGGAACCAGCGGGGCACCGGGCTGACCAGCAGCGAGCGCATGTTGCCCATTTCCCGGTCATAGACCATGGCAAGCGAGGATTGCATGCCGTTGAACAGCTGGATCATGCCGACGAGGCCCGGGACGATGTAAATCTCGTAGAGAATGTAGGTCTCGTAGGGCTCGGTGATCGACAGGCCGAGCACGGCGCGGAAACCGGCTGCGAAGATGAACAGCCAGACCAGCGGGCGGACGAGCGCGGCGATGAAGCGCTCTCTCTGGTGAATGAACCGCAGCGATTCCCGCCAGACGATGCCCCGCGCACAGCGCAGATAGGCAAGCAAGCCGAGCGGCGCGGGCTCCCGGTTTCCGGACGCCGTATCAGAAGCCGGGGTCACAGTGTCGACCGTCATGCGAGGGCGGCCGCGCGTTGCGGCGGTTTTGTGCCGGTTAGGGCGCAGAACGCGCCGACCAGATCCGCTTCGCCGGTTTGCGTGATCAGGGCGCCTGCCGATTCCTGGGTGAGCACCTTGCCGCCATGCAATACGATCACAGTGTCGTCCTGATCGAGTTCGTCCACGAGATGGGTCGCCCACAGGACGCCAAGGCCTTCGGTTTCGACAAGGGACCGAACATGGGCGACGATCTCCTGGCGGCTTTCGATATCGAGCCCGACGGTCGGTTCGTCGAGGAGCAGGAGGCGCGGTCGATGGATCAGCGCCCGGGCAATCTCGACACGCCGGACCTGGCCGCCGGAAAGCGCGCGGATCTTGTCCCTTGCGCGGTCGGCAAGACCGATCCGATGCAATTCGGCCTCTGCCCGGTCCCGCGCCAGCTTCGCCGGCATGCCGTGCAGGGCGGCGTGGTAGGTCAGGTTCTGCATGACCGACAGATCGGCATCGACCGTCCGGCTCTGGAACACCACGCCCAGGTTCTGCAGCGCCTGGCTCGATTTTCGGCGCACGTCATATCCGAGCACACGGATCGTGCCGCTGACATTGTCGTAGAGGCGTGTGACGAGCGAGAACAGCGTGGTCTTGCCGGCGCCGTTCGGACCGAGCAGGGCACAGAACTGTCCCTGCCGGACGGTCAGCTCGACGGCATCGAGCGCCTGTTTCTTGCCGAAGGCATGGCTCACCCCCTCAACGGTCAGCGCCGGTTCCATCGATCCTCCCGTCTCCGCTTTTGAAACGGCAGTCTACAAGTCCGCATCGTCTCGTCCAGCCGTCTGCGACGAAAAGCGGTCGGTGTCAGGCGAGGCCAATCTCGGCCGAGGGTGTTGCCAACAGATCGCGCAGTCCGGGCCAGGCGTCCGCAACGCCGGCCAGACCGGCGAACGCATCGACGTTCAGCCGGCCCTGTTCCCAAAGGATAACTTCATCCACGCTGATTGTGTGATCGATCACCATCCAGCAGATTTCGCCGGGCGGGTAGGCGCCGCATGTATGGCAATGCAGGATGCGCGGATTGCCGAAAATGGTGTTGCCCCATTTGTCCGGATCAGCCGCGGCCGGTTCCCGAACGCTGCAACCGGGATGCAGGCCGGAATGCCAGGAATGGGTGACCATCGGCTCGATCCCGAACAGGCCGGATACATGGGCGTAATGGGCTTCGACGGCGGCAATGGTGTCCGGGTCGCCGGCAAAACCGGTAATGGCACCTTCGT
This sequence comes from Rhodobiaceae bacterium, assembly GCA_028285165.1. Taxonomy (GTDB): domain Bacteria; phylum Pseudomonadota; class Alphaproteobacteria; order Rhizobiales; family JANQQB01; genus JANQQB01. The sequence goes on from JANQQB010000012.1 coordinate 7,004, forward strand.
GCACATTGGCCCGCACCCTATCCGGGATCGGCACGAAAGGCGGTTCGTAGGGCTGCGATCCGGTAGGCACCAGAAAGTGTGTCAGCGCCACATGGCCGCTGAAACCGCGCATCGGCACGGGCTTGTAGACACAGAGCGGAAAACGCTTGACGGTGACTTCTTCCGGCCCGTCATCCGGATCCGGAACAACGGATCCGATCAGATCGGTTCCGGCCGGGCATGTGACATGGATCGAGCCGGCTTTTGCCAGCACCGCGTTAACGGCATCGTTCAGGGCGACGAAGGCACGATGGTCGAACGTGCCGAAAGGCGAGGCAAGTGCTGCCGCATCGGTCGCGTAGCACATGACGGCCGGCCGGGCGGTTCGGGAGGGCGCGAAACGGTCCTGGTCGCCGAGCCGCGCCATGTAAAGCGTCTGGTCATGCGCCGCCATGGCCGTTTCGATCGCTTCGGCGCGGCTTTCATTGCGGCCCGGCGCATCCACCTGCATCAGGGTCACGCTGGCACCGATCGCACGCGCTGCCGCGGCGATGGCCTCCGGCGCGGCCCGGTCGTACCAGCCGAGCCCCGGATCCTCGTGGAAGATCACGAGGCTGTCGCCCGGTGCGAGGCCGGCGCAATGTTTCAGGAGGTTGCGGGCGCCCTGATCGAGCAAGTCGTTCTCCGAAAGGTCCGTTCCGATCCGCATCAACGGCTCTCCGACTGAACGGACAGGAAGGTCACCTTGTCAGACAGGACTTCCTTGAAGCCATGCCCGACCTCGGCATCGAAACTCAAAGAATCGCCGGCTTCGAGCCGGATGTCCCGTCCGCCATACTGATAGATCGCCTCGCCTTCGAGGATGTAGAGAAACAGGCATCCGTGGCCGGTATAGATCGGCGGCCGGATGTCCGGGCGCCGTTCCAGGCGGACGAGGATCGATTCAAATTGCAGGTTCGGGCGCCGGTGAAAGCCGAGTGCGGTGAATTCGTGCTCGTGCGGTCCGGCAAGCCGCATGGATTTCAGGCCCTTGCCGCGTTTGACATGGGTGATGTCGGCCGTCGACGCGGCGGTTTCGCGAAACAGGCTGACGACGGGCACGTCGAGTGCCTGCGCCAGGGCCTGGAGGGTCGACAGGGACGGCGAGACCTGACCGTTTTCGATGCGTGAGATCATGGCCGCGGACACGCCGGAACGCGCGGCCAGATCGCGGGCGGTAAAGGTATTGAAGTCCCTTAGTTCTTTCAGCGCGCGCCCGACCGCGCGGTCGAGATCGGCGCCGTCCGGCTGGCCGGGGTGCTCTTCCTCCCGGCCGGTTTGCTGCATGTCGGCGTGTTCTGTTTCAGCTGTCATCCGGTCCGGCCGGTTGTGTTCAGGCTGCGCCCTTGTTGCGGTAGGCAAACGCTTTGTCAAACCGCCACGTCAGATAGTCACCGCAGGTGGTTGGCGCTTCCTTCGGTGTGTGGCCGGGACCGAACACCTGGCGGGCGTCGATGACCGTGTCGGGGTCCGGGTCGTAACACAGAACAAGGGACAGACGTTCGCGCCCGGAGCGATTGATCACGCGATGAGGGGTGGAGCGATAGGCGCCGTCTGTCCAGCGGGCGAGAAGATCCCCGACATTGACGATCAGTGTGCCCGGGATCGGTGGCGCTGGGATCCAGCGGCCGGCCATGTCCTCGACTTCCAGCCCGCCGACGGAATCCTGGCACAACACCGTCAACACACCGAAATCCGTGTGCGGGCCGACACCGAACTGCGTTCCGTCCATGCCGTCCGGCTGCGGCGGATAATAGACGAACGAGGCCCGGCTCAGGGGCCGTGCGGTGGTCTTCAGAAAGAATTCGGGATCCAGATCGAGCCCGAGCGCAAACCCGCGCATCAGGTGGTGGGCCACGCGATGGCCGGCATTGAAATAGTCCATCGCGACAGACCGCAGGCCCGGGAGGAAGTCAGGCCAGCGGTTGGTTCCGCGGATCGAGTGATCGTCAGGGAGCGACCCGTCGGGCGATTCAAAACCCCAGACGAAGCTTTCCTTCAGATCGGCCTTGACGTCGTCCTGCATGCGCGCGCCGCCCGAGCCGAGAAAGCCGCGATGGGTGTCCTGCATGCGGATGCGGGTCTTTTGCGCGTCCGGACTGCGGAAGAGATCGTAGGCGGCGTCACGGGTGGCGTCGATCAAGGCTTCGGGAATGCCGTGATTGCGGACATAGATGAAGCCGACATCGCGGCTGGCCGCATGAAGCGCATCGGCGACCGCCTGCGGGTCTGTGCCGTCGATCAGCGGCGCCATGTCGATGACGGGAATGCCCTCCGGATCGTTTGCGACTGCGGTGGCGGCGACCATGGCGCGTTTCCTTTTGTTGCTTATCATGCAATATAATGCTTCATGCGCAACGCTTCGTCAATCGTCATCGCTCGCATAATAGCCGACGATGTCGCCCTCGGTGGTCACGCCGAGACCGTTGAGGCAGCGATTCACATAGTTGAAGTATCCGATGATCTGGTTGACCTCGAGGATCTGGCCGTCGTCATAGCCTGCCGCGCGGAGGGCTTCGACATCCTCCCGGGTCATGGTGCCCGGAGACAAAGTGAGCTTTTCCGCGTAAAGCAGCAGCGCCAGTGGCCCGCCGTCGAATGCCGCTTCCGGCTTCTTCGCGTTGAGTGCTGACTCGATCGCATCCGCGCGTTCGGTGTCGCCGATCAGATGGCGGGCATTGGCCCAGTGATTGGCGAGCGAATAGGGGCAATCGTTGAGGATGGACACGTAGCTGGAGACGGTTTCCTGAAGCCAGGTCGGGAGCGTGTTGGTGTCATCGTGAAGCGCGGCGCGGTAGAGCACGACGTGGCCGCGCATCGTGTTCGGCCGCAGCGAATGCACGCGCATGACGTTGTCGACCGTGCCGTGCGGGGTGCGCGACAGAGAAAGGGCGTCGAGCAGATCGTCGTCGGCTTCGTCGTCGCCGATCATTCGGATCCAGGCGGACACGGGCATTTCTCCCTTTTGTTGCCGCGCCGCTCCGTCGGTTGCAGCGCGCGGGTTCGTCATCGGTTTCAGTGTTGTCAGCGCTCGTCGGTCTGCATCCGGCGTTCCAGCCAGCGCACGCCGGCCGATACGATCAGGATGAGAACCAGGTATTCGAGGACCAGGATGGTGTAGATCTCAAGCGGCCGGTATTCGGTCACGACCAGCTCATTGGCCCGGCGGGTCAGTTCCTGCATGCCGATGACGGAAACCAGGGACGACATTTTCAGCATGTAGACCAGTTGATTGCCGAGGGCGGGCAGGATCCGGCGGATGGCCTGGGGCAGGATCACGAAACGCATCGTGTCGCGGTAGGATAGGGAAATCGAATGGGCGGCCTCGTACTGGCCGCGCGCGATCGACTGGATGCCGGCCCGGAAGATCTCCGCCTGAAACGCGCTGTCGGACAGGGCGAGCGCGATCACGCCGGCCCAGAAGACGCTGATCGCGATACCGGCCATTTGCGGCAGGCCGTAATAGACCCACAGGATCAGGACCAGGATCGGTACGGCGCGTACGATCTCGACATAGACGCGGTTGAACGCGCGCAGGCCGCGATGGCTGGAAATGCCCGGCAGGGCCACCAAGAGGCCGATCACGATCGATATGGCGATTGCCGTCAGCGACAGCGCGATCGTGTATTGCAGTCCGCCGAGCAGGAATTTTAGGTTGTTGAGGCCGTTCGTTGTCGTCGGCGACACAACGTACCAACCCCAATTGGCCGAACACCCGCCCAAGAGCAGCGCCAGTAAGATGACAGGGATCAGTCGGGCGCGTGCAGACAGGCGGGAGAACAGCATGACCGGCCGATTCCTAATGGTGCAGGATCTGTTTCAAAAAACGCTGGCAGCGTTCGCTTCGCGGGGATTCGAAAAACGTGCGCGGTTCAGCGACTTCAACGATTTCGCCGCGATCCATGAAAACCATCGTGTCGGCGACCTTGCGAGCAAAGCCCATTTCATGGGTGACGACGATCATCGTCATGCCGGAATTGGCCAGTTCGCCCATCACATCGAGCACTTCGGCAATCATTTCCGGGTCGAGCGCCGAGGTCGGTTCGTCGAACAACAGGATCTGGGGTTCCATGCAAAGCGAGCGGGCGATGGCGACACGCTGCTGCTGGCCGCCGGACAACTGGCCGGGGAATTTGTCCTTCTGTTCCGGGATGTGCACCCGGTCCAGATAATGCTCGGCGCGTTCGACGGCTTCATCGCGCGACAGGCCGCGGGCACGGATGGGGCCGAGCGTCAGATTATCCAGAACAGTGAGATGCGGAAACAGATTGAACTGCTGGAAAACCATGCCGACATTTTCGCGCACCGCGAGCACGCTCTCGCGGCTGTCGCGTAACTCAATGCCGGCGACCACGATGCGACCCTTTTCATGTCGTTCGAGCCGATTGACGCAGCGGATCATGGTGGATTTGCCGGATCCGGATGGGCCGCAGACCACAACCTTTTCGCCGGACTTCACGTCGAGGCTGACACCATTCAGCGCCTGGAAGTCGCCGAACCATTTGTCGACATCTTCCAGCCGTATCACCGGTTCGGGTTCGTCAGACACCATGGACATCGCCCGCACTGTTGACCCGGTTCGACGCGTTTCGGCCGGGCCCGGAAATCCGTTCCGCCAAGCCTAGCAATGGCAAAAATCCTGTGCAATAAATAGTTTATTGGAGTGCAATAAATTTATCGGTTTGCAATTCTGCGGCGCAATCGGTCCCGCGCCCGGCGGAAAAAGGAATACGGGATCGAACGGCTTTTCGTCCGGGGCGCGGTGTGCGCGGGCGGCGGGCCGAACGGGGAACAGCTTGGACAGGACTCAAAGGAGCACTTGATGAATCTGATCAAAGCGGGCGTGATGGCGGCGCTCATCGTCGTAACGGGGACGCAGGCCCAGGCGCAGAGCGCGTTGAACGATATCCTGAACAGCGGCACTCTGAAGGTCGGGACGACCGGCGACTGGAATCCCATGACAATGAAGGATCCGGCGACCAATTCCTATCGCGGCTACGACATCGACGTGATGACGGAACTGGCGAAAGACCTCGGCGTCGAACTGGAATTCGTGCCGACCGACTGGAAGACGCTCGTGAGCGGGGTGACTTCCGGAAAATACCATATGACCGGTTCGGCCTCGATCTCGCCGGCCCGTGCCAAGGCGGCTGGTTATTCCAGCAGCTATTTTTCGCTGGCCACCGTGCCGCTGGTCCTGAAGGACAAACTCGCCGACTTCTCGGACTGGGCGGACCTCGACAAACCGGGCGTGACGGTTGCGGCGACTCTCGGCACGACGCAGGAAAAGCAGGTCAAGGACTTCTTCCCGAACGCGACGCACAAGATCGTGGAAGCCCCGGCGCGCGACTTCCAGGAAGTCCTGTCCGGCCGGGCCGACGCCCATATCACGTCGAATGTGGAAGCCTACAAGCTGGTTGCCAAGTATCCGCAAATGGCAATCGTTCCGGTGTCGGCTCCAAAGGCTCCGACGCCGATCGCCATGCTCCTGCCGCAGGCGGACCAGGTGTGGATCAACTACGTCAACACCTGGATCCAGTTGAAGCAGGAGCGCGGGTTTTTCGATGCGCTCGGCAAGAAATGGCAATTGTCGAACTGACGCCACCCTTCATCAGGTGCGCGAGCCGGCGCGCCTGATGCGGCTTGATCGCTGCACCTGGCCGCGGGTCGAGGCCTATCTGGAAAGGTCGGACGGGATAATCCTGCCGACCGGTTCGACAGAACAGCATGGCCCGATCGGATGGATCGGAACGGACGCCATCTGCGCGGAAACCATTGCCGAGCGCGCGGCCGCGCAGGCCGACGCGCTCGTTGCCCCGGTCCTTGCCTATACGCCGGCGCCGTTCAACATGGCTTTCAAGGGCACGCTCTCGGTTTCGGTGGAGACTTTCAGGGCTCAGGTCACCGAGATCCTGGCCGGTCTGCACCAGCATGGCTTCGGCCATATCTATGTTCTGAACGCGCATGGGGCCAACCTGGAGCCGTTGCAAGGCGCGGCGTCAGCGCTCCCCAATGGCGTCGTGCGGATCCGTTCGTGGTGGGAATTCGACGCCGTCAACCGCTTGCGCGACACGTTCTACGGTGCATGGGAGGGCATGCACGCCACACCGTCGGAAATCGCCATCGTCGAGGCGCTGCACGGAACCGACGACCATGAGGAGATCGCGCCGCCGGAACGGCTGTCTGCAGACTTCATCCGTGCGCATGCCGGCGACCGGCACGGGCCGCCGGGTGAGCACCGCGACCGGTTTCCGGACGGGCGGGTCGGATCGCATTCCAGCCTGGCGCGGCCGGATCATGGACGTGCGCTGATCGACGCGGCGGTGACGGCTTTGTCTGACGATTACCGGGCGTTTCTCGCCACCTGAGCACAGCGACTATGGGCGCTACGGGTTCCCGTCAGGTGAGGCGGTTCGCGATGTCTGGCGGCATTTCGGTCGGATCATCCGGGTCCTGCCAGACGCAGTCCCCCAGAAACGCGGCGAAACGGCCCTCATCGTCATAGAGCGGCAAAAGCAGCCGGACATATTCCTGCGGCGGGGTGCCGAAGACGGTATTGGCAATCTCCCAATAATGCGGTCGGCCGCTCTCCATGACTTCGCCATAGACTTCCACGAAGCGATCGAACTGATGCGGGTACAGCATCTGCGAGCACAATTCGCCTTCGATCTCCGTCTGATTGCGGCGGTTGTGTTCGGGACCGACGCGGATGTATCGCAGGTCCAAATTGCCCTTCTTGTCCCATTCGGGTTTCAGCAGGATCAGACCGGGATGTGCCTTCACCAGGTCGTCGAACGGAAAGTCAGGTTCCCGGGGAGGCCGGGTCTGCGAAAGAGCATTCCAGTGCTCGAGCAGCTTGTGCAATTGCTGCGGCGCGCGTTCCGGCAGCACGGCTTCGGCAAGGGGTGTGTCTGTCTTCATGGGCGAAACACCATAATCCGCCACGGTCGGGAGGGACCGTGCGGACGTGGTCATCTGATTTGCGACTTTGGTCGTATACTAGCAATATGGCGGCTTGTTGCGTTAACCTAAGCCGACATTGTTTTACCTTTGTCTGCCAATGCGCGATTCCGCCGATTCGACCTCAATTGCGGACAAGTACCTGGTCGCAGCCAGCATGGGACGCGACCTGGAGACCTTTTCGCGAGACGCCTACGGGATCGACGTTCGACCGGCCGCCGAATCCCTTGGGCTTGACGTCGACCTGTTTCAAAATATCGATGCGGCGATTTCGCAGGACCGCTTTTGCCGCCTGTTGCAAACACTGGCGGGCGAGGCAGACGACCCGGAGTTCGGGCTGAAATATGCCAGGGCCTATCGGGGGGGCGGCACCGGGGCGTTCGGCTACGGGATTCTGAACGCGCCGGACGTGCGTTCCGCCATGCGGTTCATGTTCAAGTATCTCAGCCTGACCTGCGATTTCGGCTATTTGCGGTATGAGGTCGGCGGGTCGACGGCACGCCTGGAATGGACGTTTTCTCCCGTCATTGTGCAAAGGGAGCAATTTGTCGACTTCACCACCGCTGTCTGCATCAAGCTGGTCGCGACCTATTTCGAGACGGATTGGCTGCCGAGCGAAGTCCGGTTGGAGCGACAGCCGCCGAAAGCCGTTGCAAGCTATCGCCAGACCATGGCCCGGACAGTTCGGTTTTCCAGCAAATACAATGCGGTGTTCGTCTCCGTCGCGGATTTGACAGCGCCCAATCCCCGGGCCGACGAGCGCCTGTTCGACCTTATGATGCGGCAATGCGAAGCCAGGCTGCAATCCACCCGGCGAACGCTCAGCCTGGAAGAAAGAGTGATCACGGAAATCTTCGAGGATCTCGGACGGACCGATGTGGCGATCGAGAAGATCGCCAAACGGCTGGCGCTCAGTGAACGCAGCCTGCAGCGGCATCTGAAGGCCAAGAACCTGACATTCCAGGCATTGGTGGATCAGGCCCGACGGGAGCAATCGACCCGACTTTTGAAACGCACCGATCTCAGTCTCTCGGAAATCTCCGACCGTCTCGGCTTTTCCGCCACCAGCGCCTACACCCGATCCGCGCGCCGCTGGTACGGGATGCCACCGAGCGAGGTTCGGGCTCAGCCGTAACGGGCCGTTCGACCGAACTGAGCGGGATTCCAGCGGCCATTCAATCATAGATTCGCCGATTTTGGATGCAGATCGATTCGCGAATGCTGCAAACAGTGCCGATTCTCACCTCTTTTGGTAACGTTGCGGAACCAATCTAACGCTTCAGCAAGGTGAGACCAGCAGTCTCACGAGCGGATCTTTAACATTTTGCGACAGGTTTGGCAGATATTGGCATTTGAGGTGAATGTAAGCGCGAACAAATTTACTATCTTACAGTTGCAATGCTGTGGGGCGGCTACACGCGCTTGGATCAGTCCGGCGCCAGCGTCCCTACTTCCGGACCGGTTGCCGGTCCACGCGAAATAACCAGATGACAGGCATTCGGTTCTGCACCGACCCGGGCGGGCGTATCGTCACGCGCGCCGACACGTGCGGCCCGGGCCGGCCTGTCGGAGATAACGCCGGAGGATCAGTATGTTTGGAAGCGCCGTGCAAAGAACCAATGTCACCCCATTGCGTCGGGTGCGCGCGTCCGTAACAACGGCACCGAGCCGTTCGGAAATCGCGGCGGCGCTCGACCGCGTCCTTGGTGCCGACGGCATGGCGCAATCGCCACGTCTGACGGCCTTCCTCACCTTTATCGTGAACCGGACGCTTGACGGCGATCCCGCGTCCATCAAGGGGTACACGATCGGTGTGGACGCGCTTGGCCGCTCGCCTGATTTCGATCCGCAATCCGATCCGACGGTGCGGGTGTTTGCGCGCCGGTTGCGCGATGCGCTCGCCGCCTATTATGCCGGTCCCGGTTCCGACGATCCGATCCGTATCGATATCCCGAAAGGCGGTTATGTGCCGACCTTTACCCGCAACGACCCGGCGGCTTTTCATTTGTCCGACACCGAAAGCGATTTCGAGCTGCGCTCCCTGCCGGTATCCGCGCCGCGGTGTGTTTCGGATCTCGCGCCGAAACTGCAATCCCATCAGCGCTCTATCCTCGACCAGGTCGCAGCGGCTGCGGTCAACCTGACCGGTGCGGCCGGTGCGGTCGTCACGATCGAAGACGGGAAATCCATCGATGTGATCGGGCACCACGGCCTGCCGATTGGCGGCTTTGATGCCAGCTACAGCCTGTCGCCCTGTCTCGATCCGCAGGCACCGATCATCTTCATCGACGATGTCGCGACCGATCCGCGCCTTGACGGACACCCCCTGCGGGCCCTGCGGCCGGCCTTCACAAGGCTGATCATCATTCCGGTGAAGCGCGCGCCCGGCGCGGTTGCCGCGCTCATCATCGGCGATCCGGGTACGGATTACCGGCTTTCAGCGCGACACGCCTCTTTCCTGTGCGACCTTGCGGCGATTGCCGGCACCGCACTTTCGTTCGGCACGCTCGCCGAGCGTGAAACCGGCCCCTGCAGCATGCACTGATCTCCGCGGCGACACCTGCTGTTCGGCGTGGGACTGTCAGCGTTCCGGCAGGGTGACGGTCGCCAGATCCGTGCCGACGACGACATTGCCGGCATAGCCGCTGTCCCGGGCCGCGGATTCGTAATCCTGTTCTTTCAAGGCGCCGCCGGGGATCGGATACGGTCCCTGTTTCGCCGCTCCCATGGGCGGAATGAGATGGGTCAGCATGAGTGTCTTCACGCCGGCCCGTGCGGCCAGGGCGCCGAGATCGGACGCCGTGCTCTGGCGATAGAAGATCGGCGGTGGAAAGCCGCTGTCCCGGTCGGGTCCCATCACGGGGTGAATGGTCGAATGCACCAGGATGTCTGCCCCGTTCGACAGGGTCTCGACCTGGTCGGACGTCGAGGCCGCGCGTGGCGGTTTGGGATTGTCGTTGCCTGCGTCGCCGCCGATCACAACGCTGCCGGCCGGCGTGTCCACCCGATAGGAGGCATGTCCCGGAATATGGCGTGACCGGATTGCCGAAACCGTGACATCGCCGGACGACCAGACGACCTGCGCGGCTTCCGCCGGGTCGAAGGTCGTCACATTGAGCAGGTTGGCCGGGCCGCCGGACAGACGTTTCTTGTTTTCCGCCAATCTCTGAGCGATTTCGCCCGACTGAAGAAGCGGGTCGCCGATGTGGCGGGCATACTTGTCGCAGGACAGGATGTGACCGAACGGCGATTTTGCATCCCCGCTGCAGACAAGGTCGACCTTTGGGCCCTGCGACCGGAAATGCCAGCGCAATTGCATCATGTCGGCCAGGCCTTCGGTGTGGTCGGAATGCATATGCGTGAAAAACACGGCGTTGATCCGCCCGACCGGGACTCCGAGTTTCGACAATTGCTGGGTCGTGCCGCGACCGGTGTCAAATTGCAGGAATACCGATCCGCATTGGTTGTCGTCGTTCCCGTAGCGCACAAGCGTGCCGGCGCCGGCCTGTCCCTGGAACACGGGCGGTCCGCCCTGGGTACCGGTGAGCGTGACCGACAGGCAGGGGGCAGCGCCGGCCTCGGCGGCACCGAACAGGAAAGCGGCCATGCCGAACGTTGCGGTCGTGACGCCCTCAAGACGGGCCCGTGCCGAGGGCGTGCAGGATTTTACCTGTCTCATGAATTCCTCCCGTTTCTGATTGTTATGGCCGGTCGAGCGGGCGCAATTCGTCTGGAATATGGCCTTCGTTGATCAGCCAGCCCTGGACCGTGTAGGCGCGGCATCCTTCCAGGTGCATGGGATCTGCCGCGGCCAGGCGATCGGCCTCGGCGATCGATGCGGCGCGCAGGACAAGCAGGCCTTCGCCGGTTCGCGACGTGCCGGAGGCATCGGAAAGCGGTCCGGCAAAGACAAGAATGCGTCGTTTTTCCAGATCCTGCAGGAATTCCAGATGCTTCGGCAGGACCTCCGGCATGCGGGCCGCATTCTGTGACGGGCGACTGAGGACCGCATAAAACTCCGCACCGAGCGAGCCGCGCTCGCGTGCCTTGGCGACATAGTCCGTCCAGTCCGACATGGCATCCTCCCCATTATGTCTTGTCAATTATATCGGCAAAAAATGTACCAAGCAAAAAATATCGAAATTATTTGACACAACCCGAAAATCTGGATTAGCTCGAAAAAACACAGGGAAACGAAACCGGGATGGCACGATGCGCTACATGACCGCCCAGACGGGCGAGGGCACGGCTCTTTATGCTGTAAAGGGCGACAGGGCGTATCGGCTGAGCGGAAAGCCCGGATTTCCAGGCACCGATTTGTGGGATGCGATCCGGTTGGGCGCGACCGCAACGGAAACCGCCGAGGCGGCGATGGCCGATGCCGACGCGGTGCCGCTTGGCGATCTGACGCCGGCCCTGCCGGTCAACACGTTCGCCAAGATCCTGTGCCTCGGGCTGAACTATGTCGATCACGTCAAGGAGGGCGGGTACGACATCCCCGAATATCCGGCCTTGTTCATCCGGTTCCCGTCTTCAATGATCGCCGCCGGCGCGCCGATGATCAAACCGACCTGTTCCGATCGCCTCGATTACGAGGTGGAACTGATGGTCGTGATCGGGCGGGGCGGGCGGCATATTCCGGAGGCCGAGGCGTTCGATCACGTCTTCGGCTATTCCGTGTTCAACGACGGATCGGTGCGCGACTATCAGCGCAAGACGCATCAATGGACGCCGGGCAAGAATTTCGACGGGACCGGCGCCCTCGGCCCCTCTGTCGTGACGCCGGACGAACTGCCGGCCGGGGCCGCCGATCTGGCCATCCAGTCCCGGCTGAACGGCCGGGTCATGCAAAGCGCCAACACGTCCGACATGATGTGGCCGGTGGCCAAGACGATCGCCACGGTCTCGGAAGTCATGACGCTGGAACCGGGCGATATGATCGCCATGGGAACGCCGCCGGGTGTCGGCCATGCCCAAAAACCGCCGGCCTTCATGTTCGACGGTGACGTCATCGAGGTCGAAATCGAAAAGATCGGCCTCTGCCGCAATCGTGTCACCAACGAACCTGTTGCGCAGGCGGGTGAGGCGGCGCAATGAGCGACCAGATGCCTGCCCCGCAAGCGGCGCCATCCGGAGACGACCTGGCGCGCCTGCGTGCCGCCGCGCAGGAAGAAGTGCGTGACCTGCGCAAACGCATCACCTCGCTCGACCGGGACGGCATCGACCTCATTCTTTCGGGAGCCCGGTCGCATTACGCGTGGTCGGACCGTCCCGTGAGCGAGGCGCTGCTGCGCGACCTGTACGACATCGTCCGGAGCGGGCCGACGAGCATGAATTCCTGCCCCGCGCGGTTCATCTTCGTGCGAACGCCGGAGGGCAAGGAAAAGCTGTCGAAATCCCTGAAGCCGGCCAACGTGAAAAAGATGGCCGGCGCGCCGGTGACCGTGATCGTCGCCCATGACCTGGAATTCTGGCGCAAGCTGCCGTTCCTGTTCCCGCACGAGGACCGCCGGCCGCATTTCGAGGGCAAGGCCGAGCATTCGGCGGACACCGCGTTTCGCAACGCGACGCTCCAGGGCGCCTATCTGATGATCGCGGCCCGGGCGCTCGGTCTCGATGTCGGCGCGATGTCCGGGTTTTCGAATGCAATCGTCGACGAGGAGTTTTTCGCCGGCACCACGCTGCGTTCCAATTTCCTGTGCAATCTCGGTTATGCCGACGAAACGGCTTTGTTTCAGCGGTTGCCGCGGTTTCCATTTGAGGAGGCGTGCTCCTTTGCCTGAGATGCGGTCATGACCACTACGATGAAATCCGAGGTGACGCTGCGGGCGACGGCCACCTGTCCGAGCCATTCGCGGTCCGATGTCTCGATCCGCGACCTGGAATTCAGCATCGACGAACCGATTGCGCGCGGCGGCACCAATGCCGGACCGACGCCGACCGACACCGCCCTGTCCGCTCTCATCGGTTGCACCAACGTCATCGGGCACAAATGCGCCGCCGACATGGGAATCGATATCGGCCACCTGACAATCGAGGCGGCCTGCGTCTTCGATCGGCGCGGGGTGACCCTGCAGGACGAGGTCGACGTGCCGTTTCGGGAAATCGACCTGGTCGTGACCTATGACGGAACCGCCACGGAGCCCGACATCATCCGGCTTTCCGATGCCGTCCGAAAATTCTGCCCGCTCTCCAAACTGTTTCGTCAAGCGGGAACCGAGATCCGGGAGGTGTGGCGCCGTCCGTGAGGATTGCCGGCCCCGCTTCGTAGCGGGCCGGCATCCCGACAAGAACAACGCGCCGGAATCCGGAGGGACCGGCAAAACGGGAGGAAAACATGCACACTTACATCCGGGGACTTATCCGCCGACCGATAAGGTCGGCCTTGCTGGCAACATGCCTTGTCGCGACGGCGCTTCCGGCGGCAGCGACCGAGACGATCAAGATGATCGCCATCGACGGCTATCCCGCCCGCGCCATGTGGGTGAAGGAGTTTTCCGGCTTCTTCATTCCGCGGGTCAATGAGGAGCTTGCCAAGGCGGGCAATTACAAGATCGAATGGCAAGAGGCCTATGGCGGCCAGATCGTCAAGCCGCGCGGCGTGCTGGAAGGCATCAAGCTGGGCCTTGGCGATATCGGCATCGTAACCACGATCTTCCACAATTCGGCGCTACCCAGCCAGGGCATCTCCGCGGTCACGCCGCTGATATCGTCGGACGCCCGGGTCGTCGCCCGCGCGGTGGATGAAATCGCCCGCGAATTCCCCCAGATGCAGGCGGAATTCGACCGCGAGAACCAGGTCTATCTGGCGACCGGCGTGGTGCTCGACAGCTATCAGATGTTTTCCAAGAACCCGGCCTCGGGCCTGTCCGATCTCGACGGCCTGAAGATTGCCGGCGCCGGATACAATCTGCGCTATCTGGAAGGGCTCAACGACGCCGCCGGCGTGCGCGGCGGGCTGCCGAATTTCTACAACATGCTGCAGACCGGCGTGGTCGAAGCCGCGATGCTGTGGCCGGAAGCCGCCATGACGTTCAAGATCAACGAAGTGGCGCCCTACATGATCAAGGCGGATCTCGGAGCCGTCAATTCCAAGACGGTCACGGTGAACAAACAGGTTTGGGAAAAGCTGCCGGACGAAGTGAAGGACGTGCTTCAGAAGGTCGCCGTGGAATACCGGGACCGGGTCGCCGAGGTGGCCATGGAACGCGCGGAAGTCTCACTCGAAAAATTCAAGGAGTCCGGCGGCACGGTGGTCGTGCTTTCGGACGCGGACCGTGAGGCCTGGGCACGCGCCATGCCGAACATCGCAAAGAGCTGGGCGGAGAAACTCGACAAGGCCGGCGCGCCGGGCTCGGACATGCTTGCCGCCTATGTGGACAAGCTCAAACAGGCCGGATCCGTGCCGGTCCGCGATTGGGTCGCGGAATGAGCCGCGCGGTTCTCCGTGCCTTGACGGCGCCGACCTGACCGGGAGCGACCCGCGATGACCGTTTCCCCGATGCTGTCGCGGGTCGTGCGCCCCCTGTCCCGGATCTTCGATGGCGTGGCGATCGCCGCCAACGCCATCGGCACGCTGACCGTGCTGGCGCTGGTCGTCGTGATGAACATCGATGTCGTGGCGCGCGGCGTGTTCCACGCGCCGTTCCTCGGCGTCGTCGAGGTTGTCATCTTTTCCATGGTGCTGATCGTCTTCATGCAATTGCCGGACGTCGTCCGGGTCAACCGGCTGACACGATCCGACGGCTTTCTGGCCCTTTTGAATGCCCGCAATCCGCGGATGGCGGATGGCCTCAGCCGGGTGATCGACGCGCTTGCCTGCGTGCTGATGGGTCTGATCGCCTACGCGACCTTTCCGGAATTCCTGCACGCGCTCGAAACCTGCCACTATTTCACGCCGCCCGAATTCGGTCCCGAATTCACCGGCGACCTGTGGACCGACCTGAGAGACGCGACCGCACGGTGCCTCTATTTCGGCACGCCGGGCGTGTTTACCGCGCCCTGGTGGCCGGCCCGGCTGGTGATCACGTTCAGCGCCGGGCTCTGCTGCATCCTGTTTTTCTTCAAGGTGATCCTGGGCAACGGCGCATTTGCCCGTCCGGACGACGGCGGCTCGGCGGCGCGGGAGAGCGGGGCATGAGCCCGGTCGAAATCGGTCTGGTCTCCGTCGGGGCGATCGTCGTCCTGATCTATCTCGGTGTCTACATTCCCGTCGCGCTTGCCGGCGTTTCGTTCGTGACGATCTGGATCGTCAGCGAACGGCCGATCCTTGCCGTCAACTTTCTCCGCCAGGCGGTCGGCGACAGCGTGACGGAGTACGAGTTCGCGACGATCCCGCTGTTCACGTTCATGGGCCTGTTGGTGTCCAAAGCGGGCATGGGCACCGACGTCTATGCGGTGACCAACCAGGCCTTCCGCCGGATTCGCGGCGGCATCGGCATGGCAACGGTCGGTGCGAATGCGCTGTTTGCCGCCGTGACCGGGTCCTCGATCGCCTCGGCCTCCGTGTTCACCCGGGTCTCTGTGCCGGAAATGCTCAAGCTCGACTACAATCCGCGGTTTGCCGTGGGCGTGGTGGCCGGGTCCTCCGTGCTCGGCATGATCATTCCGCCGAGCGCGATGCTCATCATCTACGCCTTCGTCGCCGAAGTCTCGGTGGGCGACATGTTCATTGCCGGCATCGTGCCGGGACTGCTGCTCGCCGTCGCCTACATCATCGCGATCTTCATCATGGCGGCGCTGACGCCGGCATTCGTCGGCGGCCGGATCGCGGATCCGGACGAAGAGCCGGAGCTTTCGCGCAGCGAGGTGATCGCCCTGATCCTGCCGCTCCTGTCCCTGATCGTGCTTGTGCTCGGCGGCATCTATACCGGCTGGCTGACCCCGGTCGAGGCGGGCGCCGCGGGCTGCCTCGGCGCCTTCGTGATTGCGGTCCTGAAGCGGCGCATGACACTTGCCGGCTTCTGGTCGGCGCTGCTTGAAACCGGGCATATCACGGCGGCGATCCTGTTCCTGATCACGGCCGCCTCGTTCTACAGCCGGATGCTCGGTTTCGTCGACCTGCCCAACGCCCTGCAGGATTTCCTGACGGCACAGACGCTCGATTTCTTCTGGATCATGGTCGCCTATGTCCTGCTCATGCTGTTCCTCGGCACGCTGCTCGACACGGCGTCGATCATCCTGATCGTCGTGCCGTTGTTTATCGACATCATCGAGCCGATGGGGCTCAGTCTGATCTGGTTCGGGATCATCACCGTGATCGGGGCCGAGATCGGACTGTTGACGCCGCCGCTCGGGATTTCGTGTTTCGTCATCAAGTCGACACTGAACGACGACCGGATCAGCCTGAAGGACGTGTTCCTCGGGGCCCTGCCGTTCGCCGTGGTGATGCTGATCGTGCTGATCGTGCTGATCCGGTTCCCGGTTTTGAGCACCGGGCTGCTCTAGAGCATTGTGTGATTAGCTTGACCCATTTGATGTGCCAGATCAGGTCGTTCGGCGAGGCAAACAGCGCAGCGCGATGTGGGACATCGGGCAAGCTG
>JANQQB010000022.1 GCA_028285165.1 Rhodobiaceae bacterium
TTTGTGGACGCCGCCGGCGACCGCCAGATTGTCAACTACCTGGATCCGCATTTGCCGGTCTCGGCGGAATGGCTGGAGACGGCGGCCTTGCCATCCATCGACGCGGTGCTGGCCGACACGCGCTGGCCGGAGGGCGGCCGGGTCATGATGGCGGCGGCCAGGACGGCTGGCATTCCCGGAATTATGGATGCCGAGGCACCGCTTGACGGCGCCGACGCGGCTCTTGAACTGGCGTCGCACGTTGCCTTTTCGGCGCAGGGCTTGCGGGCCTGGACGGCCCGCGAGGATCTTGCAGAGGGCTTGCGCATCGCCGCGGCCCGGCTCGACGCCTGGCTGTGCGTGACCGATGGCGAACATGGCGTGCTGATCGGGACGCCCGACGGCCCGCACCACATTCCCGCCTTTCCGGTCGAGGTGGTCGATACGCTGGGCGCCGGCGACGTCTGGCACGGCGCCTTTGCGCTGCGGCTCGGAGAAGGCGTGGATGCGGAAACGGCCGTCCGCTTCGCCAATGCCGTGGCGGCCTTGAAATGCACCCGTTTCGGCGGCCGGCGCGGGACCCCGTCCCGGCGCATGGTCGAAGATTTCATGAAGGAGGACGCGTCATGCACCTGACGCCTGGAAAATTGTGGGGCCTGCGGCGCATGGCCGATGCAAACGGACGGTTCAAGATGACGGCGGTCGATCAGCGACCCCCGATCAAAAAACCGATCGCCGCGCATCATGGGACCGCGGAGGCACCCTATGACGACGTGGCGCGCGTCAAAGCCCTCCTGGTGGAGACCCTGCAGGGCGAATCCTCGGCCATGTTGCTCGACCCGCACTACGCGATCCCGAAAGCCATCGACATCCTGGATCCGTCGAAGGGCCTGATCGTGACGCTTGAGGATTCGGTTTTCGGCGAACGGGACGGCGAACGCCTGTCGTCGGAAATCGACGCCTGGTCCGTCGGAAAGATCAAGCGCATGGGCGGCGATGCGGTCAAGGTGCTGGCCTGGTACCGGCCGGATGCCGGCGCCGAGACCTGCCGGCACCAGCAGGATTTCACCAAGCGCATCGGTGAGGCCTGCGCGCGCTATGACATTCCCTTCCTGTTCGAACTGCTTGTCTATCCGCTGCCGGGCGACAGCGACACGACCAAGGACTATGTCGAAATGTCCGGCAAGAAAGCCGACCACGTGCTCGGCTCCGTCGCGGAATTTGCAAAGCCGGAATACGGCATTGACGTCTTCAAGTTGGAAAGTCCGGTGGAAGCCAAGGCGGTTCCGGGCGTCGGCAATGGCGACTGGGAAGCGGTCCAGAAATCCTTCGACGAACTTGGACGGCTGGCCGGCCGGCCCTGGGTCATGTTGTCGGCCGGCGCGGGAAAAGGCGATTTCCGCAACATCCTGACCCATGCCTATCGCGCCGGTGCGTCCGGCTATCTGGCCGGACGGGCAATCTGGCTTGATGCGTTCGGCCACTTTCCGGATTGGGAGGCCATGCGGAGCGGCCTCCAGACCGACTCGGTCTCCTATATGCAGGACCTCAACCGTCTCACCGACGCCGAAGCCCTGCCGTTTGCCGACCATGCCTGTTACGGCGGCACCGGCGCCCGGTTCCATCCGGACGATGCCGGATTTCGCGCCGGCTACGAAGGGATCTGACGACCATGGCGACGACACTTGGCATTCTTGCGCTCGGCCGACCGACCTTCGACGTGCCGTTTGCGGAGGAAATGCTTGCCCGCATGCTGGCCCGGCTGGACGCCGCGGACGCGGATCTTGTCGGTCCGCGCACGCTGCTTCTGGACGCGGAAGCGGCCCGCGAGGCTCTCGACGATGTCGGCTCGCACGATCCCGACTTTCTCCTGATCCTGCAGGTCACCTTCACCGACGCCGCCATGACCGCGGAGATCGCCGCCGCCTATGAGGGCCCACTCGGCATCTGGTCCGTGCCGGAACCGCGGGCGGGCGGACGTCTGCGGTTGAATTCGTTCTGCGGACTGAACCTGGCAAGTCACGCGCTCAGTCTTCGGCAGCGACGCTTTTCGTGGATCTACGCTCATCCCGACGATACGGAAATCGACGCGGCGATTGCCGACCTCCTGGCCGGCCGGCGAACGACGGAGCGCGTCGACCCGATCGATCCCGAAGCCCCGGAGACGCCGGCGTCGGCGGCAATCGCGGCCAGCCTGAAAGAGGCGACGATCGCCTGCGTCGGCGCGCATCCCGACGGGTTCGACACGTGCCGCTACGACCCCGCCGCGCTTGCGGCGCTGGCCGGCACACGGGTCGAGACCGTGCCGCTCGATACGCTGTTTGAGACCGCCCGCTCAGTGCCGGACGCAGCCGTCGCACCGGTCCGGCAGCAGGCCGAGGCCGAAATGGCCGACCTTGCCGACGTGGATCAGGACCAGCTCGACCGGTCGCTGCGCCTACGCGTCGCGCTCGACCGGTTCCGTGAAGACAAACACGTCGACGCCTTTGCAATCCGTTGCTGGCCCGAGACGTTCACCGAATATGGCGGCGCCGTCTGCGGTCCGGTGGCAATGATGGGGGAGCGCAAGGTTCCCTGCGCCTGCGAGGCGGACGTCTACGGCGCACTGACGCAGATCGTCCTGCAGAAGGTGGCGGACGCACCGGTCTTTCTGGCCGACCTTGTCGATCTCGATGCCGCGGACAATACCGGTGTTGTCTGGCATTGCGGTCAGGCGCCGCTCTCCATGGCCGCGCCGGACACGGCACCGTCGGCAACCATTCACACGAACCGCAAGATGCCGCTGCTTTATCAGTTCCGCCTGAAGCCGGGCCGGGTGACGTTCCTGCGCATCAGCCAGGCGCATAACCGCCCCGCAATGGTGATCGCCGGCGGCACCATGCTCGACCGGCCGATGGCCTTTACCGGCACGTCCGGCGTCGTGCGGTTTGATATTTCGGCGGGCGACATGCTTGCTGCCGTGATGGACAGCGGACTGGAACACCATATGGCGCTGGCCTATGGCGACCACCGCGATGCACTCAAAGCGGTTGCCCGGTCCCTCGACCTGCCGGTCCTGGAAGTGTGAGATCGGCCTGACGATGCGTTATGGAATCATCGGCTCCGGCATGATGGGCCAGGAGCATATCCGCAACATCGCGTTGCTGGACGAGGCGCGGGTCGTCGCGGTCGCCGACCCCGACGACGGCATGCGCGAGGCGGCGCGCGCTCTGGCCGGTCCGGACTGCAAGGGCTTTGCTGACCCGACCGGTCTGCTCGACACGGACCTGTGCGACGCGCTGGTGATCGCAACGCCGAACGACACGCATTTCGATCTCCTGAAGTCGGCGCTGGCGACGGACTTGCCCATTCTGATCGAAAAGCCGCTGTGTACAACGCTCGACGAATGCCGAACGATCGAGACAATGGTCGCCACGCGCCGGGCGCCGGTCTGGGTGGCGATGGAATACCGTTACATGCCCCCGGTCGCCCGGCTCATTGATGCGGTTCGGGCCGGGACGGCTGGCCGGGTCCATATGCTCACGATCCGCGAACACCGCTTTCCGTTTCTTGCCAAAGTCGGGAACTGGAACCGGTTCGAGGACCGGACCGGCGGCACGCTGGTCGAAAAGTGCTGCCATTTTTTCGACCTCATGCGGCTCATCCTCGACGCCCGGCCGGTTCGGGTTTTTGCCTCCGGCGGCATGGACGTGAATTTCCTCGATGAAGACTACGACGGGCGGCGGCCGGACATTCTGGACAACGCCTTTGTGCTGGTCGACTTCGACACCGGCGCCCGTGCGATGCTGGACCTGTGCATGTTTGCCGAGGGCGCCTATTGGCAGGAGGAGATCTCCGCCACAGGGGATCGGGCTCGCATCGATGCCAGGGTTCCGGGGCCGGCGCGGTTTTCCGCGGACGGCGCTGAACGGCACTCCGAAATCGTAATTTCGCCGCGTGAAACGAAACGGCCCGTCCGTGAGAACGTGGACGTCGACGAAACCATTCTGTCGGCCGGTGACCATCACGGATCGACGTTTTACCAGCACCAGCGTTTTCAGCGCATGGTGGCCGATGGCGGCGATCCGGAAGTCACCGTGACCGACGGACTGATTGCGGTAGCCGTGGGCGCGGCCGCGGAAGAATCGGTGCGCAGTGGTCAACCGGTTTTGTTGGCCGATTTCCGGTCGGCCGGGCGGTAATCGTCAGGCAAGTCGGGCTCAGGCCTGCATACCGTCGAGCGTGTGTTTGCCTTCGCCGCCGAAGCGGGTCGCGAAAAAACCGATGACCACGCCGGCAACAGCGCCTTCGGCGACGAACCAGAATGGCGAGGCGCTGCCGTTCACACCCGTCAGCAGGCTGGCGAGCACGGCCTCCAGAGTGTCATGCGCGAACAGCACGATCAGACAATTCATCCAGCCGCCGATCAGCGGCGCGCGCACCCACCAGGGCAGCGGCAATTGCAGGATCGGATGCCAGGCGATCACACCGTAGACGCCGATGATGGCGCCGAGCGTCGTGTACCAGAGCAGCACGGCCCAAGGCAGAAACGCGTCGACATCGGGCAATGTGAATTGCAGGACGCCGAACCCGATCGCGCCAAGCGCAAGGCCGGCCGCCTTTCCGACGGCGATTCGCGTTATGATCGACGGGTTCCCGAACATGGGCGCTTTTTCCGACTGGAGGAGACTGCTCTGGAGTCTCCGAAAACCGGGCCTGCCGTTCGGGCTCGGACGCGTCGCTCCGCCCCCGAGCCCTCAGGAGAGCCGGTTATTGCGACGTCACCGAGATCTTCTGCGTCTT
Organism: Rhodobiaceae bacterium; assembly: GCA_028285165.1. Classification (GTDB taxonomy): domain Bacteria; phylum Pseudomonadota; class Alphaproteobacteria; order Rhizobiales; family JANQQB01; genus JANQQB01. The sequence continues at coordinate 4,762 of JANQQB010000022.1, forward strand.
GCCTTTCGCCGCATGGGATTTCGGAAGTTTGACGGTCAGAACACCGTTCTTGAACGTCGCATCGATCTTGTCGGCTTCGACCTCGAACGGCAGCCGCATGGTGCGTTCGAATGCGCCGTAGGACCGTTCGACGAGACGGTAATCCTTTTCCTGTTTTTCTGATTCGGACTTTTTCTCGCCCCGGATCGACAGGAGATCGTCGGTCAGGCTGACGTCGATTTCCTTGTCCTCGACGCCCGGCAATTCCGCCGTCACCTCGATTTCGGTTTCCGTCTCAGAGACATTGATACGGGGAACCAGCTTGCCGTTGCCGGGACCCGAGGCCGGAAGCGGCCACGCATCCTGGCGGTGGAACTGATCGAAGACGCGGTCGATCTCGCGCTGCAGGTTCGTGAACGGATCGGCGACGCCTTTTTCATGGCCCCAGAGTTTTGGAAGAAGAGAATGTGCCATGTGAACAACTCCTCATCTGTCGTTTTTTGGAAGAGGACGCGACCGTAGCGGTGTGCCGCATTCCTGCATTGACGAGAATCAACCCTGCGGCACTCGAGTCGGGTGGCGAGTGACAGGCAAACGCCTCGAAATTTTTGGACACGGATAGGATGATTTCTTGCGCTTCGGACAAAGGGAATTGTCCGCTCGCGCACGAGACACAGGCCATTGGCCGGAACGGTCGAAAAAGGGCAATGAGTGTAAGGAAAATCCCTGACAAAAAAACTTCACAAAAGGCGGCTAGACCACCGCTCGTGGCGTTGTCGGCTACGTTGCCACAATTAGTATTCGCTCGAGTATTTTATCTTATTTAGTTAGCAATATACTCGCGTCTTCCGAGTATTCTGAAGTATACGTTCGGGCTTGTTATCATAAAACTGTCAAGAAGTCTGAATAGGTCGATGCGGCCGTTAAGGTTAACGGGCGCCCTTTCCATGCGCCGCTCCCAACAGTTTTCACCCGGCCGCGCTGGTGCGGACCGGAAGCCATAGGGTCCACACATGTACACTTTGCAGATTCTCCACGC
>JANQQB010000031.1 GCA_028285165.1 Rhodobiaceae bacterium
ACCGATCACTTCAAGTCGACGCTCAACGCCGAGGAGTTCCGCCGCGTCTACCGGCGCCGCACCAACATCGTCAAGGAGGCGATGGAGGCGATCCCTTACGGCGACCGGGAAGCCCAGGTCGAGGCGATCGTCAACGCGATTCGCCGCGGCGGTCTCTTCGCCGTCGATGTCGACATCCTGCCGACGCCGATCGGCGAGGCCTGCCACGTCGTTCTGCCGGCCGCCACGGCCGGCGAGATGAACCTGACCTCCATGAACGGCGAGCGCCGGTTGCGCCTCACTGAAAAGTACATGGACCCGCCCGGCGTGGCGCTGCCCGACTGCCTGATTGCGGCACGGCTCGGCAATGCGCTGGAAACGTCGTTCCGCGATGCCGGCAATGCGGCCTATGCCGACCAGTTCAAGGGCAAGTTCGACTGGCAAACGGAAGAAGACGCCTTCATGGACGGCTATCACAACAATGCAGGCGGTGGTGAACATGTCACCTACGAACGGCTCCGGGCCATGGGAACCAATGGTGTCCAGGAACCCGTCACCGGATTCGAGGACGGCAAGCTCGTCGGTACCAAACGCCTCTACACCGATGGCACGTTCGGAACCGAGGACGGCAAGGCCCGGTTCATGGCGGCGGAATGGCGCGGCCTTCAATCAGAGGGCCGCGAGGCGCAAAAGGAGGCCTATCGCTTCCTGATCAACAACGGCCGCAAGAACATGATCTGGCAGAACGCGTTCTACGACGTGCGCACGCCGTTTGTGCGCGAGCGGTTCCCGGCGCCGCCGATCGAGATGAACCCGGACGATATGGCGGAACTTGGACTTGCAGCGGGCGACCTTGTCGAAGTGGCCAACAATGTCGGCTCCACCCAGGCCATGGTCTATCCGATCGCGACCGCCAAACGCGGCCAGTGTTTCATGCTGTTCTGTTCGCCGCTCGGTCAGGTCGGCAACATCATTTCCGAACACACGAACGAACTGGTGATCCCGAACTACAAGAACATCTGGGCGGATATCCGGCGCATCGGCCGCGCGCCGGAAGCGGACCGGATCAGCTTCAAGGCGCTAGAATATCCGGCCGGGTAGCGGAAACGTCTTGGTGCGGGGCCGCTGGCCCCGCACGAACCACCTTGCGAACCGAAAGGCCGACGGTTCGGACCTATGCCTCTGCCGGCAAAGAACGATCCAGATGGATCCGATACCGGTCGCGGATCGCGGCATCGGCCTCCGGCGTGATGTATTCCGGATGGAAACCGCCGAGGATCGCACGCTTCTTCTTGATCGCCGTCTCCACCAGATCCGGACGGCCGATCTCCACCCATTCCTTTGGGCTCGTGCGGTCGCCGATCTCCGGATAGAGATATTCGGTCTGCATCAGGCCGAGCGTCTGATTGTGACCGAGATAATGGCCTGGCCCTTCAAGACAGACTTCACGCATGGTCTCCACCGACAGCGTTTCGTCGTTCACTTCGATACCGCGCACGCAGCGCAGGCATTGCCCGATCAGGTCGTTGTCGATGATCAGGGATTCGTAGCAAAAGCCGAGCAGCGAGGCGTGCATGCCGACGGATTCATAGACCATGTTGATACCGGCAAGGCCCGCCATCACGTTGGTGATGCCCTGTTCGTATCCGGCCTGCATGTCGGGCAGTTTGGCATCGGTCATGCCGGCTGCCGATCCCGCGGGCAGGCCGTAGAACTGGGCCATCTGGCCGCAGGCGGCCGTCAGCAGCGATTGCTCACCCGACCCGCCGGACATGGCGCCCGACCGGAGATCGGAGACAAACGGCCATGTGCCGAAAATCGCCGGATGTCCCGGACTGATCGCATTCACGTAGACGACGCCGGCCAGGCACTCGGCCACAGCCTGCGTGATGGCACCTGCAATCGCCGCAGGCGCAGTTGCGCCCGCCTGCCCCGCCGACAGAAGCAGGACCGGCATGCCGCCGCGAATGCAGGCCTCCATGACCTCGCAGCTTTCGGTGGCGAATTTCAGCGGCGGTACCACGAAGGTGTTCGACAGCGATACGAACGGGCGTTCCCGCCACGCCGCCTCGGATCCCGCCACAAGATGCAGGATATCGAGAGCCTTTCCGACATGCTCGGCTGCCACGAAGGCCGTGCCGATATGTTTCCGGGTTCCGGCGAGACAGGCATAGAGCGTGTTGAGATCCAGATCTTCCGGATCCTCCATGTCCCGCGCGACCAGCGACCGCTGAAAGAAATGCACGTTGTCGAGGCGGTCCACTATCCGCGCGGCATCATAGAGGTCCCGCAAGGTCGAATCCCGGTATTCGCGCCGCTCCACGTCGACGATATGGACGGCGGCGCCGGCCGTGCCGAAATGCACCTTCGTGCCTTCCAGAAGCAGGTCGTGCGCCGGATCGGCCGCATGCAGGGTAATGCCGCGGGCCGCTTTGGCGAGCATGTCCTCGACAAGCGACCGGGGAAACCGAAGCCGGCCGTCGTCGCCGTGGATGGCCCCAGCGGCGACCATCACGTCGATCCCGCTCTGCGGCGCGTCCGCCATGCCGATTTCTTCAAGCACGGTGAGCGCGGCATCGTTGATGCGCACCAGGTCCGCCTCGTCGAGCGGCTTGTAGCGCCCGCCATGCAGACCCGGACGGATCGGCCGCACATTATCCGATAACGGCGCTGCCCGCATCGCCTTGCGCGCCGAGCGCCCTCCCGCGCGACGCGCACCCTTTCGTTCAACCGCTGAAGCCATGCCGTTCCCTCCCAAGCAGACTCCGTCAGTTTGCCCGCAACCGGACAACCGAGCGTATGGTCAAGTCTCTGTTTCTAAACGCGGATCCTCTCAGATGCCGGATCGTAGAATGGTTTCAGCGAAGCCTCGGCGCGCACAAGCGCGCCGGCGACCTCGATTTCATAGGTGGATGCGAGCACATCGGCCGGCTTTTCGCCGATCTCGGTCTCGACGTAGCCCATCCCGACGGCCGCACCCAGAGCGTGCCCGTAATTGCCGGATGTCAGGTAGCCGACGAGCTCGCCATTCCGCACGATCGGTTCGGTGTGGTAGAGCAACGGCTCCGCATCGGTCAGCCGGAATTGCACGAGACGCTTGCTGAGGCCGGTCTGGCGCTTGCTCAACACCGCCTCGCGTCCGAGGAAGTCCCCGAAACGTCCGGTCGGCTTATCCGTCTTCACGGCAAAACCGAGACCGGCTTCCAGCACATGGTCCTCGGTCGAAATATCGTGGCCGTAATGCCGGTAGCCCTTTTCCAGGCGACAGGAATCGAGCGCGTGCATGCCGGCCGGGCGCAAGCCGTACCTGTCCCCGGCGGCCATGATCGTATCGAAGACATGGCGCGCCATGTCGGTCGGCATGTAGAGTTCCCAGCCGAGTTCCCCGACATAGGTGATGCGGTGCGCCCGCACATGCGTCATGCCGAATTCGATCGTCTGGAACGTGGCGAACGGAAACGCCTCGGCGGACAGGTCGTCGGGAGTGAGTTCCTGCAACAGCGCCCGGGCGTTCGGCCCCATCACTGCAAGCACCGCCTCTCCGGACGTGATGTCGGTCGCGATGCAATGGGCGTCGGGCGGGATGTTGCGCACCAGCCAGGAGAAATCACGGGCTGCCGTGCCGGCCGAGGTGATGATCAGGAAGGCGGTTTCGGAGAGCCGCGATACCGTCAGATCCGCCTCGATGCCGCCGTTGCGGTTCAACCATTGGGTATAGACCAGCTTGCCCGGTTCCACGTCGACATTGTTGCCGGAGATCTTTTGCAGGACAGCGCAGGCGTCCTTGCCCTCGACCCGGAACTTGCCGAAGGTCGACATGTCGAACATGCCGACCGTCTCGCGCACGGCGCGGTGCTCGGCGGCCGAATAGTCGAACCAGTTCTGGCGTTTCCAGGAGTATTCGTAGACCGGTTCGACACCGGACGCCCGTTCGGACGGCGGCACGAACCAATTGGCCCTCTCCCAGCCGGCCACTTCGCCGAAGCAGGCGCCGAGCGCTTCCAGGCGCTCATGCAGCGGCGTGTGCCGCACGCCGCGCGCCGACGCGAATTGCCGATACGGGTAATGGTCGGCATAGAGCAGGCCCAGCGTTTCGGTCACGCGGGCCTTCAGATAGGTCCGGTTTCCCTGGAATGGGGCCATCCGGCGAATGTCGACATCCCACAGATCAAAGGGCGGCTCGCCACCGTCGATCCATTCCGCAAGCGCCTTGCCGGCGCCGCCGGCCGACTGAATGCCGACCGAATTGAACCCGGCCGCCACGTAGAAATTGTCGACTTCCGGCGTCTCGCCCAAGAGATAGCGATCGTCAGGCGTGAAGCTTTCCGGCCCGTTGAAGAATGTGTGGATGCCGGCTTCGCCAAGCATCGGAATGCGCGACACCGCCTTTTCCAGGATCGGCTCGAAATGATCGAAATCCTCCGGCAACTGATCGAAACAGAAATCCTCCGGAATGCCGTCCATACCCCAGGGCTTGGAAACGGGTTCGAAGGCGCCGACCAGCATCTTGCCGGCATCTTCCTTGTAATAAACGCATTCGTCCGGCACCCGCAGAACCGGCAATTCCTTCAATCCGTCAATGGCTTCCGTGACGATGTAAAAGTGCTCGCAGGCATGCAGCGGTACGTTTGCGCCAGCCATGCGACCGACTTCGCGCGCCCACATGCCGGCGCAATTGATGACGACGTCCGCCTCGATATGCCCCTCACCGCCCTTGTCTGCGCGCCAGGATACGCCGGTGACACGCCGGCCGCGCCGATGGATGGCGGTGACCTTGACGCCCTCGACGGTCCGCGCGCCGTTCTGCCGCGCGCCCTTGGCAAGCGCATGAGCGATATTGGCTGGGTCTCCCTGCCCGTCCTTCGGCAGATAGACCGCACCGGTGACGTCGGTGACATTGAGATGCGGATACTTCTCGGCAACCTCGGCGGCGCTGATCTCTTCGATTTCCACACCGAACGACCGCGCCATGGAGGCGGCACGGTAGATCTCCTCGCGCCGGTCTTCGGTCAGCGCGACGGTGATCGAGCCGACCCGCTTGAAACCGGTCGCAATCCCGGTTTCCGCCTCCAGCCCGTAATAGAGTTCCTGGCTGTATTTCGCGAGCCGGGTCATGTTCTGGGTCTGGCGCAATTGCGCGATCAGGCCGGCCGCATGCCAAGTCGTGCCGCAGGTCAGCTGCTTGCGCTCCAGAAGCACGACATCCGTCCATCCGAGCTTTGCCAGATGATAGGCGACGGAGCAGCCGACCACGCCACCACCGATGATCACGGCACGCGCCTTTGTCGGGAGATCGCTCATTACACGTTCCTCTTCGTATTGGAGACGGCCGGCGCCTCGCAGAACTCGGGCTCCTCGCGCGGCGTACAGCCCGCCATCAGGCCTTCATGCGCGCGTTTTCCGGGTCGTAGAGCGGTTGATCGGGCTGCACGGCCGCCGGCCGCCGATCTCCGAAAATCTCGACTTCCAGCTTCGTGCCGGGCTCGGCCAGGTCCGTCCGGATCGTGGCGAGCGCGATCGACTTGTCGACCCGATGGCCATAGCCGCCCGACGTCACCAGCCCGACCCGCTCATCGCCGGACCAGACCGTCGAAAGATACGGCGCGTCGAGCCCGTTCGCCTCGACGACAAGCGTCGCGAACCGCTCTTTCACCCCGGCCTGCTTTTCCCGCAGAATGGCGTCGCGTCCGATGAAATCCGGCTTGTCGAGCTTGATGAATCGGTCCAGTCCGCCGGCCAGCATCGTGTAATCGGTCGACAGGTCCTGCTTCCAGGATCGGTAGCCCTTTTCAAGTCGCATCGATTCCATGGCATACATGCCGAACGGCTTCAGACCCGCCGGTTGGCCGGCCGCCCATACGGCGTCGAAAATGGCCGGCATGGCATCGGCCGCGGCGTGAATCTCCCAGCCCAACTCGCCGACATAGGAAACCCGGATCAGGAGCACATCGACGCCGGCGACCTTTGCGTGCTGGTGGGTCAGCCACGGATTCGTGTCGTTGGAGAGATCCGCATCGGTGAGCGGCGCCAGGATATCACGGGATTGCGGCCCGGCAAGCACCAGACAGTCGAAGTCCTCCGTCCGGTTTTCAATGCGAATCGGCGATCCGTCCGGCAGGTGTTTGGCCAACCAGTCATGGTCATGCCATTCCGCTCCGGCCGCCGTGATCAGGGTGAAATGATCGGTGTCGTGCCGCACGATCGACATTTCGGTCAGGATGCGGCCCTGACTGTCGGCGAAATAGACCAGCCCGATCCGGCCGGCCCGGGGCACGACCCCGGTGACCAATGCTTTCAGCCAGTCTACGGCGCCCGGTCCGGACACTTCGAACCGGCTGAAACCGGGAAGTGCGCACAGGCCGGCAGTGTCACGCACGGCCTGGCATTCTTCCCGTACGGCCGCATACCAGGGCCCTTCCCGTTTATAGGTCTCGCAGGCCTCAAGCGATGTGTCGTCGCCGTCGCGGGCAAACCAGGTCGCCCGTTCCCAACCGGCGCGGGGGCCGAATTGGGCGCCGAGGTCGGCCAGTCGGCTTTGCAGCGTGGAGACCCGCTTGTCGCGCGCATCCGGCCATTCGTAGTGTGGGAAGTGAATGGCATATTCGTGCGAATAGATCTCGATGCCCTTCTTGTTGGCGTAGTCCTGATCCGCAAAGCCGGTGAAACGGCGCGGGTCCACACCCCACATGTCCCATTCGGTCTCGCCCTCGGCGATCCATTCGGCCAGCACCTTGCCGGCGCCGCCGCTCTGCACGATGCCGAAGGTAAAGACGCAGGCCTCAAAGGCATTCGGAACGCCCGGCATCGGCCCGATCAGCGGATTGCCGTCCGGCGCATAGGGGATCGGGCCGTTGATGACACGTGTAATGCCGGCCGTGCCGAGCAGCGGTACGCGGGCGCAGGCGTCCTCGATGTACCATTCCAGCCGTTCCAGGTCGTCGGGATAGAGCTGGAACGAAAAGTCGTCCGGCATCGGGTCATCCGCGTCCATCCAGTGAGCCCGGCAGCCGCGCTCATAGGGCCCAAGCAGCAGACCGTCCTTTTCCTGGCGCAGGTAATAGGAGGAATCCGGATCGCGCAGCAGCGGCAGCTTTTCCCCGCGCGCGGTCAGTTCGGCGATTTCCTCCGTGATCAGATATTGGTGCGCCAGCGTCACCATCGGCACCTCGCGGCCGACCATGCGGCCGATTTCCTGGGCCCGATAGCCGGCCGCGTTGACGATGTATTCGCACCGGATCTCGCCCTTTTCAGTGGAAACGACCCATTCGCCGTTTTCCCGGCGAATACCGGTCACCGGGCAGAACCGCACCACCCGCGCGCCAAGGTCGCGCGCACCCTTCGCATAGGCCTGGGACAATTGCGCCGGGTCGATGTCGCCATCGGTCGGGTCCCAGCAACCGCCTTCCAGGTCATGGGTTTCCATATACGGATAGCGGTCGCGAAGCTCCGCCAGATCCATCATGCTGAGCTCGATGCCCTGATAGCGGGCCATCGAACAGACATGCTCGAATTCTCGCATGCGTTCGACCGTGTGGGCGAGCCGGACCGATCCGGTCATGTGATAGTTCATCGGATAGTCGACTTCGTCACCCAGCTGCGCAAAAAGCTTGACCGAGTACGACTGCAGCTTCATGACCGACCAGGACGCCGAATAGTTCGGACAGTTTCCGGCGGCATGCCAGGTCGATCCGGACGTCAGTTCGTTCTTTTCCAGAAGAACGGCATCGGTCCAGCCCATCTTGGCAAGATGATAGAGCCCGGAACAGCCAACGGCACCACCGCCGATGATGACTACCCGCGCGTGGCTCGGCAATTCAGCCATGCGATCCTCCCACAATTGGCGGCCCGACTTAATGCGGACCGGAAAGCCGATCAGTAGACCGGCGGTGCAATCGCCCAGATGATCACGCAGGGATCATCATGGGGGTTGTGCCAGCGATACGGTTCGTTATGGAACCGGAAGCTGTCGCCTGCGCCGATCTCGTAGCGTCGGTCGCCGACAAAAAGCGTCATGGCGCCGGAGACCACATACCCGGCCTCTTCCGTTTCGCGGTGCAGGAACGTGTCGAGTTCGGCGCCGGCACCGAACACGGAGTGGAACATCTCGAACGCGCCGCCGAGGTCCGGCGACAGCAATTCTTCAAACAGACCGTCCGCCGATGTCCCGAGACGCCGGCGGCTCTGCGCGCGCACGATCGTACCGGCCTCATCGGGATGATCCGTCTGATGGGAAAAGAAGAAGCCGATCGGCACATCCAGCGCCGAGGCGAGCTTACGCAGATCGGAAAGCGAAGGGTCCGACAGGCCCCGTTCCAACTGGCTGAGAAATCCGACCGAGCGCCCGATTTTCAACGCGAGCTCGTTGAGTTTGAGACCGCGCGATTTGCGCAGGGCGCGAATATCCGCGCCGACAAGGGTCGCATCGACGACGCTTTCGCCATGTGTGGGAACCGGCAAGGCAGTCAAGAGCAGCGATCCGATCAGAGTGAAGCTTCCCCACCCTGGTCGGCTGTTCGTGAAATTTCAAAGGAAAATTTCACTGTAGCGAAAAAATGCCGCTTCCCTGATCACCGATGACGTTTTTTCGATGTTTCGATTGAAAGACGTCGGAGGTCACGCCGCCGCAAACGCGCCGAAGGAATTGCCGTCCGGGTCAAGGCAATAGGCAAACCGGCCTGCTGGAATTCCGATCGGTTCCGAAACGACGGATCCTCCGGCTTTTTCAACCCGTTCCAGCGTTTCTTCCAACCCGTCCGGACAGGCGAGATGGACCGTCGGACCGGCACCGGCCGGCGCCGGCTTTCCCGGATAGAGGTGACCGGCGATCCCGTCCGGATCGTCGGTCGGAAACAGCGCGATCGGATTCGGGCCTGTATTGTCGGTTTTCAGCTCGGTCTTGAACACGGCGTTGTAGAACGCGATGGCACGATCCAGATCGGAAACCGGGATCTCGGTCCAGACCGTGAAATGGCTCGGTGTGAAGGTCATCGATTCGTCTCCTGGCTCATGAGGAAAGGCGCCCTATGGCAGACGCCGCTGAGGAGACGTGTCAGCTGAGCCGGTGACAGTGGAAGGGCTGCTGACAGGACCATGAAAAAAAGCGATCCGGCAACTGAATGCCGGACCGCTTGACAAGATCGGTTGTTTCGGGCGCCGGACGTGCAAACGCACCCGGAAACGCGCGTCCCGGCGGTTTGTTCTAGTCGGCCGCGTCCGCTGAATCCGCCTGCAGCATGGCGTAACGCTCGACACCGATTTTCTCCAGGAGGTCGAGCTGGGTTTCCAGGAAATCGATGTGGCCTTCTTCGTCCGCGAGCAATTCCTCGAACAGCTGCATGGTGACGTAATCGCCCTTCTCGCGGCAGATTTCACGCGAGAGCTTGTAGGAGGCGCGGGCTTCGTGTTCACCCTTAAGGTCGCATTCCAGCACTTCCTTCACATCCTGACCGATGTAAAGCGGCGCGATTGTCTGCAGGTTCGGATGGCCTTCCAGAAAAATGATGCGCTCGACCAGCTTGTCGGCGTGCTGCATTTCCTCGATGGATTCCTCACGCTCTTTCTTGGCAAGCTTTGTAAGGCCCCAATCGTCGAGCAGCCGGTAGTGCAGCCAGTACTGATTGATCGCGCCGAGTTCGAGTTTCAGCGCTTCGTTCAAGCGTTCGATGACTTCGGGTTCGCCCTTCATGCCGACCTCTTTTAGAATGATTCCAAACAGTGCCGTTTAGATAACGTGCTCCGGGGGAATGTCAATTGTTTTGAATGATTCTAAAATAGAGATCGGCAGCCTCTATTCTACCGGCACACCGCCGCTGCATCGCAACAGGTCCGCACTGCTTGTCGAACTCGGACGCCTGGCCTCCATAGCGGCAACGATGATCGCGACGATCGCGGGAAAACAGCCGCAGCAGCGTCCCCTGCGACCAAGATCGCGATAGACCATGCCGGGCGTCAGGCGGAGGTACGGATCAGACGCCAGGAGGGCATCGATCGTGTCCTCGATCTCGGTGCGCGTGACGATATTGCAATGGCATACGATCATGGTTCGGACCGGGCAGCAATGGCGCAGGACGGGCTCGCTTGGACAACGCGCCACGCGTCCTCCTATTCCCGGTTTTCCTTGCACTTTTTTAGGAATATACAACGATAAGGCTACAGGCCCGTAAACGAGTCGAGCCAAACCCGCTTTGGAAGCTCGGCCGGGTTCGGATCTGGTAAAGCAGAAGCGCGCTGTATACCGGGCGGCACAGACCGTGCGACAAGCGAGTCAAAGGGCAACGGGAGGCGTCGCCGACGTGACGGATCCTGTCCGGGCGGCTTCCGTGCGCTATAAAGGCTCAAGTAATGCGATTGTGAGCGGTTTGTTTTGGCTGACGAGACCCAAACGCGCCCATAATCCGTATATGTGACATGCGTTGCCGGCACGGCCGACCCGCAAGACAACCAAGGTGACAGATTTGATATTCTCGATCACACGCGGTCCGATCGCGGCCCTCTGCCTTGCCGTTCTGCTGCCAGCGACGGTTTCGATCGCCTTGGCACAGGGCCGGCCCGCCCTGGTCGGCGTGGCCCAGACCGAACGCATGCTGTTCACCGAGACGGTTCCCGTGCTTGGCCGGCTGGTCGCCCCGACCCAGGCTGAGATCGCAACACGCATTGCCGGCATTGTCGACGATGTCTTCGTCGAGGTGGGCAATCATGTCACGAAAGGCGATCTCATCGCCAAACTGAACAGCGAATTGCTGGAGATCCAGAAACAGGCGGCCGAAGCGAGCCTTGCGCAATCCGATGCCCTGATCAAGGTTGCCAACGCGAACCTGTCGAAGACCAAGCAGACCCTGGAACGGGCGGAAAGCCTGCAGGAGTCCGTGGCGTTTTCCCGGGCGCGGTTCGAAGATCTCCTGAAGGACGAAGAGGCCGCAAGGGGTGCGGTTGCCGACGCCGAGGCCCAGATGGCCTCCGCACGGGCCGCCCTGGCACAGGCCACCTACAACATTCGCAACACTGAGATAAGAGCCGCCGTCAGCGGCGTCGTTCTCGTGCGCGAGGCGCAGCCCGGAGAATACCTGCAAATCGGTTCGACCATCGTCACGCTGCTGAACGACGGCGATCTGGAAATCGAAACCGACGTGCCGACCGAAGTGATCGGATCGGTCTCTCCCGGACAGGAATTGCGCGTCACGCTGGACGACGGCACCGAGCACAGCGCCATCGTTCGCGCGCTGATCCCCAACGAATCGCTGTCGACCCGGACGCGCCCGGTCCGGCTGGACCCGGTATTCAACGGAACGGACAAGCCGCTTGCCGCCGGCCAGAGCGCGACGATCCACGTTCCGGTGGGCGCCGGACGCAATGTCCTGACCGTTCCCAAGGACGCACTCGTCCAGGCGCGCGGCGGCTGGATCGTCTACGTGGCCGTCGACGGCAAGGCCCAGCCGCGTCCGGTAACGATCGGCGCCGCGGTCGGCGACCGTTTCGAAGTCCTGACCGGCCTCGAACCGGGCCTCACCGTCGTCGTCCGGGGCAATGAACGATTGCGGCCGGGCCAGGACATCACCTTCAAGGAAGCACAACCCGACAAGGATGAGCAGGCGACGCCGTCGGCTGACAGATCGGACGGTGACGCTGTGCGCAAGACCAGCGGTGTCGGCGCTACGCCCCGAAGCGGCGGATAGGACGGGCCCATGGACATCATCCGCATCGCCATCGAGCGGCCGATCGCCGTCGTCGCCGTCGTATTGATGGCCATTCTGTTCGGCAGCGTCGCGCTCACGGCAATCCCGATCCAATTGATCCCGGATGTGCGCAAACCTGTCATCGAGATCCGCACGAACTGGGCTGGTGCCGCACCGGCCGAGGTCGAACGCGAAATCATCAATCCCCAGGAAGACGAATTGAAGGGGATTGAAGGGCTCGAGACGATGATCTCGCGCTCGCAGAACGGCAGCGGACGGATCACGCTGGAATTCGCGATCGGTACGAATATGGACCGGGCGCTGCTGAACGTCTCCAACAGTCTCGACCGCGTATCCGGGTATCCCGACGAAGCCGACGAACCGACCTTTTCAACATCCGGGTCGGACGACAATCCGATTGCCTGGTTCATCTTGAAGCGATTGCCGGAGAACACCCGGCCGATCGAGCAATTCGGTGACTTCGCCGAGGATGTCATCCAGGAGCGGCTCGAAAGGGTCGAGGGTGTGTCCGCCGTCAATGTGTTCGGCGGTGCAAGCCGTGAATTGCAGATCGTCGTCCAGCCGGAAAGGCTGGCGCGGTATGGCCTGACAATCCCCGACGTGGTCAACCGGCTCCGCAGTGAGAGCATTTCGCTTTCCGCAGGCGACGTCGAGGAAGGCAAGCGCCGCTACGTCGTGCGTGCCGAGGGCGAGTTGAATACAATCGAGGCGATCGAGGAAGTGGTCGTCAACAGCGCGGCGAACGCCGGGACGACCGGTTTTGGCCGGGTTCTGGTGCGTGACATTGCCCAGGTCAGTTTCGGCTATTCAGAGCCTCGCGCGCGCATTCGGAACCTCGGCGATCCGGCCATTGCCGTCAACGCGGTGCGGGAAACCGGCGCCAATGTCATCGAAACGATGGACGCGATCCGGGCCGCCGTAAAGGAACTGGATGAAAACGAGATCCGCAACGCCGGCCTCTACATCACTCAGGTTTACGACGAGACGATCTATATCGACGGCGCGATCGATCTGGTGATCCAGAACATCTGGGTCGGCGGTCTTCTGGCTGCCTTCATCCTGATGATTTTCCTGCGCTCGCCCCGGGCGACGCTCGTCGTCTCGCTGGCGATCCCGGTATCGGTCGTGGCCTCGTTTGTCGCCATGGCAGCGCTCGGCCGTACCCTCAACGTCATCTCGCTCGCCGGTATCGCGTTTGCCATCGGCATGGTCGTCGACGCGGCCATCGTCGTCCTGGAGAACATCTTCCGGCTGCGCCAGCAGGGCATGCCGGCCCACAAGGCCGCCTATGAAGGCGCGCGCCAGGTCTGGGGCGCGATCCTCGTCTCCGCGTTGACGACCGTCATGGTCTTCATTCCTGTTCTGATCATGGAACTCGAAGCCGGTCAGCTGTTCCGCGACATTGCGGTAGCGATTTCGGTGGCCGTGCTCTTGTCACTGCTCGTTGCGATCACGGTTATCCCAGCCCTGACCAGCCGCCTGTTCGGCGGCAAGAGCAAACTGAAGCCGATCCGGCTGCCGATAATCGACTGGCTGGCCGGTGGTTTCAGCCGGCTCATTGTCGGCTATGCGCGATTGACGAACGCCTACCCGGTTTTCGGTCTCTTATGCGTCGCCTTGATTTCCGGGACCGCCGTCTGGGGCGCCTGGGCCTACATGCCGGAGCGCGAATACCTGCCGGAAGGCAACCGCAATCTGGTGTTCGGAGTGATCCTGCCGCCGCCCGGCTATAACCTCAACACCACCACGTCGATTGCCGAGCGGATCGAATCGACGGCCCGCCCGCTCTGGGAGAAGGACGTCAACGACCCGGAAGGTCCGCCGGCCATCAACAGCTTCTTCTTTGTCGCGACGCCCGGCAACTCGTTCCTCGGCGCATCGGCCAAGGACGGCACCCGCGTCGGCGAACTCATCCCGGCCCTTTCGCAGCCGATCTTTGCCGAGCCCGGCACATTCGGCTTCATTTCGCGGCGCTCGCTCTTCGGGCGTGGCATCGGCGGCGGCAAGGCCATCGAGCTCAACATTTCCGGACCGGAACTGGAAGTCATTCTCGGCGTGGCGCTGCAGGCCGCCGGCAAGATCGGCCAGATCCTGCCGCGCTCGGAGGGTCACCAGTTCCGTCCCCTGCCCGGCCTCGAACTCGGCGCGCCGGAAGTCCGGTTGCAACCAAACCGCATACGATTGGCCGACGCCGGCGTGAACGCGCGGGATCTCGCGGCAAGCGTCGATGCCTATAATGACGGTCTGCGCGTCGCCGAAGTCACCGTCGGCGGCGAGCGCATCGATCTGATGCTGAAGGGGCCGACCGGAACCCTGACGGAGCGAACGCAGAATATCGGCTCGTATCCCGTCGTGACAGCGTCGGGACGCATCCTGCCGGTTTCCGCGCTTGCCGACGTGATCATGACAGCGGGGCCGACCGAGATCCGCCACCGCGAACGCATCCGGACCGTTACGTTGGAGATCAAACCGTCCGACGCCCTGCCGCTCGAGACCGCGATCAACATGGTCAACAATGAGGTCGTTGCCGAACTGGAAGCGGCCGGTCTGCCGCCCGGCGTCTCCTTTTCGCTGTCGGGAACCGCTGACAAGCTGACCCAGACCCAGGAGGCGATCGCGCTCAACCTTTTGATCGCTCTTATCGTGGTCTATCTGGTGATGGCGATCCTGTTTGAGAGTTTTGTGCTGCCCTTCGTGATTCTGCTCTCGGTCCCGGTCGCGGCCGCCGGCGGCGTGGCCGGCCTGATCGCCATCAACGAATATCAGACGCAACCGCTCGACATGCTGACCATGCTCGGCTTCGTGATCCTTGTCGGGATTGTCGTCAACAACGCCATCCTGATCGTGCACCAAACCTTGCAGCATCGACGCGAGGACGGTCTCAACACCCGAGACGCCATCATCGAGGCGACGAGCAATCGCATCCGGCCGATCTTCATGTCGACGCTGACCAGCGTGTTCGGCATGCTGCCGCTTGTGCTGTTTCCGGGTGCCGGATCGGAACTCTATCGCGGTCTCGGATCGGTCGTGCTCGGCGGCCTGGCTCTGTCGGCCATTCTGACGCTGCTGATCGTGCCGCCGCTCCTCAGGCTCTGCCTGTGGGATACCCGCACTGTGCCGGCCCGGACCCGGCCGGCCGGGGTCGGTCGCCTGCCCGACGCCGCCGAGTAATCGGCGGCGCACAGCTGCTCAAAATACGAGAAAAATTGCGGGCGGCCGTCAGGCCGCCTTCAGGGATTGCGCCCGGGCATCGGCCCGCGCGGCATTGTCGCGATCGCCGAGCCCCTGGAATGCCCGTTTGACGTAGGTCCAGTTCTGCATGCTGGTCGGTTTCAGGGCACAGCGCTCGTTGGCAAGACCGAGCGCCAGATCGAAGCGCCGCGACCGCAGCGCCGCTTCCAGCAACGTCCAGCCGATAATGTCGCGCTGTGCGAAACTGCCGCCGAGCCGGTGCGTCATGTAGCGGACCGGCAGCAAGGTGTCGACACAGGCCCCGTACCGGCCCTTGTGGAAGTGCTGCATGGCCAGGCAGAACGGTATCCCGATCTCCCGGCTCATCGCGACATTCGCATCCGATGCGGATTCCACATAGCGTTCGTTGGCGCTCAGGAGCTTGGCCTGGGCTTCCTCGCGCTCGTCGGAGACGAACGTCATCATCGCATGCACGTCGTTGAAGGCGTAGAGCGTGTCCTGGGCCGACGGTTCCCAGCGCTCGGCAAGCGCGGCCCAGCGATCCCCGGTGTCGATGTCGAGCAGTTTCAGGCGCCACAGCAGCGCCGCCGCGTCCAGTTCCTCGTATTTGGTGGTCTGCGGATCGTCGTTGCGCAGGTGATTGTCGTAGATGTCGAGCACGCCGTCGACGTCCCCGAGATCGAGATGGAACAGGGATTTGTGCCACCACAGGTGATTGGCGAAATTCGACGTGCCCCATCGATCCTGATGGTCCGCCATGAATCGGATGCCGCCGGCCTGCCGCCCCTGCATCTCCATGACGTGAGCGACGGCGTGAACGGAATACGGATTGTCGGGCCGCAGGGCCAGCGACTGCCGCCCCATTTCCTCGGCCAGGAAGAAGTCCCGATTCTCTTCAAGGCCGAAAGAATAGAACCCGAGCACATATTCATATCCCGGCACGCTTTCGTCCCACAGATTGAACACCCGGGCGACGACGTCGCGCTGGCCGACCACATCGCCGAGAAGCACATCCGTCAGGTGCACCAATTGCAGCGCCAGAAGGTCCTTAGGGTAAAGCGTGAGCACGGCTTCCCATTTCTGCACCGCGCCGAAAAAGTCGCCGTGCAGCCAGGCCTGCAGGGCCTCCAGATGACCGCGCTCGCGATCGTTGGCGCTGCCGATCAGGGCCTCGGCCTTGTTCGCGGCGTCCACCATTTCCGAATAGATCCGGGTTTCCATGGCCTGGGTCAGCCAGGCGCCCTTGAACAGGTGCGCCATGATGAAATTCGGATGCTCGCGCAGGATGTCGTCGGTCAGCCCGATGGCATCGCCGCGAAACGCCAGCGCGCATTCATGCGCTTTTTCCAACGCTTCGATCGCGTCGCGATCCGCATAGGATACCGGAACGCCACGGCAATCCGCGGGCCCGATGCCCATGGCCGAGGTTACCCCAGACGGCATTGTCACCTCCAAGAAATACTCAGGATGGTGCCAGACCTAATCGGCGTGGCGCCCTATGAAAAGCACTGCCGGCCGACCCCTGTTTAACAATATCGAGAGATTCGGTGAAGACTGTGACGGTTTCCTGTGGTCCCGACGTCTCAATAGTGTGTCAAAGCGCCTCGCTCAGGTCGATATCCACCATGATGTCCTGGGCGAGCGTTTCGAGATGCTCACGAACCGCCTCGGCCGGCTGATCGGCAGGCAGCACGATGCGCGCCTGGGCGGAAAAGAGCTTGTCTCCGGACATGCTGCCGGAAAACACCTCCGTCTTCAGCTCTTCGATACTGGCACCGCGCTCGGCGAGCGCCGACGAGATCTCGTGCACGATGCCGGGATGATCGTTGCCCGTCAGCGTCAGCTCCACGCGTTGGCCGGTGAGCGGTATGGCCGCCGCGGAATTGCGCCGCACTGAGACTTCGATCCCGTCCGACTTGAGGCCGCCGAGCGCTTCCTCGAAGGCGGCAATGTTGTCGCTCGGGATCGACACCCGAACGATGCCGGCGAATTCGCCGCCGAGCCTGGCCATGGAACTGTCGATCCAGTTGCCGGAATATCCCGCAACAAGTTCCGAAAGGGTCTGCACGAGACCGGGCCGGTCCTCCGCAATAATGCTCAAAACCATGTCTTCGGACATGCCTTCCTCCCTGAAGGGTGCTGACGTTTTTTGATCCGCCTTGATACCGCGACTTCCAAGGAGCCTATCACGCCGCGGCGACAGCGACAGGGCAATTGCCCGGCCGGTCAATCGGGGAAAAGCGTCACCGGGTCGCCGGTTTGCCATTTCGGATATTTGGTCATGATCGACAGGAAACGATCGGAGGCGAGAAATCGGGCCAGCCAGTCCTGGACCTGCGGCCACGGCTGGGTGTCGAACCAGGCCTTGTCGACGAACGCGAATTGTCTGACGAAGGGAAGGATGGCGAGATCGGCATATCCCGGCCGGTCGCCGAACAACCAGTAGGATGCCTTCAGCCTCGTTTCCAGTTCATCGATAATGCGCCCGGCCGCCGCGCGCTCCGCCTCCGTATCGACCGGCCCCTCGCCTTCGAAACGATTCGGGTATTTGTACCGGTCGAGATGGATCTTGAACGGACCGTCGATGTCCGCAATCAACGCACGCATCGCCGCTTCGCGCTCGCTGTCGGTGGGCAACAGGCCTTCCGGATCGTGCCGGCCGAGCGCCCAGTCCATGATGTCGAGGCTTTCTTCCAGAACGCCGCCGGCTGCATCCACCAGAACCGGGACCGTTGCCTTCGGCGAGGCCTCGACGAATTCCGGCGCCTTGTCTCGAAGCACGATTTCGCGCAACGCGCATTTCAGCCCGGACGACGCAAGCGCCAGCCGGGCGCGCATCGCGTAGGGGCAGCGTCGGAAGGAATACAGCACAGGAAGATCGGTTTCGGTCATGCCCCGGTCCACGTCCACTCTTTCATCCGCCGCCCTGCGCAATCCGTCCTCGGCGCAGGTTATCCGGCCCTGTCCGTGCACATCTATCTCATAGCCTCTGGACTTTCGCATCCGAAACCGGTTCGCTGCGCGAGCATTTGATTTCAGGACCGGCCCCTTGTCGCAGATCGAAGATCCGGTGTCACCGGTGCCGGGCACACGGACGCTTCCCGTCGTCGCCGCCAGCATGCTCGCCCTGTGTGTCGCGGAGCTTGCCGGGCTCTACACGGGCGCCGTGTGGCCGCACTTTCTCGCCTATCTCGCCTTCCTTGTCTTTGTGGTGTTCGCGTTCGACCGTCTCGGTCGACGGGAATATTTTCTCCTGGGTCTGGCATTGGCGCTGACCGGCGCCGCTCTCGTTCTGCGGCCGGATGCACTGGACCTGTTCCATTCGGCCGCCGACCGTGCGGTGTTTCTCGCCGCCTTCATGATCCTGCTGGCGCTCCTGCGCGAGGGCGCGGTCACTTCACCGGCCGTGCTCCAGGTCGGCACCTATCTGACACGACAGCCGCCCGGCCGCCGCTACCTGTCGATTCATCTTGGCGGCCACGTGCTCGGCATCGTGCTGAATTTCGGGTCTTTGAACCTGCTCGGGCCGTTGATCATGCGCGGCATCGCCAACAGTTCCGACAACGCTGCCGTCGCCGCGATCCGGGTCCAGCGCCAGATTTCCGCATTGTCCCGCGGCTTTTCCTGGATGGTGGCCTGGTCGCCGACAGCCATCACCCAGGCCATCGTCTTTGCCATCGTTCCGGGCGTCGACCCGGTCCGCATGATCGGCATCGGTCTTCTGCTCGTCGCCCTGACGACGCTCGCCGGATGGGCACTTGACTGGCAGACTGGGCGCGAGGCCCGACGCATCATTCCGCCGGACGCGCGCCGCCAATTCACGGGACCGGATCCGTTTCCGGCCCGCGCGGCCCGCCACTTCGGTACCGTCTGCGCAGCCCTTGCTCTGACC
>JANQQB010000044.1 GCA_028285165.1 Rhodobiaceae bacterium
AACCGGGCGCTGTCGTGCACCGTACGAGCGGCCGCCGTCTGACCTATGGCGAGATCGCCGGTCTGCCGCGTGACGGGATTGCAATCCCCGAGGTCACCGATGCCGACCTGAAACCGCGCGAGGCCTATCGCCTGATCGGCAAGGACGTGCCGCGGCGGGACATTCCGGCCCGCACCGACGGGTCGCAGATCTACACCTTCGACGTCCAGGTGCAGGGTATGCTGCATGCCAGCGTCCTGCGTGCCCCGGTCGAGGGCGAGACGCCGGCTGCGATCGACGACACGGCAGCCCGCGCCATGCCCGGCGTGCGCGAAATCGTGACCTTGCCGGACGGAATTGCTGTCGTCGCAGAACGCCCCGAAACCGCACTCGCTGCGCGCCAGGCGCTCGACGTGACCTGGACCGAAACCGCGCCGGCCCGCGCCTTCGACAGCGAGACATCGCTTACCGCCTATGAAGCCGCGGCGACGGATCTGAAACAATCCGGCGCCGTCTGGCGCGCCGAGGGCGACGCTGCGGCGGCGATTGAAGCCGGCGCAAAGGTCGTCAGCGCCACCTATCTGTCCGACTACGCCTATCACGCCCAGTTGGAACCGATGGCGGCCGTCGCGTCGGTCGATGCCGACGGCAAGGGCGCCGAGGTCTGGGCCGGCACCCAGACCCAGAGCTGGACCATGCGCACGATCACCGAAGTGCTCGGCACGACGCCGGATCGCGTGCGGCTGACCATGGTTCCGATGGGCGGCAGTTTCGGGCGGCGCACGGCGCTCAACCAGGAATATGTTCGCGACGCGCTGCTTGCCTCGAAAGCGGTGGGTGCGCCGGTCCGGGTGCTGTGGTCGCGTGAGGACGACCTGAAACACGGCTGGTTCCGCCCGGCCGCCGCCCAGCACATGCGCGCCGGCCTGACGGCGGAAAACGGCCTATCCGGCTGGCATCACAGGGTCGCGTCCCCGTCGGTGATTGCCTATTTCAACCCCTTGCGCTGGTCCCAGGTCGAACCGCAGGACATCATTGCCATGCGCGGCTCGGAAAGCGGCTTTTATGGCTTGCCGGACATGCGCGCCGAACATCTGATCACCGAACGCGGCGCCCGCATCGCGCCCTGGCGGGGTATCGGTGCGGCCTATACCAGCTTTGCCGCCGAAGCCTTCATGGACGAACTGGCCGAGGCTGCGGGCCGCGATCCGATCGACTTCCGGATGGATCTGTTGCGTGACAATCCGCGAGGCCGACGCCTGCTTGAAAAGGTCGCTGAACGCGCCGGCTGGGGCCGCGCGCCGAGCGAGGGCCGGGCGCTCGGCGTCGCGTTTGCCGGCTACGGCGCGTCGATGGCGGCGGGCATTGCCGAAATCGGCCTCACCGAAGACGGCACGATCCGCGTCCACCGCTTTACGGCCGCTGTCGACGCCGGCCTGATCGTCGCACCCGACAACGCCCGGGCGCAGATTGAGGGCGGCATCGTGTTCGGCGTCAGCAGCGCGCTGAAGGAACGCGTGACGATCCGCAACGGCGAGGTCGAGCAAAGCAATTTCTACGATTACGAGATCCTGCGCGCCAATGAAGTGCCGGAAATCGCGCTCGACCTGGAACCGACCGACGGCCCGCCGACGGCAATCGGCGAAGTCGGCACGCCGATGGTCGCCCCGGCGATCGCCAACGCCTTCCACGCCCTGACAGGCGCCCGCCTGCGCCATGTGCCGTTCACGCCGGAGCGGGTTGCGGCGGCGCGGGCTTAGGTCAGGGGAGGTCAGGGAAGAGGGGTGTTGCAATGGGGTGCGCACCCCGACACCGGACCTTGCCGACTTCGGGAGACCCAAGGCACTGGTCGAGAAGCCGGCGCCGCTGGGTCGCCCGGTCAAGCCGGGCGATGACGGTGTAGGGGATGGCGCGGGAAGCCAGTCCGGCACGCGCAGGGCTGAGCAGCAAATCCTGTTTGGCGTGTGCAAGGCATCGAAATGAAAACGCCACCAACCCCAATCTGTCATCCGATGGTTAGATCGGCGGATGCTACTGCCAAGTCCATTAACCGCCGCCGCTGGGTCGCCCGGTCAAGCCGGGCGATGACGGTGTAGGGGACAGCGCGGGAAGCCAGTCCGGCACGCGCAGGGCTGAGCAGTAAAGGCTGTTTGGCACGCGCAAGGCATCGAATAGAAAACGCCACCCGCCACCCGTCACCCCCAACCCGTCATCCGACGGCTTGACCGGTGGATCCAGCCTATCGGGCGCATGTGATCGTCCTTAAGCGCGACATTCGGTATCTGGGCGTTCTGGTATATCTATATATTTCAGTATATTAATGTAAATAAGGTGGTTGACTGACTAAATTTATTTCTTCGAATTGGCTACACGCTACTGGTTCGGCGAAACCGCCGGGTCGCCCGGACGAGCCGGGCGAAGCCGGCGCGGGGGAAGCGACGCAATTGAGACAGAAGGGCCGGCACAGCCGAAGGGTGCCGACCCGAAACCAAAACCGTCTTCCGAACCTCTGTCTTCGGGACCGAACCCACCCGGCACTTACGGTGGCCGCAAACCTTGCTGCATGACGCCCGACACCTGCCACCCGACCATCATCGAAGAAATCCCCGCACACGCCTGGGGACTCTAGGTTGGAGAGGCGGGCAGCAGCACATCGCCGTGCCGCCTCGATGCCCTGTTTACCCAAACCTGAATGGAACGCCGGAGTTTTCTTCAGGGCAATTTTCACTTTTTAAGAGAATTCCGGATAAGCAGGGAAGCTGCGACATCGGGACAGGCCGGCGCCGCGTCGACGAACCTTTGGTGAAACACAGCGCAACATGCCCG
Organism: Rhodobiaceae bacterium; assembly: GCA_028285165.1. Lineage (GTDB taxonomy): Bacteria > Pseudomonadota > Alphaproteobacteria > Rhizobiales > JANQQB01 > JANQQB01. Next base: position 2,806 of record JANQQB010000044.1, read on the forward strand.
GACGATCAAACAGCAAGAAAGGAGGTGGCGCCAGCTGGCTCAAGGGCGCCCTTTTGATCGTTCTTGTTGCCGGCCTCGTCTTTGTATTCCGCCAGCCGCTCGCCGTTCTGGCCTTCGTCCTGACCGGCGGGTCGATAAGCATGACCAAGGCGGTCGACACCCGCCCGCTCGGCTATTTCTACCGCTTCACGGCCCGCTATTCGCACAAGGGCGAGCCGCTGGTCTTCGACTATGTGGTCGCCTGTAACATCCGCATTACGAGCTACCGCGGCGGCGACCGGTCGGATGACAGCACCTATGCGCCGAAGGCGATGATGCTGCCGACGAAGAGCGGCGGCGCCGTCATGGTGCGCACGATCAACGCGTGCAGAGGCGAGACGACGGAGAACGGTCAGGCGCCGGAGGACTTGTTTCCGATGGCGATCTGGTTCGACGACGTCGACGACATGACGTTTGGGTGGGGATACGCAACCTGGGACGCTTATGAGAGCGAGTCATCCCAGCTTGAGTTCCACGAAGCGCGCATCTCAGCGGCGACACGCGCGGATTGGGAGGCTTGGCGGGAGGCATCGGCTAAGGACTTTGAGCCGGTCGGGATGATTACGACACCTTGGGGTGTAAACTACGCTGAACCGTCAAGCCGCCGTAATCCGAATGTTTCATCTGATACCGCGAAGCGTATTTTAGCAAGGCAATGTTCTGGATATGTCAGATTGAAGATACCGAATAATATAAGGCGGGAATTTCAAAGCTTTCGAAAAAATCAAGAACATAAATACTGGTACATAGAAAAAAGTATTACAGAAATATTCAAAATAATGGAAAGAGGAGAATTTCCTAACGGGAAAGAATTCAAAAATTTGGCGCCAGGTGGAACGATACTTTATGCTGGAACTTCCGGTCTGCCTCGTTGGGGAGGGGGTGGGACTCTATACAAACAATTTGAGCACACTGTTCCTTACGAAGTCTATCCGTTACTACCAATTTCGCGTTCTCTGGATAGAAAGCTCTTAGAGCCTACGAGCCGGTATCCGCGGAACCTACTGATCGATAGCAACCGAACACGAGGATTTCTCGCCTGTGGCGGTGATGCTCCTTACGATTTGAACCCACATCGCTTCGATTCTGAATTCGCGAGGAAAAAGAAACCCGTCGTCGTGAACGGCGTCGATGTAGTGGGTCCTCACAGGACTTGGGGAGAGCCTTCGATTTTCTTCGAACGGGATGAATATATGTTTCTTATCGACCCGGCCGGATCGGGATCACCATAAGTCTGTGGCTGTAACCATGAACAACCCAAATCCCTCAGACCAAAAATCCGGCTTACTCATCAAAGGCGCCGAAGAGTCCTGGCTTCCAAAGGAGGACATCGACTGGCAGCCCGATCCGTCCTGGCGGTTCGACCGGCGCGAGGACGGGTCCTGGCATTGGGGTGATCCGGATGTGCATGTTGTGTCGGTCGAAGAGGCCAATGCCGGTCGCAGCCGTGCGATCGTTCTCGATTTCTTTGGCAAGAAACTGGAATTCGTTGTCGACGTCTATTACGAGCGCACGCCGGAAGGTCGGCTGCATACGATCCAATACGTGCCCCGCTTCGAACCGCTCTCCGGCTACCGCTTTGCGTCGCTTGAAGAAAAGCGCCTCTACCTTCGAGCCGGTCTGTTTCTTCTCAGAAACGGTTTTCTGGAGATCGACTCGCCAAAGACCCGGACGTGTCGCACCATCGTCATCTATCTGAACGATGCGCTTTCCACCGCCCGGGATGCCGGTCTGGTGGCGTCCCTGCAGGCGGCGAACCAGAAGAAGTTTGTCAAGAAGGCGCTGGTCTCACACTACAGGGACTATGTGTCTAACCTTAAGCGCAGGTTCCTTGTGTTGGTCATATTTGTCCCGGTCTACCTCATGGCGCGCCAACTTGGCGTCGTCGAATGGGTGAGGGGCTTTGTCTCATGAGGGCGATTTTGGCTCCTTTGCCCGTCGCGCTCCATGTCATGCCAGCCGACGATCAGCCTCGGTCACATTCAATCATCCTTGTGTCGACAGAAGGGGGCTACGCGACATCGCAGTCTGTGTGCGAACGGACCCCCTATCCGTCATCACCCGAATTTTTCGGGTGATCCAGCGGCGCAGCCGGATGGGGTGCCCCCATCCTTGTTCCGGAACCGGTGGAACTCAATGCCACGGGAATTGACGCGTGGCCTTTCGCGAGCGGTCGCTTAGATTACCCGAATAAATCGGGTAATGACGGATTGGTGTGGGCAAGTGGGCGACTCTATCCACGAGCGACGGGGCCTATGGGGCGTCACTGGGATTACGGTGGCAATGTACTAAGCGCCTTTTTGAGCTTTCGGCTTCGGCCCCCGCTTGCCGGGTTTCAAGGGTCGCCCGGTTCGGGTCTCCAGATCCTCCAGCCATGCATCGCTGCCGATCGGTCGTCCGACGGTTTCCGCCCGACGCAGCGCCGCATAGGCGTCGTCCGGGTCGACCGGTGTGTCGAGGAAGGCGGCGAAATCGCCGACACGGTCGAGCGCCGGTTTGACGGTGACGACCTTGTCGTCTTTGCCGGCAAGGTGCGCCCGCGCACTCGACCAGGGCCAGTCCTCGGCGTGTTTGACGAGCCCTGCGCGGACCGGGTTATGCGAGACATGGTGCAGGGCGGTGACCAGGTGCTCTTCATCCATCACCACCGACCCGTAGCGGCCCTGCCAGAGATGGCCCGTCGTGCGGGCCCGCGCATTGATGTAGCCGGTATAGCGCCGATGCAGGTCTGAAACGGTGCGCCGGAGGCCGTCCTCTTCAGACGGCACGACAATCAGGTGGACGTGGTTGGGCATCAGGCAATAGGCCCAGATCTCGCTTCCGGCTTTGGTTTTGCTCTCCGCAAGCAGGTCGAGATAGAGCGCATAATCATCGTCTTTGAAGAACGTGCGTTCGCCGCGATTGCCGCGCTGCGTGACGTGGTGGGGGAGACCGGGAATGACGATGCGGGCGAGACGGGCCATGACGCCATGGTGCTACAGAAAAGGGATTTAGTAAACTGTCACCGTTATCCAGATCTCACGGCGCACAGGGGTTGAAGCGTGTTCCGTCGAAAAGGAAGTAGCGTTGTGACTTGTACTTCAGGGCAACGAGACCGTGGCCGCGAATGTCATAGGCATGATCGGTCCATCCGAGCCGTTGGAATCTGTTTCCCCGCACGGCGTAGCTGCGGTATTGGCCCCAGCGATCATAACCTGAAGTGAAGCCCAGTTTCAGTTCGGAACTGAAGGACACCGACGCCGGGGGACACACGCCGCGAAACTGATCCGTCCAACTGCAAACCGTCCCGAACAAGGTCGGAAAGGGTGTTTTGCCATCGAACGAGAGGTTGTTGACCTCTCGCAACAGATCCACCCGATAACTGGTCTGGGTTGCGAGGACGATGACGGCTTGGCCCTTGTGCCGAAAGAGACCAATAGGAGTGCCGCCTTCGGGCAGACTGACACTGATCCGGTCGATTTGTGTGCCGTCTTTATCCAGCAGGTTCAAGTGCTGTCCATCGGCTTTGATGCGCCATCGCGAGACCGTGACCTCATTCGGCCCCGTGACCAGGGGCTTGATGAGAAGATCCATCTTGTCGGCCGGCTTTTCCCGCAGCACATCGCAGATCTCCCGGTAAAACAGCCGTCCGCCCAGATGGGTGCTGCTGCTCGGCGATTGCGCATAGATTGGCTCCGGTATTCCGAAGAAGCCGAGAAACACCAACGCCGGGACAAATTTCAACGCCCTGTCCTATTCATGATCATAGGGATACACCGAATCTGCGGCAGTCTACAACGAAGTGGACCCGGCCGCATGCTTGGGCGGCGGCAAGAAAACGGTGGTTTCTAGTCCGGATATCGTTGAATGAAATGCGATCGATCAATATTTCGCAGACCGGGATCGCGGATTTTTCTCACATCCAGGACCGAAGGGCTGACGATTTTTATCCAAGTGTGTCTTTCATCCAGGTCGTAGACAACCTGATCGTTCGTCGTTTCGATCGTAACCGTCTTGATTTCAAACTCATCCGGATGATCGCCTAAATATCGTATCGTTTCCGGAACGCCGAAATCAGTAAAATACACGAAGGCCGGATGGTCTTTTTCATCGACGGTGCACTTTCCTCGGAACGCGCCAATCCGGCGCACATAGTCAGCCGATCCTCTATTGCGATCGAATTTCATCCCACATGATCGTTCCAGGATCCTGGGATACGAACTGCTTTGGGTCCGCATGAGCCCGAACAGCGTTAGGTCATCGCCGATCCTGATTTCGACCGCTTCGCCATAGATGCGGCGACCGATCGCGTTCACCTCCGCAAAACCGAAAGTCGGCCTTGTTTCTATAGCCAGTTTTGAATCGCCTTGGCTGAATAGGAGTGGCCGTTGTGATCGATTCTTACTTCGACAATGAAATTCTTTTCAGAGCTGGGATATCGAAGATAAAGAGTGGTCAGCAAGGTTCCGATAGAAATGAGCAGTATGAAAAAAGTAATCAGAAGTATTTTCTTCATATCCGGCCTGGCTCCTCGATTGTAAAACACGCGACAGCCGATCTGCGCCGTCTCGACCCGACTGGGTGGACATAGAGCGCCGCCATGCTCCGGGCCGGCAGGAAGCTCTTTACTGTTTTTCCGCGCTGCGACGACCAAGGCAGATCGTTCGGGACGCCGGCAGAAGACAGACGGCTTTTACGATAGTGGTTTTCACTTTTTAAGCGAATGCCGGATATGCAGGGGTAAGGCGGCACTGGGACAGCCTGGCGCCGCGCCAACGAACCCTTGGCAAGAGGCAGCG
>JANQQB010000050.1 GCA_028285165.1 Rhodobiaceae bacterium
ATACATAGCGTAATTCCGGCGGTCGCTCTCCTGGGCCTATAAGACGGGTTCATGAGCAATGCCCTATTGGGCCACGCACTGGAGAGCGACCATGGCAGAGTATATCGGACTGGATGTTTCGAAGGAATCGACTTCGTACTGTGTCAAAAACGGGCAAGGCAAGGTTACGGCGCGTGGCAAGGTCAAGACCGATCCTGACGCGATGTTTGAGGCGTTGAAGCAGCATTGCCTTTGCCCGGAGCGGATTGTTCTGGAAACTGGGACACTGTCTCATTGGTTGGGGCGGGAGCTTTGCAAGCGCGGTTTGCCGACCGAGGTGATCGATGCGCGCCATGCCCACGCGATCATGCGTCTGCAACACAACAAGACCGATGAGAACGATGCGGCGCTGCTTGCGGAAATGGCTCGTACGACGTTTTACCGGACGGTTGCGATCAAGGGCGAAGCGGCGCAGAAGCAACGCATTTTGTTGAAGGCGCGGGCGCACCTGGTTGCTGCGCGCTGCAACACTCAGAATGCGATCCGCGGTCTGATGGGCGGGCTTGGCATTCGGTTTGTGAAAGGATCGGCCCCCTTTGTGCGGCGGGTTCGCGAGGTTCTGCAGGACCATCCCGATCTTGCCGCTATGATCGATCCGCTGCTGGCGCACCTGGAGGCCACCGAAAAGCAGATCAGCAAGCTGAACGCGGCCGTGACGGCCCGGGCCAAGGCCGACCCGGCCTGTCGTCTGCTGATGACGGTCCCCTCAGTTGGGGCTGTCACGGCGCTGGCCTATGTCTCGATGGTCGATGAGGCCGGCCGGTTCCCGAAATCCCGGTCCATGGGGGCTTACGTGGGGTTGACCGCGCGGCGCAATCAATCCGGCGAGATGGACTATAGCGGCCGGATTTCCAAAAAGGGGGACACCATGGTGCGGTCTCTGCTTTATGGCGCCGCCAACAGCTTGCTGACCCGGTCACGCCGGGCTCATCCCTTGAAGACATGGGCTCTGAACCTGAGGAAGCGGACCAGCCACAAGAAGGCCTGCGTGGCCTTGGCCCGCAAGCTGGCGGTGATCATGCATGCCATGCTGATGAGCCGCGAGGTGTTTGCCTGGCCTGCAATCGAAACAAGGGAAAAAGCAGCAGCCTAACCAACGAAAGGAACCGAAAGGATCCGCCTCGGCGGATTGACTGTCCTCCACCAGACCGTCGGTACAAGCTGAACCCGCACCGTTGGCTGATTGCCGGATACGATCCGAAACAACGCCTAATACCTTGGGAAGCTTCGACACATGGGCACTATCCTGGAGCGAGCCGAACACCAGATCGGCGACGACTTCGTAGACAACCCTGCTCCTGGTGGATGACAGCAAAACGGGTCCAGGAGAGCTTGACTGGAAAGCCGGAATTAGACAACCAACGGTGAAGACCACTTTCCGCACGGCGCGCCGCAAAGGCAAAACCTTTACCCATGGCTCGCGTCCACTACTTCCGGCGGCCTTGCCCGGCGCCGCGCGCCAAGTGCGCTGATCAGTGCCTTCGCCTCGGCGGACGGTTCCTGCTCGATGCGTCGGTAATCCGTTCCATCCCTGCGGCGCGAAAGAAGCTCGCAAGAAATCATCGTCCGGCGCAGCGTTGCGGGATCGTCAAACAGGTGCTCGCGAGCGAGGCGATCGTTGATCTCTCGCTCCTGCATGGACCGGTCAGCGGGCAACGTCGCCCAGAGCGCCCAGAGAGCAAGCGTCTGAACGCTGCGCTTTGAAGGCCATCGGTTGAGACGGCCCATGGCATCAAACTGATGCAGAGCGCGCTCTACTGTCCGCGCATCGGGAGGTGGATCATCGGCGGCACGGCTCAGCCTTTGTGCAGCCGCATGCGCTGAGCGCATGTGCTGAATGTTCTGATAGCCGGCCGCCCGCGCGGCCATGTTCATAAGGGTGAGATGCGACGGACTTGCTTCGCCGAGTTGTCTGGAGAGTGCGCGCACAAACTTGGTCAGATTTTCCGCGCGCAGTGGTAATGGGGGCTTCGGCATGGTTCTTCCACATCGAGCACCGGTACATCATCGTCGGTCGCTGGCTTAACGATGCGGCGCTCTCATCAGTGTGAAAAATGGAATGCCGTTCGATCTTATTGGCAGGTTTAGCTCTCCCAAAGGAGCAGCGACGCCTCGGTATCTGCCGACCGTGGATGCGTTATAGCGGAACGGGCTAAAGCAGCCAAGGCGGTCTTTGAAACCGATAAAACGCTCTCGACACTCCGGTTCGCTTCACGCGCAATTTTGGTCAGCATGAAAAAACGGACACTCGCCTTTCCACCATAACTCCGTACCCCAGCACCTCGTCGCAGAGAGTCCTCTTGCGCAGCGTCGGACCACCGTCAAAGGCGGTCCTTCGCAAGCTGACCTTTCAACGGCGGATCTGCAGGGAAAGTATCGAACACTCCATGTTTTGCGGAATGTTACAAAACAATGAGCGGGTTTGGTTCGATCCTCACGCCAGGTTCGGCGCCAGCCTTGCGGTGTGGCCATCATCGGACCTCGCCGGCTGCAGATCCGGACAAGTCTATGATTTCGGAGAGAAGAGCAGTTTCAGATAGGAGCGCAGAAGCATGATCTGCTCTGAGGCCGCATTGTTTTCACGCAAAGCGCGCTGCAGTACCAACCCCCCTTCGACGACACTTGAGACCATGTCGCCGAGCGCGTCCAAGTTCACATCATCTCGCGGCTCATAGACGTCTGCGATCTTTTCAAACATGGATCGAAAGCGCTTGCGCCAGCCAAGGATGGCTTCCCGGTTGAGGTCCTGGACGCCCTTGTCGAACAACCGGTCCTGATAGGCGGTCGCAGCAATGACACAACCCGGGTGACCATCCGGCATATCGGCAAGCATCTCGGCCAGCATCTTCAGGCCGATCAACATCGAATGCAGCGGATCATCGTTGAGTTCTGCGGCCCGCGAAAACAGTTCATCATACAGCGTGTTTTCCGCGTCGATGTATCGCTCCAACATCGCGCGAGCCAGCTCGTTCTTGTCCTTGAAGTGATAGAAAAAGCCGCTTCGGGAAATCTGCGCACCGGCCACGATCTCATCAATGGACGTGGCCTCAAAGCCCTTCTCTAGCACCGCGTTCTCAGCAACATCGAGGATCTTTGTGCGCGTGTTGGTTTTCTTTGTCATCACCCAAATTCCAACTGTACTGCGAGTCCAGTTTTCGCAAGCTCCGGCGTGTGATTGCGCACGATGTCAGCGGTTACGCATTGAAATTCCAGCACAAAAGTAGGCGCGTAATCCAGACCATGCGATCACTTTCGCTTCACGGGTGCCGTAAATACATCGGTTGGCAATCACCGAAAGGACATTGCCATGCACCAGGAAACGACACTTAGCATACGGCCTGCTTGCCAGTCTGACGCAGCAGACCTTGCAAAACTGATTGATATCGCCGGTGAAGGCATTCCACGATGGCTGTGGAGCCAGTCGTGCGAAAACGGCGAAAATCCTCTGGACATCGGCGCCGCGCGCGCCCGTCGGACCGAAGGCGGATTCTCTTTTCGCAATGGGCTTTTCGCGGTGCGCGACGGACGCCCTGTCGGCATGGTGCTCAGTTACCCGATTGATACTGCCCCAAGCGGCGATATCAACGAATTGCCGGCGCCCATTGCGCCGTTCGTGGAGCTTGAAGCGCTGTCTGTCGGGACCTGGTATGTCAACGCATTGGCGGTGTTCGCCGGCAGCCGAAGCGAAGGTGCTGGAACTGCACTCATGCAGTCCGCGGAGGATAGAGCGGCAGCGGCCGGCTACCCGTCCATGAGTATCCAGGTGTACTCGCAGAACACCCGCGCCATGCAGCTCTACAGGAGGCTTGGCTACACCGAGTTTGCAAGGGCCCGTGTCCGCGAACACCCCTGCCAGCCATATTATGACGAGGATGTCGTCCTTCTCACGAAACGTGCCGCCTAGTACCTCGACACAGAGATTTTGACGGTTTGACCGACTTGTCCCGGATCTTGGACGTCGTTGCGCCGAATGACCAGAGTCCCGATTTCTTCAAATAGCAATTCGCCGCGAGCGCGGATATGATCGGCCTGTATAAACGGAAGCAGGCAGAACAGAGGGTTCGATATGAGACATGCACGATGGGGGCTCGCGGCGCTGTGCGCAGGCGGGCTGGTGGTTCCGGCGCTCGCCGATACGACCGACGTCACCTGGAAAACCGAAGTCGTCATCGAAAAGGAAGGAGCCTTCTGTTCCGACGATCCGAATTGTTTCAACCGCTACCACCCCGAAATACCCGCTGTTGCGACCGCGTCGCCGGGCGACTTCATCGTGTTTGAAACGCGCGACGCGCTCGACAGCGACCTGACGCTGGATTCCAATGCCGACGACGTGGCCGCGCTCGACCTGTCGGGCGTGCATCCGATGACGGGCCCGGTCGCGATCGAGGGCGCCGAGCGCGGCGATGTGCTTGCCGTCACGATTGTCGACATCGAACCCGACCAGTTCGGCTATACGGTGATCGTTCCCGGCTTCGGCTTCCTGCGCGATGAGTTCACTGAGCCCTATTTCGTCGGCTGGCGGCAATCCCGCACCCATGCGGTATCGGACGCAATGCCCGGCATTGCCATCCCCTACGAAGCCTTTACCGGCTCGATCGGCACGATGCCCGGCGAACCGGAGATCGACACCTGGCTGAAACGCGAGGCAGACCTGGCCGCTGTCGGCGGCATTGCGTTGCCGCCGGATCCGACCGGCGCGCTTCCGACCGCGATCTGCGGGAACGAAGGCAGCCATCCCGACCGTTGCCTGCGCACGGTCCCGCCGCGCGAAAACGGCGGCAATATGGACGTGCAGCAGATGCAGGTCGGCACGACGATCCTGATCCCCTGCTTCGTCGACGGCTGCAACCTGTTCGTCGGTGACGTGCACTATGCCCAGGGCGACGGCGAAGTGTCGGGCACGGCAATCGAAACCGGCGCCGTCGTGACGGTTACGACCGAAGTCCGCAAGGGCCTCGGCAGCGTGATCACCAGCCCGCAGGTCGAGGGCGGCGCGCAGATCAAGAACATCGAACCTTCCAAGTTCCACCAGACCATCGGCTATCCCTTCAAGGAAGCCGGCACGGTCCCGCCCTACCACACCTATCTCGACAGCGAACCGATCGTCGGCCTGACGCAACTCTCGGAAGACCTGACGCTCGCCGCACGCAACGCCCTTGTCCATATGATCGACCACATCACGCGGACCTATGGGCTGACGCGCGAACAGGCCTACATTCTCGCCAGCGTCGCCGTCGACCTGCGCGTCGGCCAGGTCGTCGACGTGCCGAACTATGTGATCACGGCGGTTCTCAACAAGGACGTTTTCGTCGAAGACGATGCCGACTAGGCGCGGCTTTCTCGGTGCGACCATGGCAGGTGCCGCATATTGTGCGGCCCCTGCCCTCGCCCACACGCCCTACGGCCAGTGGGTTGTCTATCGGAAGAAACACCTCCTGATCGGCGCCCATCGCGGCGATGCGCGGACCTATGAACTGGCCAAGACGCTGGTCGCCGGCCTTGCAACCGAGTTACCGGAAGCAAAAGCCCGCGTCGCCCGAGGGCCCCGCCCCCAACGCATCGCCTCGCTGATCGGCACCGGTCAATTGTTCCTCGCCGTCCTGTCTGCCGATGAAGCCGACAGAATGGCGCGCGCCATGGCTCCGTTCGAGGGATATCGCCCGACGCCGGTGCATGCGCTTGCCGATCTGGGGGGCGGCTACCTCTTGTTCGCGGCGCCGGACTTTCCGAACAAACACGCCCGGCTCGTCGCCCAGGCGGTCGATCATGCCGGGCTCGGATCGGAACCCTCAGCGCCAGGTCATCCGGTTCATGCCGGCGCCGCCGATTACTGGAGCGCAAGCGAACAATAGCGCATTATCCGACCAGACTGTCCGAACCATCAAATCGGTTTGATCTGGACGAACGACGCTCAGAGCGGGCGTGGGCCCCGGCAGACGGTCATCCGGACGGTTACGAAGAGGCGGCGTCCATGGAAAACCGGTCAGCATTCCTTCGATGCCGCGGCGGCCGCGCAGGTCTGGCGGTCTGCCTTGCGCTGATCTTCTTCGCAGTCGCCCCGGCGCACAGCGATCCGTTCGAAATTTGCCTGCCGGCGCCGGTCCGCCATGAGGCTGCCGAAGAAAGACCGATGACCGTTGAAACGCCGGACGGCCGGATTTCGGGGACGCTTGCCGCGCCTGCCGAAGGGAGCCCTCGTGCCCTGGCACTGCTGCTGCACGGCTATACCGGCTCGCGTAATGAAATCCCCGTTGCCCGCGGCGAGGGCATGTTTGCGCGCACCGCCCGGGCCTTTGCCGAAAGAGGGATCGCGACGCTGCGCATCGATTTCATCGGATCCGGTCGCAGTGACGGCAAGTGGGCGGACACTCGATTTTCCAGCCAGGCGCGCGACGCAACCCGGGCCGCGACCGCGCTTCGGGAGCGATTTGACGGCCTCGATGCATCGCTCGGCGTGCTCGGATACAGCCAGGGCGGCCTGGTCGCGCTTCGCGCGGCGGCCGCCGACAATCCGTTCGACAGACTTGCCCTTTGGAACCCGGTCATGGACCCGATGACGACCTACAGCAAGATCTTCGGACGCGACAAGATCCTTGAAGGCGCGCGGCAACACGATCAGGGCACCGATACGGCGATTGTCGACGGCACCCGGCTCCGACCCGGCTTTTTTGCCGAACTTGTCGCCAGCGATCCGATCACGGATGCCGCGCAAGTGGTGGTGCCGGTTCTGATCGTGACCGGTCGACGAGACCCTCTCGTCGTGAACGGCAAAGCGCTGGCGACGGAAATCGAAGCCGGTCGGACAGCCGGAACCACAATTCTCGACCTGGATGCCGGCCATGACCTCGGCGCTGTGCGCGAGCCGGAATTTCTAGACAAGGTGATCGCCTGCACGGCCGGGTTTCTGCTCGCTGACCACACCCGTTGAGGGTGGCCTCGGACTGACATCCTCAACAGTCGAACAACCTCTATTTTCGAGCTCGGCGATCGGCGTTTTCGCGCCGCCGAATGCGTCAGACTCGAACCGGACGTTGGTATCAGCACGCCGGTTTGGCCAAGGCCGACAATTGCTCAGGTCCACCATGCATCGATCGCAGCAATGTCGTCGTCGCTCCAGCCGAAATGGTGGGCGAATTCGTGGACGACCACATGGGCGATCAGATCGTCCAGCGCAACGTTGCCCCGGTCGCGCCACTCGGCCAGGATCGGCTGGCGGAAGATCCAGACGACATCGGGAAACGTCGCCGTGTCGAGAACCGATTTCTCCGTGACCGGAATGCCCTGATAGAGGCCGGTCAGCCCGCTCGGATCCGCAATCCCAAGATCGGCCAGCATGTCGGGCGCGGGCCATTCGACAATCCGGACGACGACGGCTTCCGCGGCGGGACGAAATGCCAGCGGCAGAGCGGCGACGGTGTCGCGGGCAACTTTTTCAAAATGGGCGAGGTCGTCTTGCATGCAAGCGATATGGCCTGTCGCGACGCGAAGGGGAAGCGGGAAGTCGAGCCGACGCAATAACGCTCAGGAATCAAGAGGGCGCTCGGCGCACAACAATTCCGAACCCGCCGCTATGTGACAGACATCGCAGCGGCGGTGGTCCTCGGAGACACGGTGATGGTTGCATGCGCTATGGATTGATCGTCCAGGTCCCCGATCTCTGCGGCACATAGATGCGTTCGCAATCACCGGGCCCGTTCGTTGCCATCCATGGATGACCGACATACGTCGATTGCACGTATGATTCACCGTCATTCAAACCGTTATACGACACGGCGTTGCCGCTGTGGTCGATCCACATAATGTTGCGATACCCACCTGACCGGTTCACGATTGTCAGCGAAATCGATGCGTTCGTGTTTTCGGACTTAAGACTGCGCTCAACGCTGCAACTGACTTCTCGTGCCTGCGCACCGGTCGCCAAACCGACGATCAAACCTGAAAGCAATACGACATTATTTATCTTGACCATGTTTCCCCCCAGTATCCATAAGAAGAATACATGGTTTAGCGGCTTAGACGAGGACGAAAAACATATGATCAGATCACTCACTTGCGCCACGATCCTCGTCGGTGTCGCACTCATTCCGCCCGCCTATGCCGCCAACTGCGAGGCTGACGCCCGGGCGGCCATGCTGGACTTCGCTCATCCGGTGCCCATGCGCCAGGATGTGACGACCGAAATGGCCGGCCAGACGATCAAGAGCGCGGCCCTGTCGACACCGGAACGGCGCGGCATGTCGCTTGATGCCAACGGCAATCCGGTCAGCCTGTGGGATGGCGGCCGCTTCTACACGACGACCGATGCCGGCACGACCTGGTCCCTTTTGAGCGAGCAATCGGCCGAGGACCTTGCCGCCCGGGATGCCAATTTCCAAAAGCAGGCCGACAAGGCGCGTGACATTGCCTGCGATTACAACATCGATCTCGACGGCAAGACGGTGCATCGCTTCTCGCTGGCCTATGAGATGATCCCGTCGGGCACGCCGGTTGAAAGCACCTATTGGGTGGACGCGCAAAACGGATTCCCGTGGCAGGTGGTTCATGCTTTCGGCGGTGCCAATCCCAGCACAATCACGCAGCGCAACAGCCCTGAACCCGATCTTCAGATACCGGTTCCCGATCGTTGATCGGAGCCGGCTCGGTGTGGGCGGTCGCGACACAACGCAGCCGACACTCTATGCCAGTCGGCAAGCGCGTGCCGATCGATGGTGCTGCCTCTGATGCAATCCGGAACGTTGGATCAAGGCTGCGGCAGCGATACCGAAACGTATGAGCCATTCACCCGCATGCACATACAGGAAAAGACCGACAACCGACTGGTTCTGACCGACACGCAAAGCGATAAGGTGATCGGCGCGGTGTTCGGGTGCGTCGCCCTTGTTGCCGGCGCGTCCCTGTTTACCTGGGAAGGCTTGTGGATCCCCGCACTTGTCATGGTCGCGCTCGTGCCCTTGGCGCTGGTCTATGTCAAACTCACAAGCATCGAATCCGCAGTGGTTTTGGACCGATCGAAAGACGTCATTCATCTGTCCGTCAAAAGCCGCAAAGGATCGGAGACCTGGGACTGGAAGCTCAGCGGGCTGGAAACCGCCGAGCTCAGTCAAACGCGGCGCCAGGGCATAGCGGGCGGCGTGTTTCGCCCGGACCTGGTCATGAAGGACGGCACCCGCGTTCCGATGCGGCCGTATCATTCGGCCGGCACGCAAAGCTGGCACGCTGTGGCCGGTGTGAAGCTGTTTCTCGGTCAGCGTTTGGACGACGCGCCCGCCGGTTGGATCCCTCCAGAGGAGTTCGACCGGCACTTCAGGGAAGAGATGGCCCGGCTTTACAAATAACCTGCCCTCCAACCAGCCAGGAAGCGCGGCAGCACCGGTACCGGCATATCCGCATCGGCAGAAGCATGGGTCTGCGGGCACCGGGAGATATTGGTCTCTCAGTTCCCGCTATTTGCTCTCAGGCCTAAAAAATTGCGATGACTCCTAAACAAGACAGATGTCAAAATTGATTTTTTAAATGCATGATTCATGCACTTTATGAAATCCAAACGGAATGACCGTCGAACTGGACGTAAAGGGAAAGGGGAGATCGGGCTGTCGCAAGTGGTGGATCACCGGCAAGATCTATCTGTAGCCTCCGACCATGCCGGCGGCGCTTTCCATGCCCGCGCCCGATCCCCTCACGCCGCAAAGCGCTGCAGCAGGCCGGCGGCGCGCAAGGCCGGCAGGTAGGTGCGGCTGACCGGCAGTTCCGCTCCGTCGACCGTCAGGATATGTGTCCGACCCTGATTCCGGCGGATTGATGCGATTCCGGCTTCGGCGACCCAATGCGACCGGTGCACGCGCCAGCCCTGCATTCCTGCAAGTTCGTCCATCGCATCGATAAAGCGCATGAGCACGAGCTGGCTGCCGGCGGCCGCATGCGCCTCGACGTAATGATCCTGCATGGCGAGCCGGATGAGACCGTTCCGCAATTCGGGACGCAGCCGTTTCAGGAAACGGGGTGCCGTTGTCGGGGTCGCCTTGCGCTCATGAACCTCCTCGACCACGCGAACGACGGCAGTGATCGCGGCCGCAATCACCGCCGACGTCACCGCGAGTTCGGCAAAGGCATGGATGGCTTCCGGCGTTCCGCTCACCATTGCGTCGATTGACGTCTTGATGCCGGAAAACACCAGCGCAAAACCGAGGCAGCCGAGCGCTGCCCGTCCCCAAAAGGGCCACCCGGCAAGCGGGCCCGCCGCAACGACCAGCGGAATCACGGCAAGGCTTGTCGCGGCGCCCAAAAGGTTCGTCGCAAACCAATAGGAAACCCGCTCGACAAGCGGCAATGCGCCGGTTCCGAACGGGCCGGCCACGGCGCAGACGATCGAGACCGCGACCCAGATGGAAATCACGCGCGGATCGGACAGGCGACCCCACCATTCACGAAGCGTCACTTGCACAGCCGTCATTTTACGAATCCGTCATAACCGTTCACGAAATCGGCGTTCGTTCTCCGGCAATCATCCGGCATCTGGGTCGCATGCGCAATCAGGGCCTTGTCCCGGCGCCCTTTAACGCAGAGATCCGATTGTCATGGCCCTCGATCCGATCGTCGACGCCTCGACCGCTATCCAACTGCATCTCGCGGCGATTGTCGTTGCGATCCTCGCAACGGCCATAATCCTGCCCATGCCCAAGGGAACAACCCTTCACAAGAGTGCAGGCGCGGTATGGGTCGTCGCCATGATGATGGCCGCTCTCGTCTCCTTCGGCATCCGCGATCCCGACCCCAAACTCAGCAACGGTTTCGGCCTGTCGCCGATCCACATGCTGTCCGTGGTCGTGCTGATTTCGGTCCCGCATGCGGTGTGGCAGATCCGCAAGGGCCGCGTCGCGGCACACCGTCAGACCATGCTCAGCCTTGTCTTTTGGACACTGGTCGTTGCCGGCCTCTTGACCTTCATGCCCGGACGGCTGATGTGGGATGTCGTCGCCGGCGGGTGACAGTCTGGCCTGCACTTCTCCCACCCGCAACGGCTTGCCTCGATTTTTGGACACATGCGCTAAAGGGGCGGACTCCGTCAAAGTGGTATGCTAGACCGTTTACACTACCATCCCACCTTCTACACTGCCCCATCATGTCCCTCACCGTTTCCATCACCGATTTTGCGGAAACCTTTCCTGATTTCCGGGCCGCGGCGGTTCTGACCACCGGCCTGACCATTCCGGCGGAACGACCGGATGCACTCCAGGCGGAAATCGCCCGCCGCGAAATCCTGTGCCGGGATCGCCATGCCGGCAGCGCCCTGTCGGAAATTGCCGGCATAGCGGCCTGGCGGGACGCCTACAAAAAATTCGGCATCAAGAAAACGAGCTATCGGTCGTCCGTGGAACGCCTCGTCAAGAATGTGCTCGCAGACCGACCGCTGGCGTGCATCAACGGCTTCGTCGACGCCTATAACGCGGTATCCTTGGACCATGTCCTGCCGATCGGCGCGGACGATGTGGCGTGCATCGGCGATGCGGTCGCCTTCCGATTTTCCCGCGAAGACGATACGTTCTATCCGCTCGGCCGAGAGGACGCGGAAAACGATCCGCCGAAACCGGGCGAAGTGGTGCTGGCTTCCGGGTCGGCCGTCCTGTGCCGGCGCTGGAACTGGTATCAGGACGCGCGCAGTCCGATCACCGAGGGCACACGAGCCGCCCTGGTTACGATCCAGTCGAACGGTGTCGGGGATCCGGAGGCAGCGGCGGCAGACCTTGCCGATCTGCTCGACCGGACGTGCGGCGCGACCAGCACGATCGAACTGCTCTCGGCCTCCCGGCCGGAGATCGTTTTCAAACACATCAACGCTTGAACGCAGGCAACGCACACCATGCTCACGGTCGAATCCGTCACCGGCGATCCGGAAACCCATCGCAAGCGCGTCGGCGAGCTCCTCGGTGCGTCGTCGAAATCCGCCGGGTATCCGTTCGAGCCGCAGCCCGTCGACCTGATGGCCAGTCTCGACGGAACCGAGATCGGCGGCCTTGCGGGGCAGATCCTGTACGGCTGGCTTTGGGTGATGCTGCTCGCCGTGGATCCGGCGGCGCGCGGCCGCGGCATCGGCACCGCGCTGATGCAGAAGGCGGAAACCATGGCCCGCGAACAGGGCGCGCTCGGCATCAATGTCGATACCTTCGCCTTCCAGGCGCCGGATTTCTATCTGCGCCTCGGCTTTGTCGAGGTATCGCGGCTGACCGGCCCGACGCCGCCCGAGGATCGCATCTTCTACACCAAGACCTTCTGACAGGTCGACAGCGACGCCTTGCTCAGACCCAACGGAAGACCGCGATCGCGTAGACCACGGCGATGCCGAGCGGGATCCAGAGCGGCGGCCCCATCAGGCCGAGCCAACCCAGAAAGATGAAGGCGCTGCCGAGCAGCGATACGAACAGACGGTCGCCGCGCGTGGTGTCGAGCCCGAGCACGCCGCGCCGCGGATTGCCGCCGGGCGCATAGAATTCCCAGACCGTCATCGACACCAGGCAAAGCGCGATGAAGCCGAAGAAGGCGGCGGTCGGCCAGGTCCATGCCATCCAAGAAAGACCCATGGCGTCCTCCCTAAACCCGCCCGAGGGCAAAGCCCTTGGCGATGTAATTGCGCACGAAATAGATCACGAACGCACCGGGGATGATGGTCAGCACGCCGGCGGCGGCCAGAAGGCCGAGTTCGTATCCCGATGTCGAGGCCGTTCGGGTCATGGTCGCAGCGATCGGCTTGGCGTCGACCGCGGTCAGCGTCTTGGCGAGCAGCAGTTCCACCCAGGAGAACATGAAGCAGAAAAACGCCGCCACACCGATCCCGGCCGCAATCGTCGGCATGAAGATCCGGGTGAAGAACCGCCAGAACGAATAGCCGTCCACATAGGCGGTCTCGTCGAGTTCCTTCGGCACGCCCGACATGAAGCCTTCCAGGATCCATACGGCGAGCGGAATGTTGAACAAGGTATGCGCCAAGGCGATCGCCAGGTGGGTGTCGAACAGGCCGACCGCGGAATAGAGTTGAAAAAACGGCAGCGCAAAGACGGCGGCCGGCGCCATGCGGTTGGTCAGGAGCCAGAAGAACAGGTGTTTGTCGCCGAGAAACCGGTAGCGCGAAAACGCGTAGGCCGCCGGCAGGGCCACGGCCACCGACAGGACCGTGTTGAGCACCACATAGATCAGCGAATTCACGTAGCCCATGTACCAGGTCGGGTCGGTGAAGATCGTGATGTAGTTTTCCAGCGTGAAGGTCTGCGGCCAAAGGGTGAAACTTCCCAGGATCTCGTTGGTGTTCTTGAACGACATGTTCAGGAGCCAGTAGATCGGCAACATCAGGAACACGATGTAGAGCGTGGGGATCAGAAAACCGAGCCGGCGCATCTATTGCTCCTCGTTGCGCATCATCAGGGAATAGAACACCCAGCTCAGGAGCAGGATGATCAGGAAGTAGATCAGCGACATCGCCGCCGCGGGGCCGAGATCGAACTGACCGAGCGCGATCTTGACGAGGTCGATCGACAACAGCGTCGTGGAATTGCCCGGGCCGCCACCGGTCAGCACCGACAATTCGGTATAGACGTTGAAGGAATCCATGAAGCGCAACAGGATCGCGATGGTCAGAACGCGCTTCATCTTGGGCAATTGAATGTAGCGGAAGATCGCCCAGGGCCGCGCGCCGTCGATCTTGGCGGCCTGGTAATAGGCGTCGGGGATCGAGACGAGACCGGCATAGGCAAGCAGCACGACCAGAGACGTCCAGTGCCAGACATCCATCAGGATGAGGGTGAACCAGGCGTCTTCGGGCTGGCGTGTGAAATTGTAGTCGAAACCGATCTCGTTCAGGAAGCGGCCCATCAGGCCGATATCGGGCAACGCAAAAATGTTCCACATGGCGCCGACAACGTTCCACGGGATCAGCAGCGGCAGCGCCATCAGGACGAGGCAGACGGGCACCCAGGGCCCTTTTCTCGGCATGGTGAGCGCGATCAGCACGCCGAGCGGCACCTCGATGATCAGGATCGTGAAGGTGAAGAACAATTGGCGGCCGAGCGCTTCGTGAAAGCGGCTCGATGTCAGCACCTGCTCGAACCACATCACGCCGGACCAGAAGAAGACGTTGTCGCCGAAGGTTTCCTGGACGGAATAATTGACGACCGTCATCAGCGGGATGATGGCGTTGAAGGCGACCAGCGCGACGACCGGCAGAACGAAAAACCAAGCCTTCTGATTGACGGTCTTGTTCATGCGCCGGTCTCCGATGCCACGATCCAACCGTTTTCGTAGATCCGGGTCTTGTCGGTGCGAAACGCCAGGTGGGCGTTCTCGGACGGGATCGGCGTGCCCTCGCCTGCGAGCAGCTTGATCGAGCGACCTTCGAAACTCGTGTCGACGATGCGGAAGCGGCCGGTATCGGTGACCTTGGTCACGGAGACCGGCAGGCCCTCGTCGGCAAACGAGATGAATTCCGGCCGCACGCCGATTTCAAGCCCTGTCGCGCCGGCGGTCACCGCGCCGGCGTTTTCCGTCGAAACGATCCGGTCGCCGATCCGCGCTTCGCCGTTGTCGACCGCGCAGGGCAGGACGTTCATGCCCGGGGAGCCGATGAAATGGCCGACGAAAGTGTGTTGCGGCCGTTCGAACAGATCAATCGGCGTGCCGACCTGCACGACCTCGCCGTCCTTCATGACGACGACCTTGTCGGCAAAGGTCAGCGCTTCGGTCTGATCGTGCGTCACATAGATCATGGTCGCGCGGACCCGCTGGTGGAGTTCCTTCAGCTTGGAGCGCAATTGCCATTTCAGGTGGGGATCGATGACGGTCAGCGGTTCGTCGAACATGATGACGTTGACGTCCTCGCGCACGAGACCGCGCCCCAGCGAAATCTTCTGCTTGCCGTCGGCGGTCAGGCCCGAGGCGCGCCGGGTCAGCGTCGACGTCAGGTCGAGCATGTCCGCCATCGCCCGGACCCGCTGGTCGACCACGTCCTCGGCCACGCCGCGATTGCGCAATGGGAAGGCCAGATTGTCGTAGACGGTCATGGTGTCGTAGACGACGGGAAACTGGAACACCTGGGCAATGTGCCGATCGTCCGGCGCGAGGTCGGTGACGTCCTCGTCGTCGAACACGATGCGGCCTTCGGTGGGATGGATCAGCCCGGAAATGATGTTCAGGAGTGTGGTCTTGCCGCAGCCCGACGGCCCGAGCAGAGCATAGGCTCCGCCGTCCTGCCATTCGACATCGAGCCGCTTCAGGGCCCAGTCGGCATCGGTCTGCGGGTTGGCGCCGTAGGCGTGGCGCAAACCCTTCAGATTGATTTTTGCCATGCTTCCCCCCTCAGCACCCCATTGCCTCGCTGCCGGCCAGGACAAGATTGTCGTTGCCGTCGAAATACATGCCACGCGCCACGTCGACGAAGAGTTCGGCCGTGCTGCCAACCTCGAACGGGTGAATGCCGTGCGATTGCGACACCCAGGAATTGCCGTGCAGGTCGAAATGCACGACGCTCTCGGACCCGCTCAGCTCCGTGACCTGGACTTCGCCCCGGATCGCAATGGCCTGCTGCCCCTCTTCGGTGGGCAGGACATGATGCGGACGCACGGCAAATGTGTAGGCACCGTCCTGCAGATCGGCCACGGCGCCGGTCGCCGTCCATGAAATGCCGTCGGCGAGCGTGACGGTCTCAGCGGCCTTCTGCACCGGCACGGTGTTGATCGGCGGATCTGAAAACACGCGCGCGCTCAACAGATCCAGAGGCCGGCGATAGATCTCGCCGGTCGGACCGAACTGGGTGACGCGCCCCTCGAACAGGGTCGCCGTCTGGCCGCCGAACATCAAAGCCTCGGACGGTTCGGTCGTGGCATAGACGACGATGCAATTGCGGTCGGCAAAGAGCTTCGGCAATTCGTCGCGCAATTCCTCGCGCAGCTTGAAGTCGAGATTGGCGAGCGGTTCGTCGAGCAGCACCAGGTCGGCGTCCTTGACGAGCGCGCGGGCGATCGCCGTGCGCTGCTGCTGGCCGCCGGACAGTCCGGATGGCCGGCGCTCGAGCATCGGCACCAATTTCAGCAGGTCCGCCATCGTGCGGACGCGTTTGTCGATCTCGTCCGCCGCCATGCCGGCGACACGCAAGGGCGAGGCGATGTTCTCGTAGACCGTGAAATTCGGATAGTTGATGAATTGCTGGTAGACCATCGACACGTTGCGGGCCTGAACGGGCGTGCCGGTCACGTCCTTGCCGTCGAAAAAGATCTGTCCGGCGGTCGGACGCTCGAGACCGGCGGCAAGCTGCATCAGCGTCGTCTTGCCGGCCAGCGTGGTGCCGAGCAGGATGTTGAAACTGCCGCGTTCGAAGACGAGGTCGGTCGGGTGGATGTGCGTGTCGGCCCCGACCCGTTTCATGACGGATTTCAGTTCAAGCGCCATAATGCGTCCAAGCGTTCGATGACAGGACCAGGTCTCCAGCCGAGACCGGAGGGTCGGAGCTTCCCGAGCCCTGCGGTCTGTCCGACCCGGGTCGGTCGCGGCAGACGAAATCTCGCATGGTCGACCCTGCAGCGCCCAGTCAGTGGTGTCCGGATCAGGATGGCCCGCGGCATTACCGGATCAGCGAGCCGGTTGCTCCATGCGGATCCTTGGGTGGCCAGGACGCCTGTGCACCGCATCCTGGCCCTTTTCGGCATCCTTGGCCCGCTCGCAAGTGCGTTCGGGCCAAGGTTCGGCGATTACCGGCTGACCGTTACTGGCCGGTCCAGCGCTTCACCAGTTCGTCGTAGTCGACGGTTTCACCCTGCGGCTTCTCGTTGTCGAGCTTGGCTTTCGCCCCGCCCTTGCCGAGCCATTCCGACGGATCCTTCTCGTCGTTCAGCCGCGGACCGCATCCGCCATAGGTGTTGTTGGCCTCGTCGGCACGCTGCATGCGGGCCATGACCTGGTCCATTTCGCTGGCCAGACGGTCCATGGCCTGTTGCGGCGTGAAGGCACCGGAATTCACGTCACCGATCTGCTGCCACCAGATCTGCGCCAGCTTCGGATAGTCCGGCACATTGACGCCCGTCGGGGTCCAGTTGACCCGGTCCGGCGAGCGGTAGAATTCCACCAGGCCGCCGAGTTTCGGGGCGCGCTCGGTGAAGCTCTCATGCCGCACCGTGCTGTCGCGAATGAAGGTCAGACCGACATGGCTTTTCTTGACGTCGACGGTCTTGGAGACGACGAACTGAGCATAGAGCCAGGCAGCCTTGCGGCGATCGACCGGGGTCGACTTGAACAGGGTCCAGGAGCCGGCATCCTGATAGCCGAGCTTCTGGCCGGTTTCCCAATAGGGGCCGTGCGGCGACGGTGCCATGCGCCACAGCGGTTCGCCGGCATCATTGACCGTGTTGTTGCCTTCGCTCTTGGGCGCAACCATCGACGCGGTGAAGGCGGTGTACCAGAAGATCTGCTGGGCCACGTTGCCTTGCGCGAGTGCGGGCAGCGACTGATAGAAGTCATAGTCTGCCGCTGCGGGCGGTGCATATTTGCGCAGCCATTCGTCCCACTTGCGGATCGCGTAGACCGCAGCCGGGCCGTTGGCGCCACCACCCCGGCTCACCGACGCACCGGCCGGGTTGCAGGAGCCGTCTTCCATGCGGATGCCCCATTCGTCGATCGGACGTCCGTTCGGAAGACCGGTCGAGCCGGCACCGGCCATGGACAGCCAGGCGTCGGTCATGCGCCAGCCGAGATCGGGTGCGCGCTTGCCGTAATCCATGTGTCCGAAGACCTTGACGCCATCGATTTCGCCGACGTCCTCGCTGAAGAATTCCGCGATGTCCTCATAGGCCGACCAATTGACCGGCACGCCGAGGTCGTAGCCGTACTTCTCCTTGAAGCGGGCTTTCAGGTCGTCGCGCTGGAACCAGTCGTAGCGGAACCAGTAAAGGTTGGCGAATTGCTGGTCCGGCAATTGATAGAGCTTGCCGTCCGGTCCGGTTGTGAAGGACTTGCCGATGAAATCGTCGATGTCGAGGGTCGGCAAGGTGACGTCGGCACCTTCTCCGGCCATCCAGTCGGTGAGGTTGACGGCGAGCTGCAGACGCGAATGGGTGCCGATCAGATCGGAGTCATTAATGTAGGCATCATACAGATTGCGGTTGGTCTGCATCTGGGTCTGAACGGCCTGGACAACCTCGCCTTCGCCAAGCAGCTGGTGATTGACCTTGATGCCGGTGATTTCCTCAAACGCCTTGGTCAGCGTCTGGGATTCATAGGTGTGGGTCGGAATCGTCTCCGACAGGACGTTGATTTCCATCCCGACAAACGGTTCAGCGGCTTTGATGAACCATTCCATTTCCTGCAGCTGCTCTTCCCTGGAGAGCGCAGACGGCTGAAACTCGTTGTCGATCCACCGTTCGGCCTCTTCCATGCCCGCTGTGGCGGGTGCCATGCTGGCCAGCAAGGCAATCGTGGCGGCTGCAGCCATGAGCTGTCGTCGCATAGGCTTCCTCCCTTCATTCCGTGTCCACGGATTTGGTACGCGCGTGTCACGATCCGCCCCGTGCCGTGCGGTCCCGCCCCGGACCAGCCGGAACGGCACCTGCATGACCCCTGCCCCGTTCGACCGCCGCTCCTCGGGAACGGCGGTCACAGCGCAGCGGATGCATGACAGAAAAAATATCAAACGAACGAAAACGAAAGTCAATACGATATAATTCGAAAATTCTGATTGCTAAATCAGCCGATTTTGGTGATTATTGAAGTAATCTGAGCCAGCTTGGCACAACTCGAACATAACCGAAAATACGGATTTCCCCGCCGCGACGCCCGCGGGGAACCGCCCTGGATCCCGCCTATGGAGCCGATCAGCCTCAGGCAAACCGACATCCTGGATCTCGCACGCCAGTTCGGGCGCGTCGAGGTCGACTGGCTTGCCGATCGCTTCGAGATGACGCCCCAGACCATCCGCCGCGACCTCAACGACCTGTGCGATCGCGGCATGCTGAGACGGGTGCATGGCGGCGCCACCTATCCGACCGGCGTCAGCAATTACGCCTACGATTCCCGCCGACTGCTCGCCTCCGACGGCAAGCGGCGGATCGGCGAACGGGCGGCCTCGCTGATCCCTGACCGATCGTCGATCATGCTCAACATCGGGACGACCACCGAACAGGTTGCCATGGCGCTGGCCCGGCATGAAGGCATCATGGTGGTCACCAACAATCTCAACGTCGCACAAATTCTGCGCGAAGTGCCGTCCGTAGAGCTGATCGTTGCCGGCGGCTTGGTGCGTCCGGGCGACGGCGGGATCGTCGGCGAGGCGACCGTCAGTTTCATCCGCCAGTTCAAGGTGGATTATGCCGTGATCGGCGCCTCGGCGATCGACGCGGACGGAGCCGTGCTTGATTTCGACTACCGGGAAGTGAGCGTTGCCCGTGAAATTCTGGCCCATGCCCGACATACGATTCTGGTCGCCGACAATATGAAATTCGAACGCACAGCGCCGGTGCGCATCGGCCACCTGTCGGACATCGATGCGTTCGTGACGGATGCCGAGCCGCCCAAGGACATTGCCACGCTCTGCCGCAGCCATTCGGTGCATCTGGAGATCGCCGCGGAACAGGCAAACGGGATGAGCCAATGACCGGCGAAAGGACCCAGCCCTACGACGTGTTCGTCATAGGCGGCGGCATCAACGGATGCGGCATTGCGCGGGACGCCGCGGGCCGCGGATTTTCCGTCTGTCTGGCGGAAATGAACGATCTGGCAAGCGGCACGTCGTCCTGGTCGACCAAACTCGTGCATGGCGGTCTGCGCTATCTCGAGTTCTATGAATTCCGGCTGGTGCGCGAGGCGCTGACGGAACGCGAAGTGCTGTGGCGCAACGCGCCGCACATCATCCAGCCGCTGCGTTTCGTGCTGCCGCACCACAAGGGATTGCGGCCGGCCTGGCTCCTGCGGCTCGGCCTGTTCCTTTACGATCATATCGGTGGGCGCAAGCTGCTGCCCGCGACACGCACGATCGACATGAAGAAAGATGCGATCGGCGAACCGCTGAAGCCGCTCTATTCCAAGGGGTTCGAATATTCGGATTGCTGGGTCGACGATTCCCGTCTGGTGGTGCTGAACGCACGCGACGCCGCCGATCGCGGCGCGACGATCCGACCGCGCACTGAAGTGGTCGGCGTCCGGCGCGAAGACGACCTGTGGACGGTCAGCGTGCGCGATGCCGACACCGGAACGACAGAGACGATCCAGGCGCGCCTCGTCGTCAACGCCGCCGGTCCCTGGGTGGACAAGGTGCTGATTGGAGCCTTCGGGGACAATTCCGCCCGTAATGTCCGGCTGGTTCAAGGCAGCCACATCGTCGTGCCGAAACTTTATGACCACGACCGCTGCTACATCTTCCAGAACGCCGACGGTCGCATCATCTTCGCCATCCCCTATCAGGGTGCTTTCACGCTGATCGGAACGACCGACCAGGATTACACCGGTGATCCCGGTGCCGTGGCGATCACGCCGGCCGAAATCGACTATCTGTGCAACGCCGCCAGCGAGTATTTTGCCGAACCGATCCGGCCGGACGATATCGTGTGGACCTATTCCGGCGTACGGCCGCTGTTCGACGACGGCGCCTCGAAAGCGCAGGAAGCGACGCGGGATTATGTGCTCCGGCTCGAAGGCGATCCGGAACGCGGCCAGGTGCTCAACATTTATGGCGGCAAGATCACCACGTTTCGCCGGCTGGCCGAGGCGGCGGTCGAAAAGATCGAATCCGTGCTCGGCCGCAAGGGCGCGGCGTGGACGGCGAAAGGCGCGCTGCCCGGCGGCGACTTCGCCGCACTCGACTATGCCGAGCGCGCGGCCGACATGCGCCAGACCTTCCCAAATCTCGACCCGGCCCTGATTGGCCGCCTGTTCCGGCTTTACGGCACGCGCATCAAGACCCTCCTTTCCGGGGTCACGACAGCGGACCATCTCGGCGAGCATTTCGGGGGTGACCTCTACGAAGCCGAAGTGCGGTACCTCATGGATCACGAATGGGCGCACACTGAAGACGATGTCCTGTGGCGCCGCACGAAACTCGGCCTGACCATCGACAAGGTCGGGACGGACCGTCTTTCAGCGTTCATGGTGCGGCACCGGGCCGATCGGCAGAACGCCTGACCTGTCGCATCTTATACATAGCGTAATTCCGGGGTCCGAGGCTTGACGATCGACGCGGCACTGTGAAACGGTTCGCCACGCGAGACCCACCTTGTTCCGCTCCCCACAAACAAAGCCGCGAGGAGGAAACGACGATGCTGTTCGACATGCGCACCTATGTCTGCAAACCGGGAACCATCAAGGACCACATGGCGCTCTACGAAAAAATGGGCATGGCGCCACAGACCGAACATCTCGGCCCTCCGTTCTTTTATGGCGTCACGGAGACCGGCCTCGTCAATTCCTATGTGCATATCTGGAAGTATGAAAACGCTGCAGACCGCGAACAGCGCCGGGCCAACATGATGGCGGATCCGCGCTGGATCGCCTATCTCCAGGCGTCGCGCGAGGCCGGCTATCTGGAACGCCAGGAAAACGCGCTGATGCAGGCCGCGCCGTTCTGGAAACCCGAATAGCAGCGGTTGATGCCGAAAAGACCTAATCGGCGTCGAGTGCGTTCTTGACCGCAGTCACGGTCGCGTAGGCGTCGCGCCGGCTGACGCCTGTCGCGGCCGCCAGGGCGCCGGCGATGACCTTGGCCGGCGTGCCCGCCCCGATCAGTTCGGCAACAAGGCGCCGGACGTCGATGCCCAGATCGTCGGCCATGCCGTCCGCGTCACCGACCGGTCCGGCTTCCGGCGCGCCGGCGATCACAAGTACGATCTCACCGCGGACCTGGCCGCGCGCGGCCATGCGCTCGGCAAGGTCCGCCGGCGTGCCCCGCAGCACTTCCTCACCGAACTTCGTCAGGTTCCGGCAGACAGCCATGTCCCGCTGGCCGAGAGCCGAACCGATATCTTCGAGCGTTTCGAGCAGCCGGTGGGGCGCCTCGAACAGGAGCGTCGTGTGACGGGCCGGCTTCAGGCCGGCCAGCACCTGTTCGCGCGCGCCGCGTTTGCGCGGCAGGAAACCAATGAAGCGGAAATCGTTCGGCGGCAGGCCGGAAACCGACAGGGCCGACGTCACCGAGTCGGGGCCCGGCACGACAGTGATCAGATGGCCCGCCTCACGGGCCGCCCGCACGAGATGAAAGCCCGGATCCGACAGCAGCGGCATGCCGGCCTCCGATACCAGCGCCACCCGGTCGCCGGCCTCCAGGCGTTCCAGGATCTGCACGGTGCGGCCGCGTTCGTTGTGGTCATGGTAGGAGAGCGATCGGCAGCGTATGCCGTGGCGATCGAGAAAGCTGCGGATCGTGCGCGTGTCTTCGGCGGCTATGAGATCGACGCTCTGCAACGTATCGAGGGCACGCAGCGAGATATCGGCGTCGTTGCCGATCGGCATGCCGACCACGAACAGCGCGCCGGCCTCCATGTCATCTCCGCCGTCCAGGCTTTCAATGTCGATGCGGAGTTCGGCGTCGGGATGGGTCAACGCGGCCACAAGGGCGCGGTCGAGTTGGGCAGCGCCTTTGCTTGCAGCGATCGCGAAACTGCGCGGACCCGGTTCGGAATTGCGACGCACGATCAACGGATCGCCGCGCCGGTAAAGCGGATTGACG
>JANQQB010000053.1 GCA_028285165.1 Rhodobiaceae bacterium
ATCCAGAAGGAGGTTCTGGACCTGATGCTGGAACTCGTGCGCGATCTGGGCACCGCGCTCCTCCTGATCAGTCACGATCTGCCGCTCGTTGCCCGGTACATGGACCGGGTCATCGTCATGCGTCACGGCGAGATCCGCGAGGCAGGGCCGGTCGCGCAGATCCTGACGGCGCCGTCCGATCGCTATACGCGCACATTGCTGGACGCGCTGCCCGGATCGAACGGTCAGATGGAAAAGGAAACCAGACATGGCGCGGGAGAAACGCCGCCGGACGGGGTCGCTCCGCTCGTAGACGTGCGGAACCTTGCCGTCGCATTTGAGGGCAGCCGGACATGGCCGTGGTCGCGGCCAACGCGCTTGCAGGCGGTGGATGACGTTTCCCTGGCCGTCCATCCCGGCGAGATCGTGGCACTGGTCGGAGAATCCGGATCCGGCAAGACGACGCTCGGACGCGCGATCCTCGATCTTGTTCCGGTATCCGGCGGGTCCATCCGAGTGGATGGCGCATCCGCTCGACCGGCCCGGCAGATCCCGCGCCGTGCCATGCAGATCGTGTTTCAGGATCCCTATTCTTCGCTTGATCCGCGTATGACGATTGACGCCATCGTTGCAGAAGGTCTCCGGCTGGACCGCACTCTGAGC
The DNA here is from genome assembly GCA_028285165.1 of Rhodobiaceae bacterium. Taxonomy (GTDB): domain Bacteria; phylum Pseudomonadota; class Alphaproteobacteria; order Rhizobiales; family JANQQB01; genus JANQQB01. The sequence goes on from JANQQB010000053.1 coordinate 643, forward strand.
CGGGTCGAACGCCGCGATCGCGTCCATGCCATGCTCGAGGCCGTGCACATGCCGTCTGCGCGGTTCGGCGGACGGTTCCCGCACGAATTGTCGGGCGGCCAGCGCCAGCGTGTTGCGATCGCCCGGGCGCTGGTTTCCGGGCCCCGCTTCATTGTCGCTGACGAACCCGTATCAGCGCTTGACTTGACGGTGCAGAAGGAAATCCTCGCGCTCCTTGCGGACTTGCAGAAGGCAATGGGCTTTGCTGCCCTCTTCATCTCTCACGACATGGCGGTCGTCGAAGAGATTGCCGATCGGGTTATCGTTATGTTGCATGGCCGCGTCGTCGAGGCTGCGGGCAAGGCCGCCTTTTTCGAAGCGCCCCGTCATCCCTATTCCAGGCGCTTGCTGCACGCTGTGCCCGAACTCGCCTTCGGCACGGACGGCAGGCGCATGGTGCGTGACCGGCGCTATCCCGAAAGCGAACCGCCGCCTGGACATGCCTTTGCCGAACCGGCGCACCAGCGTGCCGATTACGTCTACATTTCCGTTGCCGAGGGACATCGGGTCGCGTGTGTGGCACGATAGCGTATCGCCGCCGTCGAGCGGGAAGTCAGTCGCCGCACCCGCCGCCGCTGCATCCGGATGCGCAACCGCCATCGCTGCCGGACTTGCCTGAAAGCGCCCAGACAAGAACGCCGGCAAAGACAAAACTCACCACCCACCAGGGCAGGCCCCAAATCATGAGTTCGGTCGTCAGGGGTTCCGTTGCACTGGCCAGCCCGGCAAGGCCGAGGGTAGAAAAAGCAAGCGTGGAAAACCCGAGGCTGGCGCGGCTTCGCAAAGCCGAAAACAGCCGCGTCGGCTTCGGTATCAGCCAGCAGGCATTGCGGTCGACGCGTTCGTAGCGGCCCGAAAACCGGACATCGGCTTCCGGCCAGATATCGCTGGGCGGCGCCGCGCCGAAAAGGCGTTGATAGGCGTCCAAGGTCTGACGGTATTGCGCCCGGTAGTGCCGGTTTTCCTCGGCGCCGCCACGGGTCGGTCCGTGGTGCAGCGATTTGCCGATCAGGCTGCCGCACAGGCGATCCCAATAGTCCCGGGTATACGTCAGGTGCAGGTGCCAGGCCTGATCGACGGCGTCGCTGGGTGTGACGGGATGGCCTGCCTCGACCGCAAGCACGAGAAAGCGTCGGTATTCCTCGATCACGCGGTCGGCATGGGCCCGAGACCAGCCGTTTTCGCGTCCCAGGCGGTCCGCGAAGGACAGCGCGGCACCGGGGATGTCCAGGTCGAGATCGAGCAGTTTTGCTCGAATGGTGCCTTCAGAATCTTCCCGTATTGGCATGTCGAACGCTCCGTCTGGACTTTCCTGATCGCATCAATGCTCGACTCAGGCTCCGGATCGACGGCCGGCGCGGGGCATATCCTGCCCGGCCACCGGTTGGCCGATCAGGCAGGCGCCTCCTGCAATGCCCGTTTTTGTTCGCTCGGATCGGTTTCGGGTTTCGGCACGATCCAGTTGCGGTTGATATCGATACGGGCATGCCGCGCGACAAAGCGGCGGTCGGGCGCCGGCCAGATGTCGACCGGCGGTGTTTCGCCGAACAGGTCGCGATAGCTGTCAAGCGTCTGCCGATAAAGCTCGACCTGCCGCTCGCGTTCGCCCTTGCCGCCTCCGCAGGGTGTGTGGTGCAGGTCCCAACCCAGGATCTCCCGGCAAAGGTGATCCCAGTAATGCCGTGTATAGGTCAGGTGCAGGTGCCAGACCTGATCCACGGCGTCCGAGGGCGAAACCGCTTGGCCGGCCTCGTCGGTCAGGATCAGGAAACGTTTGTATTCCCGGATGACCCGGTCCGCGAAGTCCGAGGACCACAGGTTGGACAGCGCAAGGCGCCTGGAAAACGACATGTCGTCATCGGATTCGTCGAAACACAGGTCCATGATCGCCTGGTGTCGGTCATTCGGATACGCAGCAAGACCGTCCATTACGCTCCCTCCCAAAAACAATGCCAGTATAGGAGATAAGTTCCAGCAAATTGATAACGGTCACGGTTAATAGTTCCGGACCTTTGTGGAGCCGCGGCAGCAATCCGACGCTGTATTCATCGACAGGATGAAGGTTAGGTTGCGCTCAAATTTGCGTTAGAATGGCGTTTTGCATGGTCTGGTCGATTTTTGTTTACCGGGTTTTCATCCAGTTGGGGGATTGTCTGCAATCGGGTTTGAGTTGAGTGCAGATGACCGAAAACCGCTTCAAGATTTTCAAATGGCTGGTGGCCATCGTGGCTCTGTTGCTGGGTCCGAGCCTGCTGCTTGCCGCATTGTGGATTTCGGATACGCACGAGGAGGTCCGGCGTGCCGACCGCGCGGTGCGCGGACTGGAGGCGATCGACGCGCTGCGTCCGCTGGTTATGGCCCGGGCCATGCGCCAACGGCCAACCGGGGATCATTCCTGGCTCGACCGGACCGCACCGCTGTTCAGCGACCCGGATGAGATGCGCGCGCTGAAGGCGGCCTTCGGCAAGGCGGCCGGATCGGGCACCCATGCCGAAGGATTGCGGGCGATCCGCACGCTCGTTCGACTCGTGTTCCGCGCGACCGAAATCGAGGCCGCGACCCCGCCGCGGTTCGCCGGCGTCCCGGCCCAGGTCATCGATCATGCCCTGTCGGCGGCGCGTGCCAGCCTGTCGTTTGTCGACATCGGGCACCGCCTGACCGGGCGACAGGAACTCAATCGCTGGGACCGTATGGCCCTGCCGGTGCAAGGCGGACAATACAAGGCCGTCTCCGACCAGATTTCGCGGCTCGCTGTCGTCTTTGTTGCGGATTTGCCGACCGCCGACCGTGCAAAGCTGGACGGGCTCATCGAAACCTATCGCGGCGCCAATGGGCGGTTTCAGGCAGCGGCCGGGCGCCTTGTGCGCGGGCTCGGCGATGTCGATTACGGCGATCAGATCGAATTGGGCGAGGTCGTCGCCACCTATCCGGCGCTCGTGGATGCCAATGCGGCGCTGCTGTTTTCGCTGGTCGACAGTCTGACCCGCACCTTGAAGGAGCGCAGCGCCGCCCTGTCGTCGACGGTCCTTGCGACCATGCTGGTATGCATCGTGTCGATTGTCGGAGCGCTTGCGGCCGCGATCGGCGTTTGCTGGTCGCTGACCAAACGGACGAAGCGCGAACTGGCGGATATCGGCGCCTACGATCCGCTGACCGGCTTGCCCAACCGCTCCACCATGCTGCTGACGTTGCAGCGCATGATTGCCGACAGTGCAGAGACGCAGGCGCCGTTGGCGGTCTTTCATATCGATCTGAATCGCTTCAAGGCGATCAACGACACGCTCGGGGTCGAGACAGGAGACGCCCTGTTGCGGCGCGTCGGCGCGGAGCTTGCCGGCCTGATCGATCCTGAGGACGGCATTGCCCGTATCGCCGGCGATCAGTTCGTCGTCGTCAGCCGGCGTCTGTATCGCAAGCACGATCTGATGCGTTTCGCGCGCTCGATTTGCGACGCGGTCGCCCGTCCGAAGCGGCTGAACGGCGAACTCTGCCGGGTGACGGCCCGCATGGGCGTGTCTGCGGCTCTGGCCCGCGACACCAGTGCCGATCAATTGCTGCTCGACGCCGAACTGGCGCTGCGTTCGCCGGCGGACGGAGACGGATCGGATATCCGGTTCTTCCGCGAAGACATGCGCCAGGCCTTCAAAGCCAGCAACGCGACGGCCCAGCGTCTGCGCAGGGCGCTGGAGGATGGCCATGTCGAACCCTGGTTCCAGCCGCAGGTCTGCATCCGTACCGGCCGCGTGATCGGTTTCGAGGCGCTCGTCCGCTGGATCGATCCCGACCGCGGCGTCATCCCCAATGGCATGTTCCTGCCGGTCGCGGCCGAATTCGATCTTGGCGACGACATTGACCGTATGGTGCGGTGCAAGGCCTTGAAAGCCCTGAACGGATGGCGCAAGGCCGGCTTTGAAACCGGTCACATCGGGCTCAACATGACCGCGTCGCACCTGTCGCGGACCGAGCATGTCGACGAACTGATCCGGGACGTCGAGGAAGCCGGCGTGCCGCCGCGACAGGTCAGTCTTGAAGTCCTGGAATCGGTCATGCTGGATGAAACCGCGGCGGGACCGATCATTGCCAATCTGGAGCGCCTGTCCGGCATGGGGTTCTTCATCGAACTCGATGATTTCGGCACCGGCCATGCCGGCCTGGCCAGCCTCCGGGACCTTAAGGTGAACCGCGTGAAGATCGACCGCAGTTTTGTGTCCGGTGTCGATACGAACCCGGAACTGGCGACCCTGACAAACGCCCTCATTCAATTGGCTCTCAGCCTCAATATCGAGGTTCTGGCTGAAGGGGTGGAGCGTGAAGCCGAGCGCCGCTGGCTGCTCGATCACGGGTGCCAGGCGGTTCAGGGATACCTTGTCAGCAAGGCGATGCCCGACGATGCGGTGCCGGATTGGTGCACGATCTGGCACGAACGCTGTCCGCGGCAGGGCGACGCGGCCGACTGGCAGACCGCCGCGGCCTGAACCGGCGGCAACCGCAGGCTTCGGGACCGCGCCGTTATCGGGATCACCGGGTTGTTACAATCGGGATCCCGGTTCTTGCGCGCTTCGGCCGGGAACCTTATATACCTGCCGAATACGCCTGCAATCGCAGGCTCTTCGTATTCGACTATCAAAGATGGTGTGGGGACCGGCCAGGTCTCAAAGTACGAGTCTTGGCGATAGCCGGATGCCGTTACGGGTCCGGGCGGTCTGCCGAAAGGAGAGAAGATATGGGAAAGGTCATTGGGATCGACCTCGGCACGACGAATTCGTGCGTGGCCGTCATGGACGGCAAGGATCCGAAAGTCATCGAAAACGCCGAAGGCGCGCGCACGACGCCGTCCATGGTGGCGTTCACCGACGATAGCGAACGGCTTGTGGGCCAGCCGGCCAAGCGCCAGGCGGTCACCAATCCGGAAGACACGCTGTTTGCCGTCAAGCGCCTGATCGGACGGCGCTACGACGACCCGACAGTTGCAAAGGACAAGAAACTCGTCCCCTACAGCATTGTTCGGGCGGACAATGGCGATGCCTGGGTTGAGGCGTCCGGCGAGAAGCTCTCGCCGTCGCAGGTCTCGGCCATGGTGCTCCAGAAAATGAAAGAGACCGCCGAAGCCTATCTGGGTTCCGATGTGACCCAGGCGGTGATCACGGTCCCGGCCTACTTCAACGACGCCCAGCGTCAGGCCACCAAGGATGCGGGCAAGATCGCCGGCCTCGAAGTGATGCGGATCATCAACGAGCCGACGGCCGCTGCGCTCGCCTACGGCCTCGACCGCAAGGACGGCAAGACCATCGCGGTCTACGACCTTGGCGGCGGCACGTTCGACATCTCCGTGCTTGAAATCGGTGATGGCGTGTTCGAGGTGAAGTCGACCAACGGCGACACCTTCCTCGGCGGCGAGGATTTCGACATGCGCCTCGTCGACTACCTGGCCGATGAGTTCAAGAAAGAGCAGGGCATTGACCTGCGCGGCGACAAGCTCGCGCTGCAGCGCCTGAAGGAAGCCGCGGAAAAGGCCAAGATCGAATTGTCCTCCGCGCAGCAGACCGAGATCAACCTGCCCTTCATCACCGCCGATGCCTCGGGCCCGAAGCACCTGACGATGAAGCTGACCCGCGCCAAGTTCGAAGCGCTGGTCGACGATTTCGTGAAGCGCACGATCGAGCCGTGTAAGTCGGCCCTGAAGGATGCCGGTCTGTCGGCCGGCGAAATCGACGAGGTGGTTCTGGTCGGCGGCATGACGCGCATGCCGAAGATCCAGGAAGTCGTGAAGCAGTTCTTCGGCAAGGAGCCGCACAAGGGCGTGAACCCGGATGAAGTCGTGGCCATGGGTGCCGCGATCCAGGCCGGTGTTCTGCAGGGCGACGTCAAGGACGTCCTCCTGCTCGACGTCACGCCGCTTTCGCTCGGCATCGAAACGCTGGGCGGCGTCTTCACCCGTCTGATCGACCGCAACACGACGATCCCGGCCCGCAAGAGCCAGGTATTCTCGACGGCGGAAGACAATCAGACGGCCGTGACCATCCGCGTGTTCCAGGGCGAGCGTGAAATGGCCAGCGACAACAAGATGCTGGGCCAGTTCGATCTGGTGGGGATTCCCCCGGCACCGCGCGGCGTGCCGCAAGTGGAAGTGACGTTCGACATCGACGCCAACGGCATCGTCAACGTTTCGGCCAAGGACAAGGGCACCGGCAAGGAGCAGCAGATCCGCATCCAGGCGTCCGGCGGCCTGTCCGACGACGACATCGAGCAGATGGTCAAGGATGCCGAGGCCAATGCCGAGGAAGACAAGAAGCGTCGCGAATCCGTCGAAGCCAAGAACCAGGGCGAAGCCCTGATCCACTCGACGGAGAAAACGCTCGAAGAGCATGGCGACAAGATCTCCGAAGCCGACCGTTCGACGATCGACGCGGCAATGGCGGATCTCAAGACCGCACTCGAGGGCAACGATGCAGAAGACATCGCCGCCAAGACCAATGCCCTCGCCCAGGCGTCGATGAAACTCGGCGAAGCCCTCTACGCCCAATCTCAGGATGCGGGCGGCGACGACGGCGACGGCCCGTCCGGCGACCAGGGCGGTTCCGAGGACATTGTCGACGCTGATTTCGAAGAAGTCGACGACGATCAGAAAAAGTCGGCGTAAGCGCCGAATCCTGTGTTCGGGGAGCGCCAATCAGCCTGACCGGCCGATGCGGCGCTTCCTTTTTTTGTGGTGCTGTGACGTCGATCCTGTTCTGGTGGAGCCCGGCTCCGCCGGCAAGCCGGATCGGACATCATGAAAAGGGCTCTCGATGAGCAAGCGCGACTTTTACGAAGTGCTCGGCGTTTCGCGGGACGCGGATGAGAAAACCCTCAAGTCGGCCTACCGAAAAATGGCGATGAAGTACCATCCGGACCGCAATCCGGATGACGACAGGGCGGAAGCGCAATTCAAGGAAGTCAACGAGGCCTATGATGCCTTGAAGGATCCCGACAAGCGGGCCGCCTATGATCGTTTCGGCCACGCCGCGTTCGAGGGCGGCATGGGCGGTCCTGGCGGCGGTCCGGGTTTCGGCAACGATTTCGCCTCGACCATGTCGGATATTTTCGACGAGTTTTTCGGCGGCGCCGGCGGCCGGGGTCGTCGGGGCGGCAGCGATCGCGGATCCGATCTGCGCTACAATCTGGAAGTCGATCTGGAAGACGCGTTTTCCGGCAAGACGGTGGAAATCGACGTTCCCACGTCCGCCAGTTGCCAGGCGTGCTCCGGCACCGGCGCGAAACCCGGCACGTCTCCGACTGTTTGTCCGACCTGTGGCGGCTCGGGACGGATTCGCGCCACGCAAGGATTTTTCACCGTCGAGCGGACATGCGTCACCTGTGGGGGGCGCGGCGAAGTGATCACCGATCCTTGCGACGTTTGCGGCGGCACCGGCCGGGTGGTTCAGGAGCGCACCCTGTCGGTCAACATCCCGGCCGGCATCGAGGACGGTACCCGCATCCGGCTGGCAGGTGAGGGCGAGGCTGGTGTCCGCGGTGGTCCCGCGGGAGATCTCTACATTTTTGTGACGCTGCGCCCGCATGCGTTTTTCCAGCGGGATGGCGCCGACCTGTTCTGTCGGGTGCCGGTATCCATGACCACGGCGGCGCTCGGCGGTCAGTTCGACGTCCCGACGGTCGACGGGGGCAAGACCCGTGTGAAAGTCCCCGAGGGTACCCAGACATCGAAACAGTTCCGCTTGCGTGGCAAGGGCATGCCCGTGCTACGCTCCACCAAGCTTGGCGATATGTACATCCAGGTGGTCGTTGAGACACCGCGCAATCTGTCGAAGCGCCAGCGTGAACTGCTTGAGGAATTCGAATCCGTATCGTCCAAGGAAAATCATCCCGAAGCCGCCGGATTCTTCGCCCGCGTCAAGGATTTCTTTGAGAATTTGGGCACATAAAACAAGAAGGAGGTCAGAGTAACCTCCTTCGGCATGATGCCGGTCGTCATCCCTCTATCAACCGACCGGTGGGGGAGGAGAATGAAGACGCATAGCCTGTTTGTCGGCCAGGGCCGGCGAAAGCGCTTGATCACGAAGGTCCGTGACGAGGTCCGGTTCCTGAAGTCCTGGGCGGGCAATCCCCTGACCACCGGCGCGGTTGCGCCGTCGGGCCGGAAACTGGCGCAATTGATGGCCGCCTATGTCGAGCCGGAGCGTGCCGGGCGCGTTCTGGAACTTGGGCCCGGTACGGGTGTCGTAACGCGCGCCTTGATCCGACGCGGCATCCGTCCGGAGAAGATCGTTTCGATTGAATACAATGGCAAGTTCGCCACCATGATGCGCGAACGGTTCCCGGCCGTGTCTGTCGTCGAAGGCGATGCCTATGCCTTGCGGCCCTGCAGCCATATGGGGACGGACCGTCCCCTCGCTTCTGTCGTCTCCAGCCTGCCGCTCCTGTCGCGCCCGCCGCACGAACGCCGTGCCCTGATCGAAAAGGCACTCGACCTGCTCGAGCCCGGCGCGCCATTCATCCAGTTTTCCTATGGCTTCGCTCCGCCGGTGAAACGCGATTCGGGAAGTTTCGAGCTCGAGAAGACGCGCTGGATCGTCTCCAACGTGCCGCCGGCCCGCGTCTGGGTCTATCGTCGGCCGACGGCGTAGACGACGGGCCAACCCGGAACCGCTCTGACGCAGGTCTTTATCGTGCCGATCGACCGTAACGGATCGGCAATGGCGGACGCCACGATCCGATATGCGCTTCCAGATACGGACCGGTGTCGCCGTAGGACACGCGGTCTTCCTTTCGCACCAGGCCGACTTTCTGCAGAACGCTCTGGGACGCGACATTGTCGGGATGAGTCACCCCGACGATCGTCGGCAAGCGCAGGATCTCGAAACCGTAGGCAACGACCGCCATCGCGGCCTCGGTGGCGTAACCCTTGCCCCAGGCCGTCTTTTTGAAATCATAGCCGACTTCGACACCGCGGAATTTTTCCTCAAGCGGGATCAGGAGCACCGACCCGACCTGTTCAAGCGGCGTGGCCTTGGGAAAGATCGTCCAATAGCCAAGGCCGTGACGGCGCGACCGGTAGATGCCGCGTCGGATTCGCATGCGATGGGCATCGAAATCCGTGACGGGAAAGATGTACTGCATGACATCCGGATCGTGGTGGATCGCCCAGGCCGCCGGCCAATGATCGGGAGTTGCGGGTTTCAGGATCAGGCGGTCGGTGATCATCAGCGGCTGGGATCGGGGCAACGGGATCTCTCCAGTGCGGTGGCTCACGGAGCGGGAGTAGCGGGTGGCATTCGGAAAAACCGGTTTATAACCGCGCGGGCGGGTCGGGCAAGGAGGTCTGCCGTTTGGGCCCGGCACCGGCTTGCGGTACGGTTGCGACGAGCGCAGCCGGGGCGATGAGCTTTTCGGGTTTCGACTGAAAACCCAGCTCTTAAAAAACGACAGTCCGGCGCGCCGATTGGGATCGGAACGCCATGTATGTGCTTCTCCTCGTCGCCTGCGCGACGTTTGGCGGGCAGACGCATTGCCAGACCTTTGAGCGTCAGCCGCACTACGACACGGAACGCCTTTGCCGTGTCGCCGAATCCGTGGAAAAAGGCCGCTATGCCAAGCGGCAGGCCGAGCGGGCGTCCTGGCTGTCCTATCGCTGGCGTTGCGAGGACCGGCGGTCGCCGATCTCCCAGGCACGCCCCGGCTCGGATATGAGCGTGACCAAATTTTAAGCTTTGATGACAATTTGGGCAAATTTGTGTGCACTGCACCAGAGATAGCAGTGCGTGAAGCCGCGGTTAAATCGTTAAAACTTTGTTAATGAAAGAGAAATCGCGCTTCACCTAAGGTGAGCCGGCTTCTGGCATGTCTCTTGCGTTGCAACACGCGCATGATTCACTTCAGGAGTTGAACAATGAAGACGATTGCCAAAGCGGCGACCCGGCTTGCAGGCGCCACGGCGCTTGCCCTGTCGATGACCGCCGGTGGGGTTTTGGCCCAGGAAACGATCAAGGTCGGTGTCTTGCACTCGCTGTCCGGGACGATGGCGATATCGGAGACCACACTGAAGGACACGGTCCTGATGCTGGTCGACGAGCAGAACAAGAAGGGCGGTCTGCTCGGCAAGCAGCTTGAGGCGGTCGTCGTCGATCCGGCCTCCAATTGGCCGCTGTTTGCGGAAAAGGCTCGGGAACTCCTGGAAGTTCACAATGTCGACGTCGTCTTCGGCAACTGGACGTCCGTGTCGCGCAAGTCCGTGTTGCCGGTCTTTGAGGAACTGAACGGCATGCTGTTCTATCCCGTCCAGTATGAGGGCGAGGAATCCTCCAAGAACGTTTTCTACACGGGCGCAGCGCCAAACCAGCAGGCGATCCCGGCGGTCGACTACCTGCTCAGCGAGGATGGCGGATCGGTGAAGCGGTTCGTGCTGGCCGGCACCGACTACGTCTATCCGCGCACCACCAACAAGATCCTCGAACAATACCTGCTCGACAAGGGCATTCCGAAAGAGGATATCCTGATCAATTACACGCCGTTCGGCCATTCTGACTGGCAGACGATCGTCAGCGATATCAAGGCGTTCGGCTCGGCCGGCAAGAAGACGGCGGTGGTCTCCACGATCAACGGCGATGCCAACGTGCCGTTCTACAAGGAACTCGGCAACCAGGGCATTGCGGCCTCCGACATTCCCGTCATCGCCTTTTCGGTGGGCGAGGAGGAATTGTCCGGCATCGATACCGAACCGCTTGTCGGGCACCTCGCCGCTTGGAACTATTTCATGAGCGCTGAATCCGATGCCAACGACGAATTCATCGAAAAGTGGCATGCCTTTATCGGCGACGAGGACCGGGTGACCAACGATCCGATGGAAGCCCACTACATCGGCTTCAACATGTGGGTCAAAGCCGTTGAATCCGTCGGCACGACGGATGTCGACACGGTCCGCCAGGCCATGTACGGCATCACCTTTCCGAATCTGACCGGCGGTATCGCCGTGATGAACACCAATCACCACCTCACCAAGCCGGTGCTGATCGGAGAGATCCAGGACGACGGACAGTTCGAGACCGTCTGGCAGACGCCGAAAGGCGTGATCGGCGATGCATGGACGGATTTCCTGCCGGAATCCAAGGTTCTGGTCGCCGACTGGACCGCACCGATCGCCTGCGGGAACTTCAACATCACCACAGGCAAGTGTTCGGGTCAGAACTACTGACCTGACGACCGGCGCCGACGGGGGTGGCGTCGGTCGTAGTCTATGCTCCAAAGGGGAACGGACTGGAGCAGGGAGCGGGCAGGCCTTCGCGCCGACCCGCTCCCACCAACCATGCGGACATGCTTTCTGTCCTGTCGGCCCCGCGGTCCGCATCCCGTCGGCATTGATTGGATGATATGGTTTTCCTGACGCGCATCTGCCTGGTCCTGTCGGCCGTTTTTCTGGCGACCGGGCTGACACTGTCTGCCGGCGCAGCCGCGGAGTCTTTCGAAGAAGCGGTCGCTCAGCTTTCCGAAAAGTCATTCTCCGTCAAGCAGCAGGCGATCGCGGACATCGCCGCCTCAGGGGATGAACGCGCCCTGCCCATCCTGTCGGCGATGAACGACGGCACGCTCTATTTCCGAAGGGACGACAAGCGCATCGTTTTCACGGTCAAGCAGGGCCGGGAATTCGTTCTGACCGACAGTCTGACCGGTGAAGCGCTCGGCACCGTGCGCCGGCGCGCCGTCCGCAAGGTCTCCATCAACAACCGGCTGCGTGCGGCCCTCAAGGGCGCCATCGGGTCGCTCCGGTTGTTTGCCGATGACCCCGGTGCACGTCTGATCGCTGCCCGGGCCATGCTCTCCAACCCGACGGTCAATGCGCTGCCGATCCTGGAACGCGCCCTGGAGCGCGAAGAGGTCGAGGATGTGCGCACCATGCTCGGCCTTGCCCTGTCGGCTCTGAAAACCGAGATCGGTACCGAAGCCGAACGCATCGAGGCGGTGCAGGCCCTGTCGGGATCGATGAACCCTGATGTCTGGCAGGTGCTCGGCCGATTGGCGGCCGGCGAGGGGGTCGTCGCGGCCGAGGCTCGCTCGGCGCTGGAAGTCGTGGAAAGCCGCAAACGCCTGTTTTCCCTCTTGGAAACCCTGTTCTTCGGTATCAGCCTCGGTGCGGTCCTGCTCCTGGCCGCCGTCGGTCTGGCCATCACCTTCGGTGTCATGGGCGTCATCAACATGGCGCATGGTGAAATGCTCATGATCGGCGCCTACACGACGTTCGTCGTGCAGCAATTGATGCCGAATGCCATCGAATACTCGTTGTTCGTTGCCATCCCGGCTGCATTTGTCGTCACCGGACTGATCGGCATTGCGATGGAACGTGGCATCATCCGCGTGCTCTACGGTCGTCCCCTGGAGACGCTGCTCGCCACGTTTGGCATCTCGCTGATCCTGCAACAGGCGGTGCGCACGATCTTCTCCCCGCTCAACCAGCCGGTCATCACGCCGGACTGGATGAGCGGCTTCTACGAAGTGAACGGGGCGCTTTCCCTGACCTACAATCGCATGTGCATCATCGTGTTCTGTCTGATGGTTTTTGCCGTCCTGGTCATGGTCCTGCGCATGACGCCGCTCGGCTTGCAGATGCGGGCGGTGACCCAGAACCGGGCGATGGCCAGTTCCATGGGCATCAATACCGGATGGGTGGACGCCATGACGTTCGGGCTCGGCTCCGGCATTGCCGGCATCGGCGGCGTCGCCCTCTCGCAATTGACCAATGTCGGCCCGAATCTCGGACAGGCCTATATCATCGACAGTTTCATGGTGGTGGTGTTCGGCGGCGTCGGCAATCTCTGGGGCACGCTTGTCGGGGCAATGACGCTCGGTGTCGTCAACAAGTTCCTGGAGCCCTTCACCGGCGCGGTGGTTGCGAAAATTCTCGTGCTCGTTTTCATCATCCTGTTCATTCAGCGACGGCCGCGGGGATTGTTTGCCCTGAAGGGCCGCGCGGCGGAGGCCTGATCGATGACGTCCGGTTCCGTTTCCAGACGTCCGATCGTCGTGGCGCTTGTTTCCGACACGACGGGTCAGGTGGTGGTCGCGACGATCGTGCTGATCGCGATCCTGGTGCCGCTCCTCAATCAATTGCCGCCCGATTCCGCCTTCCATGTACCGACCTATGCGGTGAGCCTGTTCGGCAAGTATCTCTGTTATGCGCTGCTCGCGCTTTCGGTCGATCTGATCTGGGGTTATTGCGGCATTCTCAGTCTCGGCCACGGCGCGTTTTTTGCGCTCGGCGGCTATGTCATGGGCATGCATCTGATGCGCCAGATCGGCGATCGGGGCGTCTATGGCCATCCGGTTCTGCCGGATTTCATGGTGTTCCTGAACTGGTCCGAACTGCCGTGGTATTGGTACGGGTTCGACAGTTTTGCCTTCACGCTGATCATGATCGTGCTTGTGCCCGGTCTGCTGGCGTTTGCCTTCGGTTGGCTCGCCTTTCGGTCCCGGGTCACCGGCGTCTACCTGTCGATCATCACCCAGGCGATGACCTATGCGCTGATGCTCGCCTTTTTCCGCAACGACATGGGCTTCGGCGGAAATAACGGCCTGACGGATTTCAAGGACATTCTGGGTCTCGATCTGAGATCCGGCGCCGTGCGCAACGGCCTGTTCGTGGCCTCGGCCCTGGCGCTCGCCGCCGGATTTGTCCTCTGCCGGGCCATCACGCGGTCGCGCCTCGGCAAGGTTCTGATCGCGGTGCGGGATTCGGAAAGCCGGGCACGTTTCCTCGGATATCGCGTGGAGGCCTACAAACTCTTCGTGTTCGTCCTGTCGGCGGCGCTCGCCGGCATTGCCGGCGCGCTCTACGTACCGCAGGTCGGCATCATCAATCCGGGCGAATTCGCCCCGATCAATTCCATCGAGATCGTCATATGGGTGGCGGTCGGCGGTCGGGGCTATCTGTACGGCGCGATCTTCGGCGCCGTCGCGGTCAACCTGGCCAAGAGCTATCTGACGGTGGCATTTCCGGAAATCTGGTTGTTTTTCCTCGGCGGCCTGTTTGTCGCGACCACCCTGTTCCTGCCGCGCGGCGTGATGGGGCTGTTGCCGGAAAGGCGCAAAACCGGCGCTGAAACCGGTCTACCGGCACCGCTGACACCGGCCGCAGCCCGGGCGGGAGGCGGTGATGACTGAATTCGCCTCTCCCGGGCGCAAGATGGCGGAGGGATCCGTCCTCTATCTCGACGGCGTTTCCGTCAGCTTTGACGGCTTCAAGGCGCTCAATACGCTCTCACTGATCATCGAGCCCGGCGAGATGCGGGCGATCATCGGACCGAACGGCGCCGGCAAGACCACGATGATGGACGTCATTACCGGCAAGACGCGGCCCGACACAGGCGATGTCCTGTTCGACGGCGCGGTCGATCTGACGCGCCACAGCGAAGCGGAAATCGCCAATCTCGGCATCGGTCGCAAGTTCCAGAAACCGACCGTGTTTGAGAGCCAGACGGTCCACGACAACCTCCTGCTGGCCCTGCGACAGGATCGCCGCGCATTCGCCACGCTGTTTGCGCGGCTTGACGAGCCGGATGCGGAACGGATTGCCGAACTCCTGCACCTGACGCGCCTCGTGGCGGTACGCGCCAGCCTGGCCGGCGATCTGTCGCATGGCCAGAAGCAATGGCTCGAAATCGGCATGCTGATGGCCCAGGATCCGCGCCTCCTGCTGATCGATGAGCCGGCGGCCGGCATGACCGATGCCGAGACCGCCGAAACGGCGCAGCTCTTGCGCGACATTGCAAAGACCCATTCGGTTGTCGTCGTCGAGCACGACATGGATTTTGTGCGCGACCTGGACGTCCGCGTCACGGTCCTGCACGAGGGCTCGGTTCTGGCCGAGGGATCGCTCGAACAGGTCAGCGCCAACGAGCGCGTCGTTGAAGTCTATCTGGGGCGCTGACTATGATGCGTGTGGAAGCCATCGACCTGTTCTACGGTGCCGCCCAGGCCTTGCGCGGCGTCAGCGTGACCGCGGGCCCGGGCGAGGTCTCCTGCGTGCTCGGCCGCAACGGTGTCGGCAAGACCAGCCTGTTGCGTGCGATCGCCGGCCATCAGCCGGTTGCCGCCGGCACGATCAGTCTTGACGAAACCGTGCTCGACGGCATGAAACCCCATGAACGGGCACGCCGCGGCATCGCCTATGTCCCGCAAGGGCGTGAGATCTTTCCGTTTCTGACCGTGCGTGAAAATCTGGAAACCGGGTTCGCCCCGCTGGCACGCGCCGACCGGTCGATCCCGGAAGAGGTATTCGGCTTGTTTCCGGTCCTGAGAGACATGCTGCGCCGGCGCGGCGGTGACCTGTCCGGCGGTCAGCAGCAGCAATTGGCGATCGGCCGGGCGCTGGTCACGCGGCCGAAGGTGCTGATCATGGATGAACCGACGGAGGGCATCCAGCCGTCGATCATCAAGGATATCGGTCGGGCCATATCCTATCTGCGCGACCGCGGCGACATGGCGATCATTCTGGTGGAGCAGTATTTCGACTTCGCGCGGGACCTCGCCGACCGGTTTGCCGTGATGGACCGCGGCGAAGTGGTCCTGTCCGGTACCCGCGATGATCTCGACGAGACGGAGATCCGGCGCCACCTGACTGTCTGATCGGTCTCGTCCGTCAAAACAAAAGACCCCGGAAGCGAACTTCCGGGGTCGAATGTCTTTTCGGAAGGAACCGGCCGGACTATTCGGCGGCTTCCAGTTCCTTGCCGGTGTCCTGATCGACCACCTTCATCGACAGGCGGACCTTGCCGCGCTCGTCGAAGCCCATCAGTTTCACCCAGACCTTGTCGCCTTCCTTGACCACATCCGTGGTCTTGCCGACGCGCTCGCTGGCCAGTTGGGAAATGTGCACGAGGCCGTCCTTGGCGCCGAAGAAGTTGACGAAGGCGCCGAAGTCGACGGTCTTGACGACCGTGCCTTCATAGATCTCTCCGACTTCCGGTTCTGCGGCGATCGAGTTGATCCAGTTGACCGCGGCCGTGATCGCCTTGCCGTCCGAGGACGCCACCTTGACCGTGCCGTCATCGGAAATGTCGACCTTGGCGCCGGTCTTTTCGACGATCTCGCGGATCACCTTGCCGCCGGACCCGATCACTTCGCGGATCTTGTCGACGGCGATCTGCATCACCTCGATGCGCGGTGCGTATTCACCGAGTTCCGGACGGGCTTCGGTGATGGCTTTCGCCATTTCATCGAGAATGTGCACCCGGCCGTCCTTGGCCTGGTCGAGCGCGATCTGCATGATCTCTTCGGTGATGCCGTCGATCTTGATGTCCATCTGCAGCGACGTGACGCCGGCGACGGTGCCCGCCACCTTGAAGTCCATGTCGCCGAGATGGTCCTCGTCGCCGAGAATGTCGGACAGGACGGCGTAACGCTCGCCTTCCTTGATCAGGCCCATCGCAATGCCGGCAACCGGGCTCTTCAGCGGGACGCCCGCATCCATGAGCGAGAGCGACGCGCCGCAGACGCTTGCCATCGACGAGGAGCCGTTCGATTCGGTGATCTCGGAGACGACCCGTACGGTGTAGGGGAAGTCGTGGTGCGCCGGCAGGATCGGATTGACGGCGCGCCAGGCCAGCTTGCCGTGACCGATTTCGCGCCGGCCGGGCGAGCCCATGCGGCCGGTTTCGCCGACCGAATAGGGCGGGAAGTTATAGTGCAGCATGAAGGCCTGCTTCGTCGTGCCGGTCAGCGAATCGACGAATTGCTCGTCTTCGCCGGTGCCGAGCGTCGCAACGACCAGGGCCTGGGTTTCGCCGCGAGTGAACAGCGCCGAACCGTGCGCGCGCGGCAGCACGCCGACTTCGCAGGAAATCTGGCGCACGGTCTTCAGGTCGCGACCGTCGATGCGCGAACCGGTGTCCAGAATGTTCCACCGCACGATCTTGGCCTGCAGGCTCTTGAACACGGCACCGACCTGTTCCTTGGTATAGGCCGGCTCTTCCTCGTCTTCCGGCAGGAACGTTGCGACCACCTTGTCTTTGGCGGCGTCGACAGCCGTGTAGCGGTCCTGTTTGTCGATGATCTTGTAGGCGTCGCGCAGATCGGATTCGATCAACGCCAGCATCTTTTCTTCCAGTTCGGAATGGTCCGGCGCGGAATGGTCGCGCGGATCTTTTGCTGCCCGCTCGGCCAGGCGGATGATCGCGTCGATCACCGGCTGGAATTCCCGGTGTCCGAACATGACGGCACCGAGCATAACGTCTTCCGACAATTCCTTGGCTTCGGATTCCACCATCAGCACGGCTTCACCGGTTCCGGCGACCACCAGGTCGAGCGCGGATTCCTCCATGTCGTCGACCAGCGGGTTGAGAACGTATTCGCCGTTGGTGTAGCCGACGCGGGCGCCGCCGATCGGTCCCATGAAGGGCACGCCGGAAAGCGTGAGCGCCGCCGATGCCGCGACCAGCGCGACGATATCGGGATTGTTTTCCATGTCATGCGACAGCACCGTCAGCACGACCTGGGTATCGTTCTTGTAGCCGTCGGCAAACAGCGGCCGGATCGGTCGGTCGATCAGGCGCGACGTCAGCGTCTCGTTTTCCGACGGACGGCCTTCGCGTTTGAAAAAGCCGCCGGGGATCTTGCCGGCCGCATAGGTCTTTTCCTGATAGTTCACCGTCAGCGGGAAGAAGTCGAAGCCGGGCTTCGGTTCCTTTTCCGACACGATGGTCGCAAGCACCGAGGTTTCGCCATAGGTGCACAAAACGGCGGCGTCGGCCTGGCGGGCTATGCGCCCGGTTTCAAAAGTAAGGGGACGTCCGCCCCAGTCGATGGTCTCTACGTGTTTGTCGAACATTTTTGTCCTTTGAGGTTTGAACAAACGACCGGACCATGGGCAAGACAACGAACGGCTTTTTCAAAAGACCGAAAAAGCGGTTTGCAATCCTGCCCCATGGTTGGCTTTCGTTCGGGTTGGTCAACATCCGGGCCGGCACGACAGCCATTGCCGTCGTGCGCGATCCGGTTCAGCCGTCAGCGGCGCAGACCCAGTCTCTGGATCAGCGTCTTGTAGCGTTCGGCATCCTTGGTCTTGACGTAATCGAGCAACCGGCGGCGCTGGCTCACCAGCTTCAAAAGACCGCGGCGGGAATGGTTGTCCTTGCCGTGGGTCTTGAAATGTTCCGTCAGGTTGGCGATCCGTTCTGTCAGCACGGCGACCTGTACTTCCGGGGATCCGGTATCGCCGTCCTTGGTTGCATATTCCTTGATCAGTTCGAGCTTGCGCTCTGCGGTGATCGACATCGGTCAGTCCTCTTGAAAATCGGCCCGGCGCGATGACACGTCAGGCAGGTTGAACACGCGTTTGGGCCGCAACTCGCCGCGATCGATTTCCCCTATGGCGACAAGCGCGCCTGCGCTCATCACACATGTCGGTCCCGATACGGAAGGTGCGTCCCGTCCACGAAGGAGTATCGGCTGGCCCCTGCGGAGCCGTGCCGCTTCCGTCCGGTTGACGGCCAGGGCCGGGATGTCGTCCAGCGCGGTCTCAACCGGGTGAAGCAAAAGCGCGAGGTCGTCCTCGCGCGGCGCACTATGCGCCAGGGAATTTAATTTTTCCAGCGAAATCATCGTCTCTTCGCCGAATGGTCCGACCAGCAATCGGCGCAGGGCGCTGACATGGCCGCGCGTGCCGAGGGCAAGCCCGATATCGCGCGCCAGCGACCGCACATAGGTGCCTTTGCCGCATTCCGCCTCGAACACGGCCTGGTCCGGTTTAGGGCAGTCGATCAGATCGAGCCGGTGCAGCGTGACGGGTCTCGCCTCGAGTTCCACCTGTTCGCCGTCCCGCGCCAGATCATAGGCCCGCTCGCCGTTGATCTTGAGCGCCGAGTATTGCGGCGGCATCTGATCGATCGTACCCCGGAAGGCCGGCAGGACGGCCTCGACCGCGGCGGCATCCGGGCGAACATCGGAATGCGCGACCGGCGTGCCTTCGCTGTCGTCGGTATCGGTCTGCGTGCCCCAGTCGACCGTGAAGCGGTAGACCTTGCGGCCGTCCATGACGAACGGCACGGTCTTGGTCGCCTCGCCGAATGCGATCGGCAGCATGCCGGTCGCGAGCGGATCCAGCGTGCCCGCGTGCCCGGCTTTCTTCGGCCTGAAGATCCGCTTGACGGCCGCGAGTGCGGCATTCGAGGTCATGCCGGTCGGCTTGTCGAGAACAAGCCATCCGTGCACGTCCCGCTTCGGGATTCGCTTGCCCCCGGTTTTCATGCGCTCGCGCGGCTCGGACATCTGGTGTTCGGAATCGACCGGCAGCATCATTCCTCGCGCTCACCGGGCCCGGCCTCGAGATCCTGCCGGACGCGCGGCGAATTGAGCAGGGCATCGATCCGCCCCGATTCGTCGAACCGCGTATCCAGGCGGAACCGGATGTCGGGCATGTATTTCAGATGCAGGCGCTTCGCGAGCAATCCGCGCACGCGTTTGCGGCCGGCTGTCAATGCCTCCAGCACCTTTTGCTGGTCCATGCCGCCGAGCGGCATCACGTAGATGTCGGCCTGTTTCAGATCCGGGCTGATGCGGACTTCCGGCACGGTGATCACCTGGCCGTCCAGCAGCGGATCGCGCAGATCGCCCCGGACCAGGATCTCGGCCAGGGCATGACGGACCAGTTCGCTCACTCTGAGCTGTCGTTGTGAAGGTTGTTTCATGTGTTTTTGTTTCTGCGCAATTCCGGGCGCCGTCAGACCGGCTGTGGAATGCGATCTCATCTGCCGGATACTGGTTGGCGCCAATGAAAGGCGATCGCTCTCGGGACACGGGCCAGTCCGGCCCGACCCCGAAGCGGAGCGACGGGCCTTAGGACCTTAGACCGTCGCTTTGTTTCCAATCGGCCTTAGAGCGAGCGCTCGATCTCCTCCACACGGAAGCACTCGATCTGGTCTCCCTCGCGCAGGTCCTGGTAATTCTCGAAGCCCATGCCGCATTCCTGGCCGGCCACCACGTCCTTCACTTCGTCCTTGAAGCGTTTCAGTGTGGACAGTTTGCCTTCGTGAATGACGACGTTGTCGCGCAGCAGGCGCACACCCGAGCCGCGTTCCACGGTTCCGTCGGTGACGCGACAGCCGGCAACCCGCCCGACCTTGGAGATGTTGAAGACCTGCAGGATTTCCGCGTAGCCGATAAACGTCTCCCGGCGTTCCGGCGCCAGCATGCCCGACAGGGATGCTTTCACATCATCCACCAGATCGTAGATGATGTTGTAGTACCGGATCGTGACGCCCTGGGCTTCGGCCAGATCGCGAGCCTGTTTGTTGGCACGCACGTTGAACGCAATGATCGTCGCTTCCGAGGCCTGCGCCAGCGTTACGTCGGATTCCGTAATCCCGCCAACGCCCGAATGGATGACGCGGGCGCCGACTTCGTCGGTGGCCAGCTTGTCGAGCGCGCCGACAATGGCCTCGATCGAGCCCTGCACGTCGCCCTTGATGACGAGCGGTGTTTCCTGGCGCCCGCTGACATTCAGGTTGCTCAGCATCTGTTCCAGCGAACCGCGGGCGGCCCGGGCCTGTCCCTGGTCGCGGCGCAGGCGTTGCCGGTAATCGGCGATCTCGCGGCCGCGCGCTTCGTTTTCGACAACCGCGAACTGGTCGCCGGCAAGCGGTGCGCCCTGGAAGCCGAGCACTTCGACCGGCGTCGACGGACCGGCCTCGCGGACCTGCGCCCCGTGATCGTCGATCAGCGCCCGGACCCGGCCCCATTCCGAACCGGCGATCAGGATGTCGCCGACACGCAGCGTTCCCCGCTGAACCAGAACCGTGGCAACGGGACCCCGGCCCTTGTCGAGCCGGGCTTCCACCACAACGCCTTCTGCGGAGCGTTCCGGATTGGCCTTGAGCTCCAGCAATTCGGTTTGCAGCAGGATCGCTTCGAGCAGCTTGTCGAGGTTGGTGCCCTTCAGCGCGGACACTTCGACCTCGAGCGTATCGCCGCCCATCGATTCCACGACGATCTCGTGCTGCAGCAATTCCGTGCGCACCCGGGTTGGATCCGCCGCCGGTTTGTCGATCTTGTTGATCGCAACGATCATCGGAACTTCGGCGGCCTTGGAGTGATTGATGGCTTCGATCGTCTGCGGCATCACCCCGTCATCGGCCGCAACCACCAGGATCACCAGGTCGGTAACCTTGGCGCCGCGCGCCCGCATGGCGGTGAAGGCGGCGTGGCCCGGGGTATCGATGAATGTGATCTTCTGACCGCTTTGCTCGACCTGATAGGCGCCGATGTGCTGGGTGATCCCGCCGGCTTCGCCGGAGACCACGTTGGACTTGCGATAGGCGTCGAGCAATGACGTCTTGCCGTGGTCGACGTGACCCATGATCGTGACGACGGGCGGCCGCGCATCGGTCGCATCGTCGTCGTCCGCAGCCTCGCTGAAGACGCCGACTTCGACGTCGGATTCGGCAACGCGCTTGACCGTGTGGCCCAGTTCCTCGGCGATCAGTTGCGCGGTATCGGCGTCGATCACGTCGTTGATCTGCAGCATCTGTCCCTGCTTCATAAGAAGCTTGATGACATCCACGGCCCGTTCCGCCATCCGGTTGGCCAGTTCCTGGATCGTGATGGTTTCCGGGACCGTGACCTCGCGCGCAATCTTTTCGCGCGACACCTGCATCTGGGCGCGTTTTTCCTTTTCGCGCCGGCGCCGGATCGAGGCCAGGCTGCGACTGCGTTCCGTATCGCCCTCGGTCGCCGACGTGATGGTCAGCTTGGTCCGGCGACGCTCGTCGCCGCCCCGCCGGGCGGGTTTTTCCTCGACCGCGCGCGGACGGCGCGCCGGCTTGAGTGCGGCCTTGGCCGCAGGCTCGTCGCGCCGTGCCGCCGGTTTGCGATCCTTGTCGGTCGGCGGTTGCGGCG
>JANQQB010000064.1 GCA_028285165.1 Rhodobiaceae bacterium
CTCGGTCGAGAACTATTCGGAATGCTACCATTGCAGCCTCAACCATCCGACCTTCGCCACCGGCGTCGTCAAGCCGGAAACCTATGACATCCAGCCCCAGGGCCATTGCCTGCGCCACACGACCGAATGCCAGAACCTTGAGCGCATGAGCTACCCGATCGACCTGGAGGCGAACGCGCATGCCGGCGATTATTCATCCTGGTATCTGTGGCCGACCTTTTCGTTCCAGGTCTATCCCGGCAATGTGCTCAACACCTATCTGTGGCAGCCGGACGGACCGGAACGGGTCACGCTGTGGCGCGGCTGGTACACGGTGGATGGCGTGGACTCGGAGGTCATAAGACGGCTCGCCGTTCAGGACCGGTCGACGACGGTGGAAGAGGATATCCGGCTGGTGGAATCGGTGCAACGCGGCCTTAAGAGCCGCGGATATCGCCCGGGCCCGCTGGTGCTCGACCCGCGAAGCGGCGTCAATTCAGAGCACTCGCTCAGTGCCCTGCACTCCTGGATCCGTGAGGCCGTCGGGTCCTGACCCGGGACTGCACTAATCGTCATACGGTATCTGACTGTCGGCCGACGTCAGGTCGAGGCCGTAGGCGCCGCGCATCTGCTTGATGAAAGCCAGCGTGTCGGGATCGAAGGGCACCTTGCCCTCGAAACTGTGCAACACGATGCCTTCGACGAGATCGCCGAGCGTCAATTCATGGTGCGCGGCGATCGCCTTCAGGACCTTGAGGACCCGTTTTTCGATGCGGACGCCGGTCTGTGCGCGTTCGATTTTCTGTTTTGCCAAAACTGCCCAGCCATTTCGGATCGTTTCGATTCACCGGGCAGCATTTTTACCAAATTACCGTTTCGCGGAAAAGGGCCGAAGGCGTCACAAGAATATCCCGTCACGCCTTCGGCAGTTGGGTGCTGGTCAGTTCCTATCTGAAGAATGTCGGTCGCGGCGCCTGCGCCAGCGCAGCATCGCGAACGTGCCGGCTGCCGTCAGCATCAACGGGAGCCCCGCCGGCACGGGAACCTTGCTCACATCGAACGTGAAGGTCCCCCGCTGGGGAATGAACGTCATCCGACTGAACGGTTCACCATCGCCAAGCGTGACAATCGATGCCGTGATGAAGGACATGCCTTGCAGCAACGGTCCGTCGAACTGATCGAGTTCCAGGAAGGAAAAGGAGTTTTCGTCGCCGAGGAACTGCAGGTCCATCCTGTAAAACGGGTCGAGACCTTCGATTGATGTCGCAGAAAACCCGAAGAAATCTTCTGCACCCAGGAAATCGTTCCGCGTCGTGATAGACGTGTTCAGTCCCTGTGTTTGACCGATCGGATTTCCGAATTCGTCGAAATATTCGAAGCGCAGCAATTCCGTCGCATTGTTGTAGACGAGGCCGACCGGAGAGCCGCCCGGACCGCCGCCGAGTGTTATGTCATGCGGGGACGTCTCTTCATAAATCGCCGTCACGCGGGCCGTCAAAGGGACCGCGGGAAGCGGATTGACGATGCCGTTCAGGTCGAAAATCTGCAGGTCCGCATCAAAGGTGAGGACCGTGCGGGCCGATGCGTCGGCGGTCGCCAAGGCAGCGGCCAGAGCCGCGACGCAGCCCAAAATACGTGGTGTCACAACAAGGGTCTCCGTGATTGTCCGGAGCCCTGATATAGTAACTTGGTACCAATGTACAATAATTAGTGCGTAGAAATTACAAGGTCCGTTGCCGACCCGCGTTTATCAGCCGGCTCCCTCATACACATCCACATGCGTGATGCGGCCGCCGACACCCATCACCCGGATGAAGACATAATGACCGCGACCGCTCATGACGTCGTCGATGATGTAGGCTTCAACGCGTCGCCCGGCCTCATAAAGCCGCGGCAGCGCGCTGCGCATGGCGCGGTCGCCGAATATCGGGTCCCCGGTATCCAGTTCCTGTCGAATTCCGAAACGGTGATAATTCGCCCGGTCCTGCGCGAGCACAGCCCCGAAAGACTCCAGCCGAACCCCGCGCGAGTTCGCGAGATCCTGCGGCCCCAACCAGGTGAGATATTCGGCAATCACATCCTGCGAATAGGCCGGCTTGGCGATCAGAACCGCGAGGACAAGAAGGATGGGGCGTATCACAATGTCGGCTCCTCTTTTCGTTTCGCGGATCAGCCCTCGGTGTGCTTGGCGATCCAGTCATCCATGATCGCGAGGTGGCGCTCGCGGTCGTAACTCGGAAAATGGCCGCCATGCACGACCCGCACCGGCAAGTCGCGCAGGCGTACCATGGAGCGGAAATAATCCGCCGCGTCGGAGTGATAGATGTCCTCGATAAGCGGCCCGTCATATACGATGTCACCAGAAATGAGCGTGCCGGTTGCCGCTTCCCAGAGCGCAATGCCGCCGGGCGAATGGCCGGGCGTGTGGATGACCTCGAAATGCCGGTCGCCGAGGTCGACGATGTCTCCGTCGGCCAGAAGCCGCGTGGCGGGTGCGGCGGTCAGGACATAGCTCTCCGACGTATAGGGTTCCGGCGGCAGGCGGTCGAAAATGCCGTCGGTGACGCAAAGGTCGGCGAGCGTTTCGCTGTTGCCGGGTGCCGCCAGAATGTCGGCCTCGTCGGCATGCACCGCCCGGTCCTCGAACTCGTGGTGGCAGCCGATATGGTCGAAATGGGTATGGCTGGCGACCGCCGTCAGCGCCTTTTCAGTGACCAGCGGCACCCATTGCCGGAGCGACACGACGCCCATGCCGCTATCGACCAGCATGTCCCGGTCCCGGCCGCGCACGTGCCACATGTTGCAGCGGTAGAATTCGTGGATAAAGGGTTCGCTGATCAGCGTAATGTCGTCGGCTTTCGGCTCGACGCGATACCAGTCTTCGGGGCGGGCGCGTTCAAGAACAGGATCGGACATGGTTCATCTCGCTGGAAAGACACGGATCGAGGCGGGCTCGGCGGCAAGCGGGACGATGTCGCCTTCCGCCACACGTTCGGCCGGAGAAAGATAGGCGACGATCGTCAGATCGGGAACCGCGTCGGGCACAAGGTGGACACGGTTGTGGGTGCCGAAAAAGGCGGTGTCGGTGACGCGTGCCTCGCCGAGCGAAAACCCGCCCGCACCGATGCGGACCGCCTCGGGCCGAACGCAGACGACCAGCTCACCGGCCGACGGCGGCGCGGCCTCGAGCCGTCCGAAGGGAGTCTCGACCCCACCATCGCCGGCGGTCGCGGGCAGCCGGGTCATCTCACCCATGAAGCCGGCGGCGAACAGGGTGGCCGGCGCGCTGTAGACCCGTTCGGGCGATCCGGCATCCTCGATGCGGCCGGCATTCATCACGACAATCCGGTCGGCGATCGCCATCGCCTCTTCCTGGTCGTGGGTGACATGCACAAACGTGGTACCGACCTTGCGCTGGATATCCTTCAACTCGTCCTGCATGGAGCGCCTGAGTTTGAGGTCGAGCGCACCGAGCGGTTCGTCGAGAAGCAAAACGTCCGGCTCCACGGCGAGCGCGCGGGCCAGCGCCACGCGCTGGCGTTGGCCGCCGGAGAGTTCGTGCGGGCGCTTATGCGCTTCCCCGGCGAGGCCGACAAGGTCGAGCTGGATATCCGCCCGGCGATGGCGCTCGGCACGGCCGATGCCGCCCATGCGCAGTCCGAAGGCGACGTTGTCGCGCAGGCTCATATGCGGAAACAGAGCATAATCCTGGAACACGGTCGTCGTCGAGCGTTTTGCCGGCGGCACATGCGTCATGTCGGTGCCGCCGATCAGAACCTTGCCCTCAGACGGATCCACAAACCCGCCGAGCACGGACAGGAGCGTGGTCTTACCGCAGCCGGACGGTCCGAGCAGCGTGATGTATTCGCCGGCCTCGATTTCGAGCGCGATGTCCCGGAGCGCCTGGAACGTGCCGAACCAGTGACTGACGGCATCGATGGTGACACTGGCCGTCATCGGCGCCGCCTCCCGAAGACAGTGAGTTCAATGAGGATGACCGCCGTGACGGAGACCAGGAACACGAAGCTGCCGATGGCATTGAGACGTGGCGACAGGCCGGACCGAAGCATCGACCAGATTTCCACCGGCAGCGTGATGTCGAACCGGGTGAGCAGGAAGGCGATGATGAATTCGTCCCAGCTCAATGTCACCGACAGAAAAAACGCGGCGAGCAGCGCCGGCATCAGCATCGGCGCGGTCACGAGCAACACAACCTCAACCTCTCCGGCGCCAAGATCCCGGGCGGCGCGTTCGGCGTTCTGCTGCTGCGCGCCCATCGAGGCGTAGATGATGGCAAAGGCGAGCGGCAGGTTGATGACGACATGACCGATCGCCGCCGTCCATAGCGACAGCCCGATGCCCGTGCGTTGCAATACGATCAGCAGCCCAAGGCCGACAATCAGATAGCTGACGGTGATCGGCGCGATCAGAAGCCCGCGCAGGAAAACCGATCCCGGCAGGCTGTGCCGGGCAAGGCCGTAGGCGGCGAAAAATCCGAG
Organism: Rhodobiaceae bacterium; assembly: GCA_028285165.1. Taxonomy (GTDB): domain Bacteria; phylum Pseudomonadota; class Alphaproteobacteria; order Rhizobiales; family JANQQB01; genus JANQQB01. The sequence goes on from JANQQB010000064.1 coordinate 4,479, forward strand.
GATGACGGCGACGGCGCTGGAACCGAGCGCCACGAGGAGCGAATTGACGAGCGCCTCGACGATGTCGTCGTCGCCCAGCACATCGGCATACCATCGCAGGCTCGGCCCCTCGAAGGGCGGCACCGGAAGCCGGCCGTCCTGGAACGAAAACAGGACGAGCGCCGCCACCGGCAGATAGATGAAAGCGAACGCGAGCGCCAGATAGGCCAGGGGCAGAAACCGCGTCATAGCCGGTCGAGCCTCAGCCAGCGGGCGCAGCCGAGATAGGCAAGCGTGACGATCCCCATCAGCACGATGGCGAGCGCGGAGGCGAGCGGGAAATCGGCGCGCCGGCCGAGTTGCACCATGATGACCTGTGGCACGGTCAATTCGGTATTGCCGCCGAGGATCTGCGGCGTGACGTAGTCGCCAATGCACAGAACGAAGGTCAGAAAGGCGCCGGTGACGATGCCCGGCAAGGTCAGCGGCAGGATGACATGTCGGAAAGTCTGGAACGTATTGGCGCCGAGATCCATGGCTGCGCGGCGATAGTTCGGCGAAAGCTGTACCAGATTGGCGTAAATCGTGAGCGTCAGAAGCATGACGAAGAAATGCACGAAGCCGGTCACCGTCGCAAAGCGCGTGTTGGCAAGCGTCAGCGGTTCGGCGATCAGACCGAGCGAAACCAGCGACTGGTTGAGCACGCCTTCCCTTGCGAGCACCAGAAGCCATGCATAGGAGCGCACCACATAGGAGGTCCAGAACGGCAGGATAGCCAGAAGCAGCGCAAGGCGCTGCCAGCGCTGCGGAACCCGGAAGGCGATGATCCAGGCGAGCGGATAGGCGAGCACCACGGAAACCAGCGTCACCGTGAGCGTGATCTCCAGCGACACGGAAATCGCGCGTAGGAGATAGGCCTTTTCCAGGAGTTCGAGATAATTGTCCGGGTAAAGCCCCCAGACGAGCGTGCGGCCGTCCAGGATCGCCAGGCTCATCGCGCCCATCACGACGAAGGGCAGGACAAAAAAGGCCAGTGTCCACAAAAGCGCGGGAAAGACGAAGCCCCATCCTTTCAGGTCGGGGCTCCGCCGGGGCTGGCTCACTGCTGGAGCGTTTCCAGCCACAGGTCCTGCATCTTGGCATCGAGATCGGTGTCGGGCGCGGGATAAAGCTCAGTGCGCGCCAGATAATCTTCCTGGCTGTCCCAGCGCAGCAGCGTCTTCTGATCGTCGGTCAGCACGTCGCCGGCCTTGGCATTGGCCGGCATGCCCCAGAAGCAGGACGAGGTTGCAAGCCGCGCCTGCCCTTCCGGACTGACGATGTATTTGATGAATTCGAGCGCCAGTCCCTGTTTCTTGCTGTCGGCCAGCACGCCGATCGACTGGCTCCAGCGCACGGCGCCCTGTTCCGGGATCGTCCAGGTGAGTTCCGGCCGCTCGCCGGCAAGACCGGCCGTCAGCCATTCGCCACCGCCGACGACGATATCGACTTCGCCCGTCGCCAGGGCTGTCTGGGCCGCAACAACGCCGGCCACGGACGCCGCGCGCGAGCGCATCTCGCCGAGTACGCCACCAAGCGTCTCCAGATTGTCGGAGGAGATATCGGCCGTCGGAATGCCCTCCGCGATGGCGGCGAGACCCATGACCGGCAGGTAATAGTCATAAATGGAGATGCGGCCGCTGTACTTTTCCGACCAGACCTTTTTGAGGTCGTTCATGTCGGCTGCGTCGACCTTTTCGGAATTGTAGGAGATCGTGTTGTAGCCGAACTTTTCGGTGACCGCGTAGGTCACGCCGTCCTTGCTGTTGTTCTCGGCCATGACGACCTGGGGGAAGAAATCGCTCACCGGCAGCGCATCGTCCGGCAGGGGTGCAAGCAGGCCGCTTTCGACCGCGCGGAACACATCGATGCCGTCAATGACCAGGACATCCCAGTCGCCGGGACGGGATTGTTCGAGGACCGCGAGTGCCGCCCCGGTGCCCTCGTATTCGCGCAGGTTGACCTTGGCGTTGTGGGCTTTTTCGAAAGGCTCGATCAGCGTGGGATCGGTGTGGTCGCACCAGACCAGCGCATTCAGTTCCTCCTCGGCCAGGGCACCCGTCGCACCAAGAGCCACGGCAGCGACGCTGCCGAGCAGCACTTTCATCATCCGGTTCATATGAAGTCTCCCCTCTGCTTTCGAAAAAAGTTGAGGGCATTCATTTTTGATGTCAACTTAAAACTTAAGGTACTTCAAACCATTACGGTTTTGGCATGGTGGGCCTGCGCGAAAAACAGAAAGCGGACCGCAAGGAGCGCATCCTGAGGGCAGCGGTCGAGCGGTTCCGCGCGGACGGCTATCGCTCGGTGCGCATCGAGGATCTGGCGGAAGCTGCGGAAGTCTCCGTCGGCACGGTCTATAATTATTACCTGACCAAAGGCGATATCCTGATCGCGACCGTCGCGATGGAAGTCGAGGAAGTGCTCGATGCCGGCAAGGCGATCGTCGCCGACCCGCCGCCCGGCGCCGAGGCGGCGCTGATGAAGCTGATCACCGGTTATTACGACCATTCGCTGGAATATCTCAGCAAGGAGATGTGGCGCACGGCGATGGCGCTTTCCATTCAGGAACCGGACACGCCGAACGGACGCCATTATACGGATCTCGACCGCCGGCTTGCTGCCCAGGTAACCGACCTGATCAAGGTGCTCCAGAAACGCGGCGACCTGCCGCCCCGGCTTGATGCATTTGCGCTGGGCCAGGTGGTGTTCAACACGCTCAACATGCTGTTCATCGAATTCGTCAAAGACGCGCCGATGACGCTGGCTGACCTGCGCGACCAGGTCGGGCGGCAGATCAAGACGGTGACACGCGGGATTGCCGGAACGGCGTGACGGGTTTGTCCGCTCTGTTGCACGGAGGGACGCCCTGCCGCACAGTCTCGACGCCGCACCACCCTTCCGCCATTCGGCTTCGGCGGAGAGCTTGTAATCAGCACTCGTCACGTTTGCGGCAACCTGCTGCAGCCTGTCTCTCCAGCGAAAATGACGACTATACTTGGCATTTTTAGTTCCACACTGTGGATCGATGCAATCTGTTCGCCGATGTCTTTTCTGTGCCTTATTTGCGCGCCATGTTTAGAACTTGGTTCTGTCCAGTCGATCAGGACCACGAGACCTCGAATACGTTTTCCCAAATTCTGTTTTGTATCCAATCAGACAGTAACTTTCTGAAAAAACGGAAGCCTTTTGATGTTAATTCGCGATGACTTCGGGCTGCTCATGCAGCAAAGAGCGATGCCCCTGCGGAAGCCGATTGCAACATGTTTCGCCATTGCTTGTCTCGGGATTGCTCTGGTGGTCGCGTCGCCCGCCGAGGCCCGGTATTCGGCGGTGGTACAAAAAGCGCAGTCGCTGCTGGCGGAACAAGGGCACGACCCGGGCGTGCTGGACGGCATTATGGGGCGCAATACACGGCGCGCGATCCTGTCCTATCAGGCCAGCAAGGAGCTTTCGCCAACGGGCGAGCTTGACGATGCCACGCTGGAAAGCCTGGCGATCGGTGTTTCGGTCGCGCTTGCCCAGAATATCGAAGATTGGCGGGCCGTGCCGACGCAGGCCGAAATCGACGCCCTGAAGGCGCCGATCAACTCGCCCGAGAACGCCTATGCCGATTATCGACCGCGCGCGCCGGCCGGCCGCCTGCCGCTACCGGGCAAGGCCATACTCGACGCCATGAATACAAGCGCCGACACTTACGGCAGTCGCGCACAGGGACATCCCAGACACACCGAACAAGGCCTGAAAGCGCTCGTGGGATGCCTCAGAACCACACATTTCCCGGACCATTGGTCCGACATCACCATCCACTATTATTGCCAGATGTCCCTGCCCCGGCGCTGTTACACCAACGCGCTCGCCGGCAAGTCGACCGGCGGAAGGCGTATTGCACGGCCTGCGGCCTATGCCGGATGCGTCAGCGGACAATTTGCCGATGCCGGCGACTTCGAGTTCGTCCCGAATAACCAAGGACTGATCTTCCAATACCTGATGTTTGCCCAGACGCACGCGTTCAACCACGAACAGGAGCAGGCCATCATCAATGCGTTTTACGGCGTGCAGGATCCGACCGACCGCACGGAGTGCCAGAAAAAACGCCCGCGCCGTACGGAGGATCCCGGCGACGGCACACATTGTCTGGTCTACAAGACAATGAGCAAAAAGCTCGTCGGGCGGTCACGGTAAAGGACCCAGCGTCGAGTTCCCTTTTGAGGAGGCAGAGGTTTAATGCGTCGCCACCTCCACAGTACAAATACGAGTTGCTCTATTTTTTCAAAGCCGGCTTAAGTTGAGCAGTTGAATCTGAAAAAACAGACAGTATTTAACAAATATAGATTCATTTCTCGCACTCAGTTATGTCAATTCTATTTGCCATAACGGAATTTTCCGCTGCGTCATCATTCAGGTGCGCCATGCTCGGATTGAAAGCCACCCTGACGGCAAGCCCCATCGCTCTCGCGGCGCTGTCGGCGGCGTTTTACGTGACCGCTACCTTCGCGATGAAGAGCTTTTCGTTGCAATCGTCCGTCCTGACCGCCGGCCTGATCATCGCCCTGCTCGGTGCCGGCGTGACGCTAGAGATCATTGCGCTGCGGAGAGAACAACTCGGGATCCTGTACCTGCTGATCCTCGGGCTGGAAATTTCACTGGCAGTTGTCGTTTCCATGCTCTTTCTGGGTGAGACCTACTCCGCCAGAGAAATTCTGGGCCTCGTGCTGATCGCGAGCGGCGTTCTGGCATTGGCGACCTGAAGCGTATTCGGGATTGCGTTATGGGATGTCAACACCCCTCTCAGGATGCAAAACGGGCGGCTCCATAAAGCCGCCCGGTGACAATTGCACATCCTTCAATGCGGTGCCAAAGCCCGGCAGGAGGTCCGACCGCAGGGTCAAACCCTTCCCGCAGACTTTGCGTTAGCCGGACGCCTTCGGCGTTGGCGCCTTGTTGGCGATTTCGGCCGGCGCCTTTGCGATCTCAGCTTTGGCTTCGACCGGCGCGCCGCCGTTCAAACCCAGTTCGTCGGCCATGTTCTGCACCACCGCCTGGTGATCTTCGCCACCCTCGACAAGGCTCGACCGCGCCAGGCCGCTCAGGTCGCCGCCGTTGATGCCGAGCTCGTTCATCAGCGCATCGATCAGCGGCGCCTGGCTGCGATAGCGCAACGCTGCGGCAACGGCCTGGTCGGCGACGCCGCCGCCGGAGCCGCCGGCGCCATTGGCATGCCCGCCGGCCGCTCCGTTCAGGCCGTCGACCTGCAGGATCTTGATGCCGTCGATGTTTTCGATCGGCTTCACCGACTGCTCGATGATCTGCGGCAGCGCCTTTATCAGTTCGCTCTTCAACTGCATCACGACCTGTTCGTAGGACAGAACGTTCGCCGCTTCGTTCACCGCGAGCTGGCCCTTGGCCTCCACGGAATAGGTCGCTTCGAGCGCGCTGGCGCGGAGCTTTTCCGCGTCCGCCAGGGCCTCGGCCTCGATGCGCTCCTTCTGGGCGCGGCCGTCCGCCGCGATCCGGATGGCTTCGGCCTGGTCGGCGGCCGCCTGCTTGTCCGCCTCGGCGGCCACGGTGACGGCGATCGCCTTTTGCTCGGCCGCCTTGCGGGCTTCGATGAGTTCGATGGCTCGGTCCCGTTCGGCAACTTCCGTGGCACGGGCTGTGACGACCTCTTCCGCTGCCTTTGCCGCGATGGCGCGGGCCTCGTCGGCCTGCGCATCGGCTTCAGACTTCAGGCGGGATTTTTCCGCGACCTTGATGTCCTTGGTCTGCTCGGCAAGCCGGACCTGCATTTCCTTCTCGACGGCCGCGGCCTCGATCACCTGTTGCTTTTCGATGTCCTTCTGCTGGACGACCCGATCCTTTTCGATGTCGGATTCGCGCACCTGCTGTTCGGCCATGATCTTGGCCTGCTGGGCCTCGCGTTCGCGGTCGGCACGTTCACGTTCGATCTGGGCGACCTGTTCGGCTGCACGCACGGCGATCTCGCGCTCCTGTTCGAGGCGGGCATATTCCTGGTCGCGGGCGATATTGAACTTCTGCTGCTCGGCTTCCAGGTTCTTGCGCTGGATGAGGACTTCCGTCTCCTGCTCGATGTCGTTGCGCTTCTTGCGACGCTCTTCGATCTCGGAGGTGAGTTTGGTCAGACCTTCCGCGTCGAACGCGTTGTCCGGATTGAAGTATTCCCGGTTGGTCTGGTCGAGGCCGGTGAGCGACACCGATTCAAGTTCCAGACCGTTCTTCAGGATGTCTTCGGAGACGGCGGCCTGCACCTTCTGGACAAAGCTGACGCGCTGTTCGTGCAGTTCTTCCATGGCCATTTCGGCGGCAACCGACCGAAGGGCGTCGACGAACTTGCCTTCGACCAGTTCCTTCAAGGCCGTCGGTTCGATCGTGCGTCGGCCGAGCGTCTGGGCGGCGTTGGCGATAGCCTCCTGGGTCGGCTGAACACGCACGTAGAATTCCGCCTGAACGTCGACGCGCATGCGGTCGCGGGTGATCAGCGCCTGCTCGTTCGACCGACGGACTTCCAGCCGCAAGGTGTTCATGTTGACCGGAATCACCTCATGCAACACCGGGAACACCAGGGCGCCACCGTTCATGATGACCTTCTGGCCGCCGAAACCGGTGCGTACGAAGGAGATTTCCTTTGAGGAGCGCTTGTAGAGCCGCGCGAATATCAGCCCGATCGCGAGCAGCGCGATAAATGGAATAAGCGCAATAGAACCGATGTTGATCATTTGATCAATCATTGTATTGACTCCTCTTCTACTAGAAGGCGCCGGAATTTTTAGTCTGTCATTGCGGCGCTTGTGTTTAGAATAGCATAAAAAATACTACCCGACTGTCGCACGACAATGACATCCGTGCCCTGTTGAAAGCGCTCCGCATCGTCGTCGGGCTCGACGCGGATATAGTGGGTCTGACCGAAGCGGTCGGTCAGCTTGGCTTCGGCAGCCAGTCCCCGGCGGGCTTCGCCGGTTGTGATGGTTGCGACGCGGCCGACAAAATGCGCACGGCTGACGGCCTCGGTCTGTTCCTTGGGGATCAGCCTGCCGAGCGTCAGGCCGGCAAAGCGGGTCGCCGGAAACGCACTTGCGAGCGCCGGCACGACGGCGACGATTTCCGGCAAGGCGAAGCCGAAAATCCCGCGCATCAGCCCCTGAACGAAGAAGCCCACCATCCCGAACGATGTCAGAAACACGATCAGGAGAACCAGGATCGGCACGCGGCCGACACACAACCAGCCCAGCACCTGGCTGAGCGGGCCGACGGATTCCGGGTTCGGGACCGCCGGCGCGTCCGCATCGAGCGCACCGCCACCGCCGCCGATATCGCCGTCCACCTCAAGCTCGGGAACCGCATCGATGTCGGCGTCAAAGTCGGCATCGAGACCCGTATCGACTTCAGGCAGCAGGTCGTCGAGGGCGGAGGATGGCGACAGGCCGAACAGCGCGCCAATCACCTCGAAAACCGCGATCAGCAGCATCAGGCAGATGGCGACGGCGAACGACGTGGTCGCCGGGGAGAAGAATGCTTCGATCATGAATCAGATGACTTGACGGCCTTTACCGCGGCAAGGCGTTCCTTGATCCGGTTGTCGCGCGCGACCTGTTCCAGTTCGGCCAGTTTCTGTGCGGTCTCGTGGCTTGCACGGGACGTGCCCGGCACGCCGGTCGCGCCGCGCAGCACGCGACTGAAGGTGTTTTCGGCGTTCTCGACCTTGCGGTCGGTCGACGAGCCCGCTGCCGCACTGTCGGGCGACGCGCCCGGACCGGCGGGGCTGCGCGAGGCGAGATAGGCCTGAAGGTCCTCTTCCATCTCGCGCTTGCGTCCGCTGAGCGCCGAAATGTAGGATTCCAGTTCGGTCTCTTCCGCCGACGCACTGTTCAGCGCTTCTTCCAGGATCGGGATCTGCGCTTCCAGATCGATCTGACGACTGATCGCCGCCTCGGCCAGATCGTCCCGGCCCTGATCGACGGCCAGCCGCAGCTTGTCAGCCAGATCTTCGTGCTTGGCGCTCGCTTCCATCAGGCGCTTGCTGGCGTGGTGCTTGTTTGCGATCACCATGCCGAGCTGTTCCCGCACCTCGTCAATGGCCGCATCGATTTCACGAATGGCTTCTTTCATAACAGCTTCCGGCGCGGCGCTCTCGACCGCCTCAACGATCGAATTCATGCCGCCGGAGACCAGTCGCTTCACCCGGTTGATCAGGTTCTCGGCCATTGTTTCTATCCTTCACGCTGTTGTCTGGAGAATTTAATCACTTCAAAGTATTTCAGTAAGGCCTCTATTCGCTTTTCTATGATTTTTGTATCGTAAACCCGATTTTCCGGCGACATACCAAGCTCAATCAGGTCCTGCACAAAATCGAAAAGCTCACCTATAGTTGCGGTTTCGAATTCTTTCAGGGCCTGAGACTTGTCGGCTTCATCCTGTATCGGCCCGGCAAGAGCAACGCCGCCGATTTCCGGCAGCCTGTCGTAGAGTTTCTTGACGAGGTCGGACCGCGCGCCAGCCTCGGATTCCAGCTTACGGATCCGTCGTCGCGTCGGCTGAAGCAGGTCGCGGAACATGTCCGCGGCCTCGACCGCGTCGCGCGCTCCCTCCTGGCGTTTGCGCTCCACACGCAACAGGGCCCGAAGTTTTTCCGACGGCGTGCGCGCGCCGTCGATATGCATGCGTGCCAGATAGGCAGCATCCTCGTCGTCGACCCTGACGGAAAGAGAGGTTGATTTCATCCAATTGCCCTCGTCCACGATCGACACTGAATGTATGCATTTGTATGACAAATGTCAATATCTGAGCACAAAATTCGACCGAAACCGGCGGAGTCCCGGCGCAAGGTGAGAGCCGATTCCGCTTTCATGTCCGTGCGGTAGCTGTCACTGGTAGGTCAAAGCCGGGCCTGCGGCCCGGGACGTCCGGCCCGCTCTATTCCGCGGCAACCGGGTCTTCCGGCACTGCGGCCGGCGCCCCCTCGGCCGACCGCCCGCCATAGACGAATTCCGACCCACCAAGGTCGATGGCCGGAAAATCGTCCTTGTCTCGCCAATAGTCCTGGGTGTGCTGCCATTCCGGCTTGTCGCCGGATTTCGGCAAGAGGTGCAGGCTGCGGGTCACGTAATTGGCGTTGAAATTCTCCGAGGAGACCCAGTCGAGAAGCGGCATGTCCGCATCCTCTGGCCGCAAGGCCACCTCGACGCGTTCCGCGCGGTTCGCCTCCATATGCGCCAGAAGCCGGCAGAAGAAGTCGGCAACGAGGTCGGCGCGCAGCGTCCATGCCGCGCGCAGATAGCCGAACACCCACACAAGGTTCGGAAGGCCGGTGAACATCATGCCGCGATAGGTCACCGTCTCGTGGAAATCGAGCGGCTTTCCGTCGATTTCGAAGGCGATGTCGCCGAGCGCATTCATGTTGAAGCCGGTCGCGGCCACGATCAGATCGGCATCGAGCGTGCGGCCGGATTTGAGCTGCACACCGGTATCGGTGAAGTGCTCGATTTCATCGGTAACGACGGATGCCCGGCCGTCCGCGATGCACTGAAAGAGATCGGCATCGGGAACAAACGCGATGCGCTGGCGCCACGGCCGGTAAGTCGGCGTGAAATGGGTGTCGACATCGAAGTCGGGGCCGAGCAGGCGGCGGACCTCGCCAAGCAGTTCCTCGCGCACCTTTTCCGGTTCGGTGAACGTGCGTCCGGTGAAGGTTGCCTGTTCGTAGAGGATCTGCCGGCGGGTAATCTCGTGGATCCAGGTCTCGTCGACCTTGAGCATGCGCAGGTGATCGGCGATCTCGATCGCGTTGCGCCCGGTCCGGAAAAAGGTCGGCGAGCGCTGCAGCATGGTCACATGCCGGGCCTTGTCGCACATGTTGGGTACGATCGTCGCCGCACTGGCGCCGGAACCGATTACCAGCACGGTCCGGCCGGTATAGTCGATGTCGTCGGTCCATTCCTCGGAATGGACGAGCCGGCCCTTGTACCGGTCCTTGTCCGGCCAGTCGGGCCAGAACCCTTCCCGGTGGCGGTAATAGCCCTGCCCCATATAGAGAAAACGGGCTGTGAAGCGCACCGTTTCGCCGGTTTCAAGCCGTGTCGCCGTGACGCTCCAGAGATTGGCCGCGCTCGACCAGGAGGCGCTGTCGATGCGATGCCGATAGCGGATGGACCGCGCCAGATCGTTTTCCTCGATCATCTCGCCGAGATAGGCGAGGATCTCGTCGGCGGTCGCGATCGGCGGCCCGGTCCAGGGTTTGAACCCGTAGCCAAACGTATAGAGGTCGCTGTCGGAGCGGATGCCGGGATAGCGGTGCGACCACCAGGTGCCGCCGAAACTGTCAAACGTTTCCAGGATCACAAAGGACGTGTCGGGAGAGCGCTGCCTCAGATGGTATGCGCCGCCAAGCCCGGAAATGCCGGCGCCGACGATCAGGACGTCGACGTGCTCAGCGGCTCGTCCGCAAGAGCCGTCTTGCGCCTGTCCGTCGCTCACCGCAATTCCTTTCCGCGACCCGATCTTGATCAGGCCAAGTATTGCGTGATTGGGGTGCGCGGTGCAACGGGCTTGGTTTGCCAGGGTTCAATCGAACGACACATGGTTTTTGACCCGGGTGACGTCGTGTGCCGATTTCATGAATGCTGCCGGAACCTTGTTCCCGATCGGGCTATGGGTTGATATTCGGTGCAGCGCGCTGCACTGAGCCTTCCGATTTTCCTCCGCATTCGCGACGATCAGGACTCAGTCGATGTTCAGACATTCCATCCGGTTTGACGGCCTTTGCCGGTTTAAAACATCGAAGCGCCGGCTGTCTCCAGCGCGTCGAACCGACGGGCTGGAATCATCACGGACTTGCCCCGATCCGGTTCGCCCTCGAGAGCGGTTCCGGGCGACAATTGCTCCGGAGGCCGCAGCATGAGCTTCATCCTTTATTCCTACCCGGACTGTGCAAGCCACGTGGTACGAATGGCACTGGAGGAACTGGGCGCGCCTTATCGCGATGAGGTTGTCGACATGCGCGCCGGCGCGCATCGAAGCGCTGAGTTTTTGCGTCTGAACCCGCGCGGCATGGTCCCGGTTTTGGCCGATGCGAACTCAGGTGCGACGCTGTCGGAGACCGGCGCGATCCTGAATTTTCTGGCCGAGTGGAGCGGGCGCCTGGCGCCGCCCCCGGCGGACCTGCCGGCGCGGGCCGCGTTCCTGCAACGCTTGTACTTTCTCTCCAACACGCTGCACGCCGACGCGCAGCTCCAATATTATACCGCGCGTTATGTCGGCGAGGATCTCGCCGAGGCGGCGCGACCGATTGTGCATGCCCGGATGCGCGGACATTTTGCCATGCTGGACGCGGCCATCGCCGAGCATGGCGGGCCCTGGCTGCTCGGCGATGACCTCAGCATGTGCGACTTCTATCTCGGCGGGTGCGCGCGTTGGGCGCTGATCGCGCCGCGCCATGCGCCGCTCGAGCCGGAA
>JANQQB010000071.1 GCA_028285165.1 Rhodobiaceae bacterium
AGACACGCGCCGCCTGCTGCATGGAGTGAGTGACGATCGCGATCGTATAATTCTCACGCAATTCGTCGATCAGTTCCTCCACCTTGGCGGTGGCGATCGGGTCGAGCGCCGAACAGGGTTCGTCCATCAAGATGACTTCCGGGCTCACGGCGATGGCTCGAGCGATACACAGGCGCTGCTGCTGCCCGCCGGACAATCCCGTACCGGGTTCATCGAGCCGATCCTTCACTTCGTCGAAAAGACCCGCTTTCTGGAGACTGGTGACGACAATTTCTTCGATGTCCGCCTTGGTTCGGGCGAGACCGTGGATCCGGGGGCCATAAGCAACGTTTTCGAAGATGGATTTCGGGAACGGATTCGGCTTCTGGAAAACCATGCCGACCCGCGCCCGCAATTCGACGACGTCGATCGCCTTGTCGTAAATGTCGGTTTCGTCGAGATTGATCTGGCCGGTCACCCGGGCCACATCGATGGTATCGTTCATGCGGTTGAGACAACGCAGGAAGGTTGACTTGCCGCAGCCCGACGGTCCGATCAATGACGTCACCTGACGCTCGCGCACATCGAGATTGACGTCGAAAAGAGCCTGCTTTTCACCGTAAAAGACGCTCACGTCGCGTCCCCGCATCTTGACCGGCCAATTCGACTTGTCGGATTCGGCCTGAACGCTTTCTCGGGGACCGCTTTCTTTCGGCCCTTCGACTGTAGCCTGTTCGTCAGACATTTCGGATCTCCGTTGGGATGACTACCAGCGACGCTCGAAGCGCCGACGCAATACGACGGCCAAGAGGTTCATGACCACGAGGAAACCGAGCAGCACCAGAATAGCGGCAGCGGTCTTTTGCTGGAAGGCAGGCTCGGGAAAGTCTGCCCACATATAGATCTGCACCGGCAGCACCGTCGAGGGATCAAGCGGTCCGCCGGGGACATCGACGATAAAGGCGACCATGCCGATCATCAGGAGCGGCGCCGTTTCGCCGAGTGCCTGAGCCATACCGATGATCGTCCCGGTCATGATACCGGGCAGCGCCAGCGGCAGGACGTGATGGAACACGGCCTGGATCTTGGACGCCCCGACACCAAGTGCGGCTTCGCGGATCGACGGCGGCACCGCCTTGAGCGCCGCACGAGACGCGATGATGATGGTCGGCAACGTCATCAGCGCCAGCACCATGCCACCGACGATCGGCGCCGATCGCGGCAGATGGAACGTGTTCAGGAAGACGGCCAAGCCAAGCAGACCGAAGACGATCGACGGGACTGCCGCAAGATTGTTGATGTTGACCTCGATCGTGGCTGTAAAGCGGTTCTTCGGCGCAAATTCTTCAAGATAGATCGCCGCGGCGACGCCGATCGGGAAGGACAGCAACAGCGTCATCACCATGGTGAAGAACGTGCCGACCACGGCGCCCCACAGGCCGGCGCGTTCCGGTTCGCGGCTCGCGCCGGACGTAAAGAACGGGGTGTTGAACTTGCGCTCGATGGCACCCGACGCGTTGAGCCTTTCGACCCAGACGATCTCCTGGTCGGTCATCTTGCGCGAGCCCTCGGGCACGTCGAGCCGCGTGATCGACCAATCGCCGCCTTGCGCGTCGTTGAGGGATTCCGGCGGAATGATCGGCTCGCCCTTGAGGGTCGTGACGTCAACTTCAACGACTTTCAGCACACCGCCGTTGACGTTGACGAGGAAGGACGGAAGGTCGGGCGACAGCACTTCGCGGACATTGACCGCAGCGGCCCGGTCCTCAAGGGCGACAGCCCGCTGTTCGATGCCGGCGCGGTTATCCTGGATAGATCCCAGAGATCTCTCCAGATCCTCTTTCTGCTTCGTCAGACGCGGCCGGTCTTGATCGGAGGCTTCGGTAATGTCGCGGGCGAGCGCGGCGATCTGGCCGACGAGCCGGTTCTCGACACGACCAAGCCGGACATATTCATCGCGCAGGTCTTCCGCTTTGTTCAGAAGCTCCGCCTTGACCTCGGCCAGGATCGGCTGAAAGTCGTTCGACGTCGACAGGATCTCGATCGCATCGCCGGATTGGACAAGCGAGGCGATGCCGCGGCCGGCGGTGTCGTCGGAACCGGTGACCAGTCCCTTCATGTAGAGATCGCCGACATCGTCGAGCAGGAATTCCACGGGAACCCGGGTACCGGCCATGTCCGGGTTGTCGAGAACCATACCGCGCAGGTCCGCGCCCGCCCCCGATGTCAGAAGGCCGTTCAGTGCGCGGCGATCGCGCCGGCTCGTCACGTAAGGATACAGGTCCCGCACGGCGGTCCGCACCGCGCCGTTGAAGTCGACCTGAAGCAGTGCCCGGCGGCGCTCTTCCAAGGTACCGCCGCCTTCGGCAGCCGGCACGTCCACCTCGACGGTTGCAAAATGGTAGGTGAACGCGTTGATCGCCTGGCCGATGACGGTCGACAACAACAGCACCAGGAACCCACAGGCCACCAGCACAGCCGCAAGGCCGACATATTTGAAACGCGCCTCGGCCCCGTAGCGTTTCGCGAGCCGGCGGCGCGCCTCCGTGTCGGTGTGAATGCTGGTCTCGCGTTGGGAAATCAACCGGTTGTCGGCGGAGATATCAGTCATATTGCTCTCGATACTTTTGCACGACACGAAGGGCGACCACGTTCAACGCCAGCGTGACGCAGAACAACACGAGGCCGAGGGCGAAGGCCGACAAGGTCTTGGCGCTGTCGAATTCCTGGTCGCCCACGAGCAAGGTGACGATCTGGACCGTCACGGTGGTCACGGCTTCCAGCGGGTTGATTGTGAGATTTGCGGCAAGCCCCGCAGCCATCACCACGATCATGGTCTCGCCGACCGCCCGCGAGATAGCGAGAAGCAGTGCGGAGATGATGCCCGGCAAGGCCGCCGGCAGCACGACCTTTCGGATCGTCTCGGATTTGGTCGCCCCGAGACCAGCCGAGCCATCGCGCAACGATTGCGGCACGGCATTGATCACATCGTCGGAAAGCGAGGAGACAAAGGGGATGATCATGATCCCCATGACAATGCCCGCCGCAAGCGCCGATTCGGAAGATATCGTCAGGCCGATCGAGTCACCGGTGTTCTTGAAGAACGGTGCGACCGTGAGTGCTGCGAAAAACCCGTAAACGACCGTCGGGATCCCGGCGAGGATTTCAAGCACCGGCTTTGCAAATGCCCGGAAACGTGACGAGGCATAGTCGGACAGGTAGATCGCCGACAGCAGCCCGACGGGCGCCGCAACGGCGATGGCAATCGCCGTGATCAACATCGTTCCGACAAACAGCGGGATCGCGCCGAAAGCGCCGGTGCCGCCGACCTGATCGGCACGCAGGGCGGTCTGGGGCGACCATTGCAGCCCGAACAGGAAGTCGAACAGGTTGACCTGGGCGAAGAAATAGAAGCTCTCGTAGATGAGCGACAGGACGATGCCGATCGTGGTCAGGATCGCAACGGCGGAACAGGCGACCAGAACGACCATGACAGTCCGCTCGACGAACTGACGGTTGCGCTGTTCGCGCGCGACCTGATTGCGGGCCCAGTAGAGCCCGGCGCCGGCAAGCAGCGCGATCAGCACGCCGAGAAAGATGTTCGATGACTGAAACAGCGATCGGTATATCTCGGCCGCGTCGGTCTTGGCATCCGTCGCTCCGGCGACAAGGCCGCCGAGCGCCAGTGTCCGGGCATCGCGCAGCAGGGCGTTGCGCTCGATGTCGGACATGCCTTCGATCAGGTTGCCGATACGGCCGGCAACCATGGAGTCAATCATGCCCGGCGATATGACGCTCCAGGCACATAACAGAAGCAAGGCCGGGAAGGCCGCGAGGATGGCGACATAGCCACCGTGATAGGCCGGGCGGGAATGGAGAACAGAGATGTCTCCGTCCGCGACCTGAAGCGCTCGCTGGCTACCAAGCATGTATCCGGCGCCGGCGATCGCGACGATGGCGAGAAGGAAAATCCAGAACATCGTGCACCCTCAACGCGGGATCGGCATGATCGGATGATAATGTGTCCGCACCGCCAGGAAACACTACGGCGCCGGACCAGGAAGGGAACCGCCGGCGGATATCCGCCGGCGGGCAATCAGATGTCGTCGATCAAAGACCGGTCATTGCCGCTTGAGTTTCGGCATTCTTGGCAACCGACTCGCGATCGGCAGCCGGCAGCGGGATCAGGCCCTTGTCGGCGAGGTAGCCTTCATCGCCCCAGGCACCTTCGGAGGTGAACTCTGCCACAAACTCCTGGATACCCGGCACCACGCCGATGTGTTCCTTCTTGACGTAGAAGTACAGGGACCGCGAAACCGGATAATTGCCAGCAGCGATTTCCTCGAATTCCGGGCTGACGCCAGCGACATTCGCGCCCTGGATCTTGTCGGCATTCTGGTCAAGGAACGAGAAGCCGAAGATGCCGAAGCGGTTCGGAGCTTCCTGAAGCTTCTGGACGATCAGGTTGTCGTTTTCGCCGGCTTCGATGTAGGCGCCGTCTTCACGGATCGAGTGGGCGACCGACGTGAACTGCTTCTTGTCGGACTTGCGCATGTCAGCCAGCAGTTCGAACTTCTTTGCGCCCTCTTCCATGGCGAGCTCGACGAAGGCATCACGCGTGCCGGACGTCGGCGGCGGGCCAAGCACTTCGATCTTCACGTTCGGCAGGGACGGATCGATTTCCGACCAATTGGTGTACGGGTTTGCAACGAGCTTTCCGTCAACCGGGACTTCCTTGGCCAGCGCCTGGAAGATCTGCTGCAACGTCAGATCGACTGCCGGGCCGCCCTTGGCGTTGCCCATGACGATGCCGTCGAAACCGACCTTGACTTCGATGATGTTGATGCCGTTGGCCGAGCAGGTTTCGAATTCGCTCTGCTTGATGCGCCGCGAAGCATTGGTGATGTCGGGATGGTCGGTTCCGACGCCGGAGCAGAACAGCTTCAGGCCGC
Organism: Rhodobiaceae bacterium; assembly: GCA_028285165.1. GTDB lineage: Bacteria > Pseudomonadota > Alphaproteobacteria > Rhizobiales > JANQQB01 > JANQQB01. The sequence goes on from JANQQB010000071.1 coordinate 4,932, forward strand.
CGCCCGAACCGGTGGATTCAACGACCGGGGTCTTGAACTCGGTCTTCTGGCCGAATTGTTCAGCAACTGCCGTGGAGAACGGAAAGACCGTGGACGAGCCGACGATCTGGATCTGGTCGCGAGCTTGTGCCGCTCCGGCCATCGTGATGCCGGCCGCCGCAACGACGCCCACAAAAAGGTTGAGTTTCACCTGGTGGACTCCCTTGTGTGTCATATGTGGTGAATTCGATACGGGTATCAGGCTGATGCCCGCTTGCGGAGCGCACCCTATCCCGCCCCCGAGACCGTTCTATGAAGGATTTGTAACAGTTGAATGACAGTACAAAATGTTGATTATGTTACTTTTTCTGATCTCTGCCTTGGGATTGGCGGATTTGCGACCGCAGGAAGGCTCACTGTGAACACAGCGCCTTTCCCGGTATCGCTGGAGATCAGAAGCCGCCCGCCATGCCGGTTCATGATGTGTTTCACAATCGCCAGACCGAGCCCGGTCCCCTTGGAAACCGGCGAGCCGCCGTCGTCGGCGCGGTAGAAACGCTCCGTCAATCGCGGCAGGTGTTCAGGGGCTATTCCAGGGCCCCAATCGCGGACAGAAACCGTATAAAAGCCCGCACCGTCTCCGGTGGCGGGTTCGAACCCGTCGGTAATCTCAATCCGCTCCCCGTCGGCGGCGTATCGCAACGCATTTTCGATCAGGTTCTGA
>JANQQB010000088.1 GCA_028285165.1 Rhodobiaceae bacterium
GCCCGCCGCGGCGGCCGTCTGCGACCGTCTTGCCGATCTCGACCAGGGCATGGAGGCGCAATTGGCGGCCGCAACCGCCCGGCTCGAAGCCGAGAAGGCACAGCTCTCGGCAATCCTCTCGGAAATTCCGATGGCGGTGATGGCCGTCGATCACAACCACCGCATCACGCTCTACGATCGCCAATGTGTCCATGCGCTTGGCGGCGTGGCGGCGCTCGGCCTGGGTCGCTCGATCTTTCGATACCTGGACGAAACGACACTGCGCAACGAGATCGACGCTCTCGATCGCACCGGCGAAACGCTTGCGGTCACGGAACTCCCCACAGCGGACAACACGGCCATCATCCGGGCCCGCATACGCCGCACCCGCGACCCGGAGGGCTATGTGCTGTCCATGCAGGTGGAGGACGACGTGATGGCCGAACGTCCGCTGGTTTTCGATTTTTCCCTGATCGATCGGACCCGGCGCGGCGTCGATTACGACATGCCGCTGTCCGCGCTGCCGTTCGTCGTGTTTGACACGGAAACGACGGGCCTCGATCCATCGAGCGACGAAATCGTGCAGATCGGTGCCGTGAGGATGCTGAACGGCACGCTTGTCGACGGCGAGGTGTTCGACACGCTTGTCGATCCCGGGCGGCCGATCCCGGCAGGGTCCTCGCGCATCCACGGCATCACGACCGCCATGGTCGCCGGCGCGCCGAGTCCGGATCGGGCGGTCATGGATTTCCACGGGTTCGCTCGGGGAGAGACGCTTGTCGCCCACAACGCTCCGTTCGACCTGCAATTCCTGGCCCGCCATGCGAGCCCGCGCGGCACGGCCTTCGACCAGCCTGTCCTCGACACGGTGCTCCTGTCCGCCGCGCTGTTCGGCGAGTCGGCCGAACACACGCTTGATGCCATAGCCGAGCGTCTCGACGTGGCGATTGAAGGCGCCGCGCGGCACACGGCGTTGGGCGATGCCGTCGCGACCGGCAAGGTGCTTCTCCGCATGCTGCCCATGCTCGCCAGTTCGGGGATCGTGACCCTGGGCGATGCGACCGACGCCATGCGCCGGCATCAGCGCCTCATGCCCGAAGCGGCCAGCCTTTTCCGGTCGCGTTGAGGGGACGGCCCGGGCCATCAGCGCTTTGATGGGCGCAACGCAGTCCAAATCCCGCCTGTGAGACCTCAGACGGTGCGTGCCATGAGATCCGCAGAGCGGACGATGGCGCGCGCGATCCGGCCTTTCCCGATTCTGCGCTGATCGTCTTCGGCCCAAACATGGAACCAGTAGAGCGGGGCTTCATGTTTCTCGAATTGTGCATGGCAGCGCACCGTCGCGCCGACGGGCGTCGGGGCCATATGGGTAACCTCGATTTTTGCACCGACCGATACGTCCTCGGAGCCGATCAACGGCTTCAGAAGGGCGGCGCAGGCGCGTTCCATGCCGGCGATCATGAAGGGTGTCGCGAAGACCGCGGGCAGTGTCTCTTCCGGCGATGCGGCCAGCGCCTCTGCCGTAACGGCTTCGGTGACCGGCAGCGTGACCGTCTCGATCGTCTCGGTGTCCGGCAAGGCCGACATGGTGCGTCTCCAGTTTTTAGAGCATTGTCCGACCAGATAGAACCATTTGATGGTCCAAATCAGGTCGTTCGGCTAGGCAAATCGCGCAGCGCGATACGGTGTATCGGGCAAGCGATTTAACGACGCCGGCGGGTTGATTTGGCCCACCGAAGGCCGGTT
>JANQQB010000096.1 GCA_028285165.1 Rhodobiaceae bacterium
CCCACATCGCGCTGCGCGACGCGCCTAGCCCAGGTACGAGTCTTCTCCATCAAACCGTCAAAATCTCTGAGACGAAGGACTAGAGCATTGTGTGATTAGATTGACCCATTTGACCGGCTTTTCATGCCTTCTGGCTAGGCGCGGTCGCCGCCGTGGTCTGATTGGACCACAAGGGGACCGCAACGACGTCCAGAAGGCCTGAAAAACCGGCCTCCCGCAAATCGGATGTTTCCGATTTGCGAACCCCGTTGCCAAACACGGAAACATCCGTGTTTGGTGAGCCATATCAGGGCGTCGGCAGCGTTAACCAGCTTGCCCGATGTCCCACATCGCGCTGCGCTGTTTGCCTCGCCGAACGACCTGATCTGGCACATCAAATGGGTCAAGCTAATCACACAATGCTCTAACGGGTGAACGTCAGATCGACACTGCCAATCTTGAAGCCGAATTTGGAAACCCGCGCAACGTTTCGGATCGACCCGTCTTCCTGTTGGGAGATGATGTCGGAAAACCGCACCCGAATGGACCCGTCGCCGCGCGGTATGTCGACGAGGTATTTCAGTGTAAGCCGGCCCGGATAGGACTTGATGCGGGCTTTGCCGACCACGTCCTCCCGGGTGCCTTCATAGGTATCCGGCCCGGTCTTGGTAAATCGCCATGTCTTCCGGTCCCGCTCACCGTCGTCGTAGAAGAAGTCCTCGACGAGCGTGAGCGTCTTTCCGTTCCAGGTGCCGCGTGTCTTGACGCTGAACGGCCGGTTGACCTTGGCGATCTTGCTCTCAAAGGCACCACGCGCCGTCAGTTCGCCGACGAAGTGGTCCTCCAGGAGAAACAGGTCGGACGTCTTGTCGGATGCGTGGACGTTTTGTTCGCCCGTGACCAGCGCGAGTACGGTGATCACTGCCGCAGGCATGTAACGATCTGCCATCATTCCATTCGTTCTTGTGAAAGGTACAAATGGCTACGGCGCGGTTTCGTCGCCAGATCACTTAGTAGGAATACCTGCGACCATCAGGGCAAACGCCCAGTTACGCGCCACTTCGTGCAGGCGTTCGAAGCGCCCTGAAGCACCACCATGTCCGGCATCCATATTGGTTTTCAGGAGGATCCGATTGGAATCCGTCTTGACCGCCCTGAGCCGCGCCACCCACTTGGCGGGTTCCCAGTAGGTCACCCTTGGGTCCGACAGGCCCGCGACCGCCAGAATTGGCGGATAGTCCATGGCCGCGACATTGTCATAGGGCGAATAGGAGGCGATCCGCTCATAGTCTTCCCGGCTTTCCAGGGGGTTGCCCCATTCCGGCCATTCCGGTGGCGTGAGCGGCAACGTCGCGTCGAGCATGGTGCACAACACGTCGACGAATGGCACTTCCGCGATGACACCGCTGAACATGTCGGGTGCCATATTGACCGCCGCGCCGACCAGCATGCCGCCGGCCGAGCCGCCTTGCGCGACAATTTGACCTTCGGATGTATAGCCGGTCGCCGCGACACAGCGCCCGGCGGCGAGAAAGTCGGTGAACGTGTTGAGTTTCCTGTCCTTGCGGCCGTCCCGATACCACCGATAGCCCTTTTCCTTGCCGCCGCGCACATGCGCGATCGCGTAAACGAAACCGCGGTCGACCAGCGACAATGCATTGGCTGAAAAGCCTGCCGGCATGGCGATGCCGTAGGACCCGTAGCCGTACAGCAGACATGGGGCGGACCCGTCGAGCGCTGTGGATGTGTGATAGAGCAGCGAAACCGGGACGCTCTCGCCGTCTTCCGTTGGAGCCATGATCCGCCGCGTGACGTAGTTCGCGGGATCGTGTCCGCTCGGAATTTCGGTTTCCTTGCGCAACACCCGGTCGCGCGACGCCATGTCGTAATCGTAGACCCGCTGTGGCGTGGTCATCGACGAATAGGTGAAGCGGATCGACGTGGTTTCGAACTCGTACCCGCCGGACAGGCCGAGCGAATAGGCCTCTTCGTCGAAGGCGATCGTGTGGTCCACGTTGTCGGTAAGATCCGTGATCACAATGCGCGGCAATCCGTCCAACCGTTCAAGCCGGGCCATGTGACCGGCATAGAGCGTCACGGAAATGATCAGCCGACCGGGCTCGTGCGGGACGACATCCGTCCAGTTTTCCCGTCCCGGTGCATCCACCGGTGCCGTCACGATCTTGAAGTCTTCGGCTCCGCCGGCATTCGTCATCAGATAGAAGAGGTCGCCGCGATGTTCTAGGTGATATTCCTCCAGCGTCTTGCGTGGCGCAACGCAGACCGGCTCCGCCTCGGGCGTGTCTGCACGCAGGACGTGGGCCTCCGATGTTTCGTGATCGTGGCTGGAGATGACGATGTACGCCCCGGATTGGGTTTTCGACAGGCCGACAAAGAAGCCCGGGTCCTTTTCCTCATAGATCAGCACATCGTCCGATTGCTCGGTGCCCAGGCGGTGCCGAAACACCTTGACCGGCCGATGGTTGGCATCGAGCCAGACATAGAAAAGTGTCTTGCAATCCGCTGCCCAGACGAAGGACGAGGTTTCTTCAAGCCGATCGGGCAGGTCGTCACCGGTTTCCAAGTCGCGGATCCGCAGCGTGTAATATTCCGAACCGCTGTCGTCTGCCGAATAGGCCAACAGCCGATGATCCGGGGCATGTTCAGCGCCGCCGAGCCTGAAATAGGCCTTGCCTTGCGCAAGCACGTTGACGTCGAGCAACGTTGCCGTGTCGCCGCCGTCGCGCGGCATGCGCACGAGGCGCGGATATTGCTGTCCTTCACTGTATTCCAGCGCATAGGCCCAGGCGCCGTCCGGCGCCGGAACGGTCGAATCGTCCTCCTTGATGCGCCCTTTCATTTCCTCGTAGAGCGTCTGGCGCAGCGGATCGGTCGCGTCGAGCACGGCATCCGCATAGGCGTTTTCCGCTTCCAGATAGGCCCGGATCTCGGCATCGAGCACTGTCGGGTCCCGCATCACCTCCTGCCAGTTGTCGGCGCGCAGCCACGCGTAATCGTCGCGCCGGGTAATGCCGTGATGCTGGTCTTCGACGGGTTTTTTCGCGGCGACCGGCGGAGCCGGCATG
>JANQQB010000114.1 GCA_028285165.1 Rhodobiaceae bacterium
GTGGACGGTTTCATCGGCCCCGGCGGCTCGGTCAGTGCGTCCCACGTCGATCAGGTCGTGTCCGGCACAGCGCCGCAATCGGGCTCGGACATTGACGTGCAAGGCACGGTGCGGGGCGAGAGCGCGGTTCGCCTGCGCGCCGGCGGCAACGTCACCATCTCCGGTCAGGTGCAGGCCGGCGATCGCGCCGCGGTCATGGCCGGTGCGGTCAATGGCGCAGGCCCCGCCCACGGCGTGTCGATCGAGGCCGGCCGCGCAGTCACCATTTCGGGCTCCGGCCACATCGTTTCGGTGAACGGGGCGTCAGGCGGCAACGTCAGAGTGCGCGCCGCCGATGTGCGGCTCCAACCCGGTGCGCGCGTGCTGGCAGAAGGCGAAGGCGCGGGCGGCGGCGGCACGGTCGACGTGTTCGCCACCGGTTCTTCGATCCTGAGCGCCGGGGCGACCATCTCGGTGGCCGCGCGCGGCAGCGGCGATGGCGGCCATATCGGCTTTTCGGCAGAAGAGCTTGTCCAACTGAGCGGTGAGTTGGCCGCCTGGTCTCAATCAGGCGACGGCGGCTCGATCTACATCGACCCCGAAGAGCTGATCGTCGACACCGACAGGATCACCGGCGGCGCGGATATAACTTTGGAGTCAGCTGACACGATTGTCGTTACCGAGGGGACGGTGATCAACACACGCCAGGTCGATGTCGGTGGCGATCCGAACGATTTCCGTGAAGGATCAACCGGTGACTCTGGCGACATCACACTGATTGCGCCCAATATCGTGCTTGAGCCCGGAGCAATGCTCCTCGCCTTTGTCGGCGAGCCGAGCGCCTTTGAGGCGGGCGACATTACGCTGGACGCCAAACGCATTGATTCCGAAATGCACAGTACGGAGGCGTCGTTCGTCAGCGCCAGCGGGATCAACATCGACGGAGCCTATCTCCGCGCCGGCGACATCAAACTGATCGCCGAAGTCGAAAAGGACAATCTGGTCGATCTCGAAGGGACCGCCGATACCTATATCAATGCGCTGGGTCTAGATGATTCCGGCATCGGATTTGTCGAGGACCTGGTGACGCTCGTCGAGGATGCCGCGTCCGACGCACAGCAGATCCTCGATGATGCCAACTATGAGAACTGGCCGTCCTACCTTGAAGCGCGCACGCGGATCGAGGTGACCAATTCGTCGCTGATCGCTAGCGGTGATGTCGAAGCCACCGCCGAATCGCGCACCGTGACAAAGATCGGTCCGGACACGGACGGAATGGCCGTCGTCGTTTCGGTCAGCAACACCCGTGCCGAGACCATCATTGACGGCAGCAGCATCAAAGCGGGCGGTGAGGTCGAGGTCACCGCCAAGACCAAGGCCAAGCAGGAGCTCAAGGCCGAGGCCGCGCGCGGGTTCGATGGCGTAAATGACGGCGTAAACATCGGTGGCGTCTTCTCGGTCCGCATGGCCGAGGCAACCACGGTCGTTTCGGGTGATGATGAAACCGCTTTTGTCCCCGAACAGCTCGATACTGACTCGGTCGTCGACGCAAAGGTCGACGGCAAGGATGGCATCAAGATCGGTGCGACCAATATCACCGACGTCAAGGCGGCTGCCGAAGCGCTGTTGTCGGAAAGCGCGTTTGGCGGCGCCATCCTTGTTTCGCTGGACGATATCGACGCGACGACCGCTGTTGGCACCGAGTTGGTCAACACCAAGGGCAAGATCAGCATCGAGGCGCTGAACGACTACCAGACCGTCGACTTGTCCGCGCGGGTTACCGGCGGCACGCTCAAGGACGCCGAGAGCCCAGATGATACCAACAACGATCCGACACCGCAGGACAATCGTGAGCAGTTGCTGCCAGTCTTGGAAGCGGGAGCGGAGAAGAGCGGCGAAGCCTCAGGTGTCGGTGACGATAGCGGCGCGCCGAAACCCGATGAAAATGGCAATGATCCGGACGGCAATGCCTTTGCCATCGCCATTGCCGTCGCCAACCACAATGCCGAGGCGCGCACACTGTTTGGCGACAGCGACTTCACCTTCGACACCGCCAGCGAGAACGGCAACAAGCTTGGAAAAGCGCCCATCGTCGTCGAGCCGACAGACGAACAGGCGGCCGAGCCGGACCTTGGCCTTGACGTCGAAGGCATCAAGATTGCCGCCCGCAATCAGCTGCGCGTTGTTGACCAACTGGCGCTCGCTGCCGCCGGCTCTCCGGACTTGCCGGATGATGACACTGATGGCGAACTGACGGGCAAGTCCAAGAGTGAATTGGCCTCGGGTGGGGGCCTTGTCGCGCTCGGCGCCTTCAGCCTTTCCGATTGGGATCTGACGGCCAACGTCAAGGCAGGCGCAAAGCTGGACGCTCCGCAGTTCGGTGCAATCCCGATAGACTATACGCCGACCATCACAACGCCTGGCTCGGTTTCGATCACTGCGGAGAACGCCGCGCCCAGCGCCTTCAACAGCAATGCCGTTGATACGGCCCACGCCGACCGGAAGGCCGAGATCCTCGGCGAAGCTGACGCCGATGCCGACCCGTCGCTGATTGGCGCATGGTCCGATGGCAATGGCCCGCTTTTTGTCGATGTTGATGACGAACCCGTCGCCTTGACGCGGGCCAAGGCCGTGGGCGCGGGAGACGAGCTGGGTGTCGGCTTCTCCCTGTCTCGCCTGACCGGCGATCACGAAGCGATCGCCACACTTGGTGCGGGTGCCTACCTTTTTGACAACGCCGACGATTACCGGGTCTTTGACGAGGGTGAGCTGCAGCCGATCCCGAAGGGTGATGCCGAGGAGAATTGGCTTGTCAGTGCGCGCCAAAGGGGCGCTTGGGGCTCTTCCGCCGGCGACACCGGGGATGTTGTGGGCTCGACTGAGGGTTCCGGCTTTGGCGCCGCCGTTTCGTTGATCGACCTGAACGGGCTGGCCCTCACCAATGTCGAAAACGGCGCGATCATCCATGCCACCGATCATATCGACCGCGTGAGCGTGACCGCGCTCGACCAGCGTTTGAGCTTCGCCGATGCCCGCGCTCATGGCTCGGCAACCAAGACCAGCTTCTCCGGCGCTCTGGCTATCACGCAACGCGACGATGTTGTTCAGGCGTTCATCGGCCACCAGACCGACTTTGTGATCGACAATGTGTTTGATCTGAGCGCGATCAACTCCGGCGACACGCTCACGGTCGTGTCCGGCGGGGCGGACGGGACCCGTTCGATCGGCGTCGGGGTCAGCCTCGCCTTCGCTGACAAGACCACCGAAGCGCGCATCCTTGGCAAGGCCGAAGCCGAGAACTACGGACCCAACACCGATCTGTTTGCCTGGGCGCAATTTGGCGGGCTCGATATCCGCGCGGAAACCAATGGCAACGTGATCGTGGGCGGAACGGTCTCGGCAGGGAGCGCCGAAGAGGAAGACGCCGCAGACCCGGACGCCGGGGATCCGCCCGATCCCGATCCAGATCCGGCTGATGAGTCCGATGGATCTGAAGACAAGACGACCATCGATCCTGAAGCGCTCGGCGAAGAGGATGCCAACCGGGTCGCCGGTGCGATCGGCGGCGATGCACCGAACAAGGACGAAGAGGGCGGCTTCACCTTCGCCGGCGATTTTGGCGGCCTGTTCGCCGATGTGACGACGCGCGCGGGCATCGAAAACCGCGATGATTCGTCCCGACACGAAGGCAACGACATCTACATCGACGTCGAAGGCAAGGTCGATATCGCCGCGATCACCGAGATCGACTATGGCCAGTCGAGCGCGGTGACGGCTGCTGCCACAGGCGGGATTGGCATCTCGGGCAGCTTCGGCCTGACGGCCATTGAGCATGAAACAACCACCATACTGACCGAAACCGAGTTCGAGTATGGTGCCGACTTTGTCGACGTGGACAATGATCTGAAGCCGTTCACGATCACCGCGCGCGACGCCTCGAGCCTTGATCTGGTGATCAACGGACGGACCGGCCGCGCCGATGACGGCTGGGGCATTTCGGTCGCCGCCAACTTTGCGCGCTTTGAATCGGTCGCCCGGACCGAGTGGATCGAAGGTCAGGTCCGGTTCGGCGACGGCCTCGGCCCGTTCGAGGGTGGCGGGTTCGGCGGCGGCTTCCCTGGCGAAGGTGGATTTCCAGGAGAGGGCGGTTTCCCGGAGGAGGGAGGCGTTCCCGAGGAGTGCGAGGAGTGTTTCGTGGAGACGACCGACGATGGTCGTCCAGTTTCCATCACCTCCAACGCCACCCCGGCAATCACGATCCGAGCCAGCTCCCTTCGGGAAGGCCCCGATGCAGGGGGCGATGCGGGTTCGCCGGCTGATCCTCCGGCGGACCCGCCAGCCGATCCACCAGAGGACGGCGAACCCAAAGAGGGCGATGTCGCCGATGCTGAGCAGATGGACGCGGTGGGCGACCTTGTCCGCGATGCCGGGGAGGAATCCCGCAAGAGCAAGGAAGAAGGCGGTAGCGGGCTGAAGGGCCTGTCGATCACGGTCGCACCGCTGAGCCTGACGGCAGATTCGACGCTTGTTCTGGAAGATGTCGTTGTCAACATCGACCCAGGCCGCGATGACTCGGCGATCGCCGGCACGTTTCTTGCCGGTTCCAACGCCCGGACCGGGCTCGACATTGAAGCAAGCTCGGACACGATCGCCGCGGCGATCGCGATCACCGACACCAATTCGCAAGTCATCTTCCGTTCAACGGATCTCGATGCGTTCAACGACGGCTCGCTGACCATTCAATCCAATGCGATCGAGGATCACACGATCCGCGCGACGGCCGGCGCCGAACGTTTCATCAAGGCGGCGGGCATCGTTTCCCTGCGCTCGGTCGACAACCGGATTCTACTTGATGCCGATGAAGATTCGTTTCTGCCCGGGCTCAACCGCGAAAATGGTACATTTGTAACCAACATTTTCGATTTTGGCGGCCGGATGACAGTGTCCGCCCGCACCGAACATGACCTCGAATTCGAGGTGATTGCGGCGGACGGAACCGCGTCGGCTCTGGCCTTGGCCGGCATTATCTCCTTGTCGGACACGGTGACCGAGGTCGCAGCCGGTGCGGTGTTCGAATCGCGAAACAACGCCCCGCTGACAATCAAGGCCGAGAACGTCTACACGCAATATTCGGCGCGGGCGATCGCATCGGCCGGCAATGTGATCCCGGGCGCCGAGGATCCCGCCGATGGCGGCGAGGATGATGGTGATCCGGACGATCGTCCCGGCGATGGCGACAAGGACAAGATCGGCACTGTCGCCACAGCGCTCATGGATGTGTCCGACGAGACCCAGAAAGAGGTCGAGGAGCAACAGCCTGCGCCACCCGATGGCGGTGACGAGCCGGAAACGCGCGCGACCTTCAAGGATGCCTTCGCCCTGGCCTTCAACCTTGAGCGGCACGATGCCGTTGCGGTGACGCGCTTGGGCGGTGCGCGCTACCTGCCCAACGCTGCCGAGCCGCTTTATGTCGGTGGCGGCCGCATCAGCGGTTTCAGCACGGAGCCGGCCGGACTGACACAGATCATCGCTGCCAACCGGATCGAAGACTTCTCAAAGGAGACCCGTGCTGCAATCGGTACCGGGCCGGACACGCCGCGCTTCGGCGCTGTCGTTGCCGTCCCGCTTGGCGATTGGGAGTTCACAACCGATGCCGCGCTCGGGCGCTTCGCGACAGCCGGCGGTTCGGGATCAATCACGGTTCAGGCGATCACGGAACTGCCGCAGATCAGCTTTGCCAACGACCCCTCCAACCAGTTCGTCGATGATGGCGGCACGCCCGATAATCCGGGCGACGACACAATCCTTGATCGGGACGCATTGTTTGAGCGCGGCGGCGGCGGCTATGTCGAAATCAACGATCGGCCCCTTTCGGCGGATGCGCTCGTCGGCGACGACAATTGGAACATCGTCACCTCGACCCAGACCGATGGCGACAAGGCGGCGATCGCGGTTGACGTCGCCATCCACAGGTTCGGAACCAACACAACAGCCCGATACGCGGGCAAAGCCCGCCCGCCACGCGCATTCACCGGCTCGCTCGACCTGACGGCTGAAACCACCGGCGGTTTCGCCTCGCGGCGTGACAATGTGGATCCCAACGCTTCGGGCGGCTTCGGCGCGGGCGGCAGCGGGCATGTCCTGATCTTGCGGCCGACGACCGAAGCGGTCTTTGAGGCACCAATCGAAGACGCTGATCGGCAGGGGAGCACGCGCGGGACGATCGGAGCTTTGAGCCTTTCGGCCACCAACGATCTGGTGGCAGCCACCGCCGCTGCCTCTTACGGCAATGCCGAGAAATTCGCCCTCAATCTTGCCTTTGCATTGACCGACTATGACGGCGTCGCCCGAGCCACGCTGTTTGACCCGTCGCTCTATACGTTCGGCGAAACAACGGTTCACGCTGCTGACACATCGACGCTTTTGGCCGATGCGGGTAGCGGCGCGGCGGGGAATTTCTCGGTCGGCGTTTCGGCTGCAATTGCGTTTGCTGACCGGGTCGCCGAAGCGGCGATCGTTGACATCACCGAAAGTCCGCAGTTCACGGACACTTGGCAATTGGGCGAGACGAGTGTGGCATCGCTGATTGCTGGCGACACGATCGTGACATCAGTGGCCGGGGCCGGCCTTGCCGAAGACACCGCCGAGGACGAGGACGGTGACGGCGAGACCGATGGCCGCAAGGAAACGCCACTGCCGAAGAAACTGCTCGGCGAGCGGGCGACAACCAACGCCGAAGACCTTGCGAACCAGACGGCAGATACAAGAACCGGTGATCCGGAAGACCCTGCCGATCCGCAGGACCCGCAAGATCCCCAGGACCCCGAAGAGAACACGGACAAGCTCGACAGCCCTGCCGATGACAAGGAATTCGGCTTTGCGCTCGCCGGAGACTTCTCCGGCATCTTCGGTGACGTTACGTCAACCGCGCGGATTGGCCACAGCGGAGCCGTCGATGCGACCACGACGGACGGGGATGCCGAGTTCCGGGTCCGGGCGGTGAACGACTCGCGGAATTTTGCCGCAGCCGGCTCGACGGTCGCAGGCGCCGGCAAGTTCGGGATCGCCGCCTCGGTGGCACTCGGTCGGGTGGACAGGACGACAAGGGCGACCGTCAGCGCGCGGGAACTGCTGCTGGATGGCGCCCAGGCAAGCATCGGGGCGCGCGATGCCACGACGATGAACCTGTTCTCGGCAGGGCGCGGCGGTGCGGCGGTCAAGAGTACCGTTCTGGGTAGCGCTTCGGTGGATGTCAGCGAGATCGTCACCGAAGCGCTGGTGACCGACGCGATGATACGGCAAGTCGCTACCCCCACCAGCGGCCTTGCGGTCTCGGCGAGCAATTCCGGTTCGACGCTGTTGCTTGCAGGCGCGGTCCGTGATCCGGCCGAAGAAAGCGATGACGACGATTCCGGTAGCGGCGATCAGGGCTCGGGCGACAACGGAAACGATGGCGGTGGCGATGCCGGGGCTGGTAGCGGCGACGGCGGCGCTGGCGACGGCGGTCAGGCCGGTGGCGGCCAAGCTGGCAACGCGGGCGGGCAAGCCGGGTCCGATGGCGGTGATGGCGGCGACGGCAACGGACAAGGGTCGACCGGAGCGCCGGGCGAAGGCCAGGCAGATGGCGGCGGCGACGGATCGGGCGGCTTCTCGGTCGGCATAGCCTTTGCCGGAAACGTCCAAAATGAGACGGTCCGCGCACTCGTTG
>JANQQB010000118.1 GCA_028285165.1 Rhodobiaceae bacterium
CCCGAGGAGGCCGACAAAAGAGCCGGAACCGGCCAGATGCGACAACTTTCCCCTATCGCAACGACCTCACTTGAACTTGGTTACGGCCGACTATCTCCATTGGTGCGCACCGTACAGAGTTCATCGAAGACTTGATCCGGCTCGGACGAAAGGCCCGGGCAGACGATCGCGACGCCGGGAATGCCCGCGTGTTCGGGACCTGAATGCATTGTCTTCTGACCAAGAAGCCGAAACCGGCCGACGGGACAATGCGCCGACTTTGACTGTGTTTCTTTTCATGAGGAGACTGAAGGCATGACTGACAACAGCAAGACAACCGATCCCTATTGTAACCGTGCGGAGGCGTTCGAAGCGTTCGACGACATTCCGACCAACCCGAACCTGTCGAAAACATTCGGTGACATCGTTAACCTGCGTTATGGGCGGCGGGACGTGTTGCGCGGCGCGCTCGGCGTGACGGCAGTGACGGCGCTGTTCGGCACCAGCGCTCTGGTCGCCGCTGACCAGGCCGTGGCCGCGGCAAAAGGCAGCTACGATTTCTCCGAAATCGAGGCCGGCGTTGACGAAACCCACCATGTCGCCGACGGCTACGATGCGGACATCCTGATCCGTTGGGGCGACAAGATCGTCGCCGACGCCCCGGATTTCGATCCGAACAACCAGACGGCGGCCGCTCAGCTGACCCAGTTCGGCTACAACAACGATTACATCGGCTTCGTGCCGCTCAACGACGCCGGCGACCGCGCCCTGCTCTGCGTCAACCACGAATACACCAACGAAGAAGTCATGTTCCCGGGCCTCGGCCGCCAGGACAAGATCGGCTTCACCGGAATGACCAAGGAACTGGTCGAGATCGAAATGGCCGCCCATGGCGGCACGGTGATCGAGATCGCCCGCGGTGCCGACGGCAAATGGTCCCCGGTTCTGGAGTCCAGGTACAATCGCCGCCTGACGGCATCGACCACGGAAATGAGCATCAGCGGCCCGGCTGCCGGCCATGACCGTCTCAAGACCTCGGCTGACGCGACCGGCACCAAGGTCGTCGGAACCATCAACAATTGTGCCGGCGGCATCACGCCCTGGGGCACCTACCTGATGGCGGAAGAAAACTTCCACGGCTATTTCTGGACCGACAACAAGGATGCCGACGGCAAGGCGATCCTCGAGGGCCCGGAAGCTGCCAGCATGAAACGCTACGGCGTGCCCGGCGGCTGGTACGCCTGGGGCAAGTATGACGACCGCTTCAACATCGACAAGGAACCGAACGAATCCAATCGCTTCGGCTATGTCGTCGAGGTCGACCCGATGGATCCGGATGCCGTACCGGTCAAGCACACCGCGCTCGGCCGCTTCCGTCACGAGGGTGCGGAATCGATCGTCAATTCCGACGGCCGCGTCGTGATCTATTCCGGCGACGACAACCGGTTCGACTACCTGTACAAGTTCGTGACCGCCGGCACCTACAATCCGGATGATCGTGCCGCCAACATGCAATTGCTGTCGGAAGGCACCCTGTATGTGGCTCGCTTCAACGAAGACGGCACCGTCGACTGGCTGCCGCTGGTCCATGGCGAAGGCCCGCTGACCGCCGAAAACGGCTTCAACAGCCAGGCCGACGTCGTAATCGACGCCCGGATGGCCGCAGACAAGCTCGGCGCCACGCCGATGGATCGCCCGGAAGACGTTGAACCGGCGGCCGATGGCAAGGTCTACGTCATGTTGACCAACAACACCCGGCGCAAACCCGGCGACGAAAACCCGGCCAACCCGCGCGCCGACAACGCCTTCGGTCACATCGTCGAAATCTCCGAGACCGACAACGACTTCACGTCAACCAAGTCGACCTGGGAAATCCTCGTTAAGTGCGGCGACCCGAAAGTCACCGAAGTCGGTGCCCAATGGCATCCCGACCAGTCCGAAGCCGGCTGGTTCGGATCGCCGGACAATTGCGCCATCGACGCCGACGGCCGTCTCTGGATCTCGACCGACCAGGGCTCGTCCTGGGCCAAGACCGGCAAGGCCGACGGTCTCTATGCACTGGAACGCTCGGGCGAACTGCGCGGCAAGTCGAAGCTGTTCTTCCGCGTCCCGATCGGCGCCGAACTCTGTGGTCCGAAATTCACCCCGGACCAGCAGGCCCTGTTCCTGGCCATCCAGCATCCGGCAACGGACGGCACCAAGAACTATCCGGGCTTTGAACGGGATTCCACGTTTGAGGATCCCGCAACCCGCTGGCCGGACTTCGCCGACGGCATGCCGCCGCGGCCTTCCGTGGTCGTCGTGACCAAGCAGGGCGGCGGCAAGATCGCGGGCTGACTGGCGTCCACGTCACGTCAATCTATCGCCGGGGCCGGCTCTTCGGAGCCGGCCCTTTTTCTTGCATCGTTCGACGGACGGCATTCGGCCCGATGCCCTTGAATCGACTAACAGATTGCTTTTAAGCTAATTTTTCGATCAGACGGCGTCTCGAACGCCTACCCGCAAAGCATCAGGGAGACGGGCTTGGCCACGCACTTGCTGAACGAGGACGCCAAGGGCGTCTACATTATCTCGGCCACACCGTTTGCCGACGACGGCTCGATCGACATGGCGAGCGCGGACCGGCTTGTGGAGTTCTACATCGAACGCGGCGTCACGGGCATGACCATCCTCGGCATGATGGGCGAAGCGCACAAGCTGGCGCCGGACGAGTCGACCGCGTTTCTGCGGCATGTCCTGAACCGGGTCGCCGACCGCATCCCCGTCATTGTTGGCGTATCGAATGCCGGCCTCGACAATCTCTTCCGGCTGTCGGACACCGCCATGCAGGCCGGGGCGGCCGGCGTCATGGTCGCGCCGCCAAGCGGGCTCGCCACCGACGACCGGCTCTACGCCTATTATGCCGCCGTCTGCGACGGGCTCGGCCCGGACGTGCCGCTGGTCTATCAGGATTTCCCGCTGTCGACCCAGGTCGCCCTCTCGGCATCGCTCTTTGCCCGGATGGTGGCGGACTTTCCGCAATTGGTCATGCTGAAACACGAGGACTGGCCGGGCCTGGCAAAGCTGACGGCCATCCGCGAGGCAGAAGCGCGGGACGGCACCCGCCGGGTGTCGATCCTGGTCGGCAATGGCGGCCTCTACCTGCCGCAGGAACTCGCCCGCGGCGCCGATGGCGCAATGACCGGGTTTGCCTATCCGGAAATGCTGGTCGAGGTCGTGTCGCTGTTTCAGGCGGGATCGCGAGACGAGGCCGAAACGCTGTTCGACGCCTATCTGCCGCTGGTGCGGCATGAACAGCAGCCGGGGTTCGGGCTTGCGGTGCGCAAGGAGATCCTGCGGCGGCGCGGCGTTATTGCGAGTGCAAAGACCCGCGCTCCGGGACCGAAGCTGAGCGAAACCGACCGGGCCGAACTGACCGGCCTCATGCAGCGTCTGGAGCGTCGACTGAACGAACTGGGTCGAACCGGTTCAGATTGAAGAGGTCGTGCCAAGCCCGGTCAGACTCCGTCGCGGCTCAGGCGAGGAAAGACGGCTTAATCGGCGGACCGCGATCAATCAGCCGCGGCCCCAGTCTCCGAAGGCCGCCTCGATCGCCTGATCGCCCGGAACGCCCTTTTCCAGGGTCAGGATCGCCCGCTTGCCGCTGCCATACAACAACGGGATGTCGAGCCAGCCGCGGCTTTCAAGGAGCGAGCGGTTGCGGGACAGGTCCCGGTCTTCCGCCGACAGCGCGATCCAGAACAAGCCGTCGGTCACCTTGATCGCCGCACCGACGAGTGCCTCGCCCTGTTCCTGTTCGGATGTTTTCATGATCAGGCCGGGCACGTTGCGCACCGTTGTTGCCAGAACCCCACTGAATTCCATCTCGACGAGGTGACTGGCGGGAAACCCGTCTTCGTTGTTCGGCTTGATCGTGATTGTGATGGTTGCGTCCTTTTCAGGCACCGTCACATTCGCGACAACGGCGGATACGCCGTCCTCGGTCGTTTTGTTCCAGACCACCTGGCCGCGCACGGCCGCGCTGGACCCGGAATTCGGCGCTCCCTCTTCATAAAGGAACGCCGTCTGCGCCACGGCGCCCGGCTCGCCGGCAGCACCATCCGTCTGCGCGGTCGGTTCGGTCGCCGCCACCTGCGTCTCCGGTTCAGCCTCTTCTTCGGCCGCTGCATTACCCGGGTTCGGAACCGGTGTCGCCGGTTCGGTGCCCGGTGTACCGGTCAGCGTACCGAGACCCCCAGTCTGCGCATTCGGCGGGACGGTGACCCGCTGCGTCTGCACGGCGCGCACGGCATTGTCCGTAACATCCCGAACCGGTGCCCCGCCTGGAATGCGATCCTCCGATTTCTCCGGCCGCGGGGATTCCGTCAGCGACGGTCGCGCTGCCTGCTGCGTCGGCGCAGGGCTTGCGTCCTCGCTTGTCGCCGGCGTTTCAACGACGGCTTCGGCAACCGAATCTGCCTCACCGAACAACGCATCGCGCTGGGAGTAGATGACGGCGGAAAGACCGACGACAATCAGGAATGCGGCCGCCGCTCCGGCGATCAGAGGCAAACGAGATTGTTGAATTTCTTGTGGAAAGTCCGATTGTTCCGCGCCGGCGCTCAGCGGAGGCGGCGAACGAAGCGTCGGATCGGCTTCTGCTGACGGTCCGGCCGATGGCGCGGGCTCGCGATTCGGAGCCGGCGCAACCGCCGGATGCGGTTCAGAGACCGTCAAATCCGGCGCAGCGGGCGGTCCCGAAACGGTCAACGCCACGTCATCGGCGGGCTCTGCCGGGCGCGGGAACGGGTCCGGTCCACTGGCGGCGACTGCCACGTCCGGTTCGACCTGCGGTGCGGACAAAGGACCGGCGGGGTCGGGAGCGTCCGACACGGGAGCCGCAGGCGCCTCCTGTATCGGGTTCGGTGGCGGTGGCCCGAGGCCCAGGCCGAGCGCGGCCCGGGCCGCCTCGCCTTCAACCTTGCGTATCGCCTCTTCCAGGGAAAGCCGTTGCGACGTGATCTCCGACGGCGTCAGGGGCGGCGAGAAGCCTTCCAATTGGGCGATCAGCGCCTTGCGCGCCCGTTCGTAAACCGCGCGTCTTGCGTCACCGGAATTCTCCGGAAGCGCGCCAACAGCGCGTTTCAGGACCTCATAAAACTCCGCCATCCTATGTCCTGCAAACCGCTACCACCGATCCCCCTTTGCCATATGACATGTGTCAGGCACTCTATCAATCCGCAAACGGGTCATGGACCAAGATCGTATCGTCTCGTTCCGGGCTCGTGGACAGCAAGGCGACCGGAGCCTCGATCAATTCTTCAACCCGCTTTACATATTTGACGGCCTGTGCCGGCAGATCCGCCCAGCTGCGTGCACCTTCGGTTGATTCCGTCCAGCCTTCCAGGGTTTCGTAAACCGGTTCCACCCGCGCCTGCTGACCCTGGGAAGCCGGCAGGGAGTCAATCATTTTGCCGTCCAGAGTATACCCTACCCCGACCTTCAATGCATCCATACCGTCCAGAACATCAAGTTTGGTCAAGGCGATACCGTCAATGCCCGCCGTCTTGATCGTCTGGCGCACCAATGTCGCATCGAACCAGCCGCAGCGTCTCTTGCGTCCGGTTACCGTGCCGAATTCGCGCCCGCGCTCGCCCAGCCGCTGGCCGACCGCATCGTCCAGTTCGGTCGGAAACGGTCCCTCGCCCACCCGCGTGGTGTAGGCCTTGGTGATGCCGAGCACATAGTCGATCGCCCGCGGACCGATCCCCACTCCGGTCGCCGCCTGTCCGGCAACCGTATTCGACGAGGTGACGAACGGATACGTGCCGTGATCGATGTCGAGAAGTGCGCCCTGGGCGCCCTCAAAAAGAATCCGGCTGCCGCCGTGCCAGTGTTCATCCAGGATCTTCCAGACGGAACCGGCAAACGGCAGGATATCGTCACGCACGGCGACGAGTTCGTCATACAACGTCTGACCGTCGATCTCTTCCTGCCCGAGACCACGACGCAAGGCATTGTGATGGGTCAAAAGCCGGTCGATTTTCGAGGGCAGCGTCTGCAGATTCACCAGATCCATAACGCGTATTGCCCGGCGCCCGACCTTGTCCTCATAGGCCGGACCGATGCCGCGGCGCGTCGTCCCGATACGCGTGCCCGTATTCGAGGTTTCCCGCAAAGCGTCCAGTTCCCGGTGCAGCGACAGGATCAGCGTCGCGTTTTCGGCGATGCACAGCGTCTCCGGCGTGATCGTAACGCCCATGTCCCGGAGGCTCTTGATTTCCAGGACGAGCGCGTGCGGATCGACCACCACGCCGTTGCCGATGATCGACATCTTGTTCGGCCGCACGACGCCCGATGGCAGCAGGCTCAGCTTGTAGCTGGTTCCGTCGATGACGAGCGTATGACCGGCATTGTGGCCGCCCTGGAATCGGACCACCACATCGGCCCGCGCCGACAGCCAGTCGACGATCTTGCCTTTACCTTCGTCGCCCCATTGGGAGCCGACGACCACCACGTTCGCCATGCTGCACTGCTTTTGTGATTGCGTTGGAAAGAAGGAGCGCCGGTTATAGCCAGTCTACCGGCAAAGTCCAGCATTGACAGGATGTTCTGCCCGTTCGCGCCGGCCCGGTCGGCGGCTGTCAGGCCCGGTTCAGACGCTTGCGGACCGCCTTGGCCACGGACCACAGATGCGGCGTCGAACGGATCGTGCGCTTGACCGCGAGCAGTGTCTGCATTCGGGTCTTCTGAAGGCCGCCGAGCAGCGTCATCGGGATGAAGCAGTCGAACAACGGATCCGGGTCGCACCAGGACAGTTTGTAGCGCTCCGTTCCCATGCCGAGATCGAGCGCGTTCATTCCGCCATGGCAATGGGTTTCGATCACATCGCGCAACAGGATTTCGCCTGGGCTGAACCGCCCGAACTCCTCTTCGATGGAATTCGAGAAACAGGAATATTGTCCGCCATGGGTCAGACCCGAATAGGTCGCACAGATCCGGTCGCCGGCCAGAAGCGCATGCAGGCTGACGAACGGCGCGCTGCCGTCCGATTGGGGAGACGAAACCTCCCGCAGGAAATCGGTCATGCCGGTATCGGTGAGAATGTTGTGGACGCCCATCACGGCAAAGCGGGCTGCCCGCTGTTCGAGAAAGGCCTCAAAGACCGTTTCATAGTCAACCGGGTCGGTCGGCACGACAAAGCGCAAGTCACCGTGTTCCGCGGCCAGTTTGCGGGCCTTTCTGCGCAGCGTCTGGATGGACCGCTTGCTGCGCCGTTCGACTTCGAGCGCATCGAAATCGGGTGTCAGGTCCACCCGATAGCACGGGCTGGGCGACGCCTGGCGCTCGAAGCCCGCGAAAGGATTGGCATGGCCGTTCCAGGTGAGCGGCTGATTGAAGAGTTCGAAACCGTCAATGCCGCCGACGGCATCGGCGATCGACACGAGCAGCGGACGGATCGACGTCGTGTCGAGTTCGGCGAGAAGCGAGCGGCTGTACAGGCCGAAATTGTAATTGCACTGCTTGCCGCCCATCCATTCGCAGGTGCGCAGGCGGCCGGACCGCTGGAGCCCGAACGGCCACAGGAAGGCCGGTTCGCCGTTGGCTTCGCCATAGGCCAGAACCGGTTCGATGCCTGTCACCGATCCGACATGCCGGTGCCAGGGTTCCAGCCATTCGTAACACTGGTAGGGCGTGGTGACCGCTGTTTCCTGAAATGCCTTCCACTCGGCTTCAAGGTCCGAGAACCGGTCGAAGACCCTCAGCTTGACGGCATTCCCGGCAATATTCGCCGATACCTGCAGCATGGTGTGTGCGCCCGATGGCCATGTTCGGCCGGCGCCGGCCCGGTATGGCCTGGCGTCGGAAAAACGATCGATCCCAGAATGTTTCGGCGCCCGGCCCGCATCCGGTCGGAAACGAAAAGCTGGACAGGCGGCACGCTAACCGGTGAGGTCTGAAGATTGCGTTGCCGGCCGCGCTCCGCGCGGGCCGCGGCCGGATCGATGGTAAATGCAGGGTTGACGGCTTGGCCGCCGACAGGCCTCAGAACGCCAGCGGCTTGACCTGCACGACCCCGTCCAGTTTGCGCACGGTGGCCAGCACGTCGTCCGAAATCGGTTCGTCGATTGCGATCAGCGCGATGGCATCGCCGCCGCGTTCGTGCCGGCCGAGCGTGAACGTGGCGATGTTGACATTGGCATCGCCGAGCGCACTGCCCAGGCGACCGATGAAACCCGGCTTGTCCTGGTTGGTGATGTAGAGCATGTGCGGTTTCAGGCTGGTTTCCATATTGATGCCCTTGACCTGGATGATCCGAGGCAGGCCATCGGAAAACACGGTACCGGCAACCGAGCGTTCCTGACGATCGGTTTCCACGGTCAGGCGCATGTAACTGTCGTAGATGCCGGTCTGGTCGCGTTTCGATTCTTCTACGCCGATACCGCGTTCGCGCGCCAGCGACGGCGCCGAGACCATGTTCACGGTCTGCAGCAGCGGCTGCAGGAGGCCGGCGAGCGCGGCCGACATCAGGGCCTTGGTGTTCATATCCGCGACGGCACCCTCGAATTCCACCCGGACCCTACGCAGGCCGGATTCCGTCAACTGTCCGGCAAAGGAGCCGATCTGTTCGGCGAGTTTGACGAACGGCGTCAGTCGCGGCGCCTCCTCGGCGGAAATCGACGGCATGTTGAGTGCATTGGTAACCGCCCCGTCGATCAGGTAGTCCGACATCTGTTCGGCGACCTGCAGCGCGACATTCTCCTGGGCTTCGGTGGTGGAGGCGCCGAGATGCGGGGTGCAGACAAGATTGGGGGCTCCGAACAGCACGTTTTCGGTCGCCGGCTCCTCGACAAAGACGTCGATACCGGCGCCGGCGACCTTGCCGGACTCCAACGCATCGCGCAGCGCCTGTTCGTCGATCAGCCCGCCGCGCGCGCAATTGATCAGCCGCACGCCGTCTTTCATTGTCGCGATTGCATCCGCGTCGATGATGTTGCGGGTCTTGTCGGTGAGCGGCGTGTGCAGGGTGATGATGTCGGCCCGGCGGAAGAGATCCTCCAGGTCCACCTTTTCCACGCCGAGATCGGAGGCCCGTTCTGCCGAAAGGAATGGATCGTACGCGATCACCTTCATGCGCAGACCGATCGCGCGTTCCGCGACGATGGCCCCGATATTGCCGCAACCGATAACGCCGAGCGTCTTGCCGGTCAGTTCGACCCCGACGAATTTCGATTTTTCCCATTTGCCGGCCTGGGTCGAGATGTCGGCGGCCGGAATGCGCCGGCTGACCGCAAAGATCATGGCGATCGCGTGTTCGGCCGTCGTGATGGAATTGCCGAACGGCGTGTTCATCACGATGATGCCGCGCGCCGTCGCCTTCGGAATGTCGACATTGTCGACGCCGATGCCGGCGCGGCCGATAACACGCAGGTTGTCGGCCGCCGCAATGATCTTTTCGGTGACCTTGGTCGCGGAGCGAATGGCAAGGCCGTCATACCGGCCGATGATTTCGGCCAGCCGGTCCTTGTCCTTGCCGAGATCGGGTTCGAAATCGACGTCGAGACCGCGATCCTTGAAGATCTGGACGGCAGTCGGGGAGAGTTTGTCGGAAATGAGAACTTTCGGCGCCATGCGGCACTCCATGGGCAGGCCGGCCGGACCGGCGGATCAAGGGAAAACGGGTTTGAGAGGGCTTCAGGCGGCGGATGCCAAGGCCGATTTCTGGCGGGCGAACGCCCAGTCGAGCCAAGGCATCAGCGCCTCCAGGTCGCTGGTCTCGACGGTGCTGCCCGTCCAGATCCGCAATCCGGGCGGCGCGTCGCGATAGGCGCCGATATCGACGGCAACGCCTTCTTCGGCAAGGTCCGCGACGAGCGCCTTGGCAAACGCCGCCTGGCCATCGCCATCGAGCCGTGT
>JANQQB010000134.1 GCA_028285165.1 Rhodobiaceae bacterium
GATGCAGATCCTCAGGCTCGGCCTCGTGTCCGGCGCATCAAGGATGCGACGTGCCTTGGCGACCACAGCCGACCTTGCCTATGCAGGCTGGTGGTGGAGCGTGCTCGTCCTTATCGGCGCTGTCGTGTGGCCAGGTGTGCTGCTGTTGCCGCGCCGCCGCTGGCGCTGGGCGTTTGTGCGTTCGGCCGCGCGATCCGCCTTGCGGCTGATGGGCATTCGGTTTTCGGCATCCGGCACGGAAAATCTCGCCACCGACCGGGCGATCGTCGTCGCCAATCATTCAAGCTATACCGATGCGCTCGTCATGGTCGCCCTGTTGCCGGACGAGCCGGCCTTTGTCGCCAAGAAGGAATTGGCCGGCCAATTCGTCGCCGGACCGTTCCTGCGCAGATTGGGGACCCATTTTGCCGAACGGGCGGACTTTCAGGAGGGCCTGCAGGAAGTCGAAGCGTTCAAGGCGTTCGTTGCCCGCGGCAACCAATTGGTGTTTTTCCCCGAAGCCACGTTTTTCAGAATGCCGGGCCTCTTGCCCTTCCGGCTTGGCGCGTTCACCGTCGCCTGTGCAGCGGAAGCTCCCGTCGTTCCGGTGGTCATCCGCGGAACCCGTTCGATCCTGAGGGGCGATCAATGGTTTCCCCGCCGGGGTGCCGTGGAGATCGAGGTTCTGGAGCCGTTGACAGCCGACGGCGCGGACTTTTCCGCCGCCATCGACCTGCGCGACCGGACCCGCGCGCGGGTGCTCGCCCATTGCGGCGAACCGGACGCAGCCGCACGGACGGTGTCCTTCCAAAAGGACGGGGTCGAAGTGGCCGACGGCTGATCGCGCCTTGTCCCGACAGTTCTTCGGTCCTAGTACCTCGTCGCGGAGCGGTCTGCAAGGCCGCCCCACGCCTGACAAAACGCGCAAACCGAGGGCTTATTTGGCGTAGGGTTTGACGTCCTGAAACCCTTCCGGCGCGTTCGGGTCGACATGGAAGTCGATCTCGCGCACGAAGGCTCGCTTGCGATTGAGCCGAAGCTTCTTCCACGCAAGCGCCAGTCCGGCCTTGGCATAGACCGAAGGACCTTTGAGATCATGCCGGCGAGGCATCATGCCGAGGCGCGTGCGCAGGATGCCGTTGCCGTAGTTGACGGCATAGGAATTGCGGATCGCATCGGTCCAGTGCTCGGTCGTCACCGAAACGTTGACACAATCCGCGTTGACGACCCGGTGCGGGCAGTTCAGCCCCCAGTGGAGCATCTCGCCGGGACCGATATCGTAGACTTCGGCATAATCGTCGAACCAGGGTTCGTAATCGATGTCTTCTTCCTGGAGGCCCATGACGATCGATTCCATGTCGGCCGGACGCAGGAAGGGTTCCGTGTTCGGATAGACGTAGACGCGCTTGCGGCCGGCGATCTGCCAAAGGGACTGGCCGGGTATGTCGGCGTGGTAATAGACCTGCGCGTTCGGCGAGGACACCAGAATTCCGAGCGTCTGCCGGTAGGTCTTAAGCCCCGGAACCCGGCTTTCGAACTCCGCGAAGATGTCCTTCAGGAGTCGGTCGTAGCGCGGATCGACATCCATCACCTTGCGCAGGTTGATCCAGATGCGCCCTTTCGAGACGGCTTCGATCACGTCCGCGCCGGTGTTGCCGGCGACCGCGCCCTCGCGCCATTGCTTGCGCGTGTGATCGCGGCCCATCGTGGTTACGTTGTACATGTCCTCGGGATAGGCGTCGATCAGTGCGGCGATGGCGTGCATCGAAAACAGCCCTGTCTCGGCAAGCCGGTGCGTCAGCTTGATCGTATGTTTGCCGAACAGGTCACGATGCCTGTCCTGCCAGTCGGCGATGATTTCTTGTGTCATTGTTGTGCCTCCATGGACATAGGATACGGGCGGGGGTGCGATTCAGCCGCTGGCGCGGCAGCGCGTGCCGGTCGGCTGAACGGAACGAGAAAGACATCGAGATCGGCACAAAGGCGCGCCGCGCAAACGGTTGCTGCTGCGCGGACGGCCAAGGCCGCCGACGTGGCGGCTGCGACGCCGAGAATGCCGAGCACGGGATAGAGCGCCAGGGACAGGATGACGTTGGTCACCAGAGCGACACCGCTGACCGCCAGACTCGCCCGCTGGTGACCCAGCACGACGAGCAGGTCCGTCCCCGTGCCGACCGACGCTCTGGCGATGTAACCGAGCGCCATCACGGCCATCACCGGATAGGCGGCGACAAAGTCGGGACCGAACAGCATGAGAAGCGGATAGCCCGCGCTGAGGGTGAGCAGGACGGCCGGGATCGTCAGCCAGAATGTCCAAAAGGTCGTTTCCGAAACGGCGGCCTGCAATGCCACCGGGTCTTTGCGGGCATTGGCGATGGAGAATTTGCGCGGACTGACGATCATGAAGGCATAGGCGATGAAGTTCACCAGCGCCATCGACCGAACGGCTGCAAAATAGAGCGCCACTTCGTCCGGCGTGCCGAGCACGCCAAGGATGAGCACGTCGGACGCGATGAACATCTCCTCCGCGCCATTGACCAGCATCAAAGGCAGCGTGGCGCGGAGCCACAGCCCGGCCCGGCTGCGGGCTTCGATCGCACCAACCTGATGCCGCAATCGGCGCCGGACAAGGCAGGCCTGGACGAGTAACAGGAAACCGGTTGCCGCAACCGCGACAATGAGCACGAAGCCGGCGTCGGGCGAGCCGCCGGACCAGGCCCACAGGCCGACAGCCAGACCGATAAACACCGGACGGATCAGGTAACCGGGCACGATCGCCAGCGCGAACCAGCCGAAGCTGCGGCAGACGCCTTCCATATACAATTCGCCGGCGGCGAACGGCAGACCGATCATCACGATGACGAGGCCGATGAGGTAGGCCGGCGGGACGAAAGGTTGCAGCAGCCAGACAAGGACGAGGCCGGCGACGGCGATACCGACCGATCCGAGCGCGACGACCCGAAAACCGGTGCTCAAAAAGCCGAGCGCCAAGCTCGCCTGGCCGCGGGCCATATAACGCGGCAGGAACCTGAGCGCGGATTCGGAAAAGCCGAAAACAGCCAAATGCGCGGCGACCACGATCCAGACCCACAAACCGGCATAGATGCCGTATTCCTCGACCGACAACAGGCGGGCCAGAAACACGTGGATCAGATAGGCAAACGCCGCGCTTCCGACGCGGATCGCAAAGGTGACGGCGGCGTCGTGCGCCAGAAGCGTCTTCAGCCGCGTGATGCCGGACAGGCGAAACGCGGCGATCATGGCGTTTCCCCGGAGGAATAAAGACGTGTTCCGAGCGCAGACAGGACGCGGATTCGTTGCTCGCGCGGCAGCGCTTCGATCGATTGCTTGAGCGCTGGCCGCAAGCGCTTCAGCCAGAGTTCGACGCGGGCACGGCCGAGCACGGTCAGCCCGACATGGTGGTTGAACAGCGGAACATCCGTGTTCGACCAGGCTTCCTTGTAAGCGTCGGAATTGCCGAGCAGGTCGTAGCACCGGATGCCGTTTTCAAAACACCATTCCAGCATGCATTCCATCTCGACCTTGCCCGGAGAATGGGTGTGCAGGCCAAGATCGTAGGCGCCCAGATAGGAAATGAAATGACCGTTGCGCTCAAAACCGATCTCGCCCGCAATCATGCGGCCGTCCAGGGCAAGCTCGCCGACCAGCACCCGGCCGGCGCCAGCCGGACAATCGGCCAGACCGGAAAAGAAACCGACATTGTTGTCCATGGACAGCGCGCGGCTGGCCTTTCCGGTCTCGCGCAACCAGATGGTCTTGAGCGCGAGCGCGGCGGCGACGGCCTCGGCGAAACCGGTCGATTGCGGCGTGTGCACACGGAATTCCAGGGTACCGAGCGCTTCCAGTTTCCGGCGCTTGCGGCGGCGGCTCTTGCGGCACGACGCGCTGAGGCTTTGGAAGAACGCGTCCCATGAGGCGTAACGCGTGAGGTCCAGAACCGCGCTGGTATCGCCGCTTGGCGTGAAGCCGGCCTCCGGCGCGAGCGCTGCGGCCAGGAGCGAGCCGGCCGGGACATTCGACAATTCGACGGCGTCGATCCCGGAAAGGCTCCGGATGCGGGTCCACGCGGCAGCGATTGCCGCCAGTCCGGTCGATCCCGGTTCCGCCAGCAGGCCGGCATATTGGCCATGCGGCTCGCCGAGCGTCTTGAGAACAGTCAGACCCATCGAAACCCGATCCTCGACGAGCGGCCAGACAAGGATCAGGTTGCCGTTTTCGCGCCCTGTCAGAACATGCGCGCGTGGCGTGGCCTCCGATCGGCTTTCCGCGCCGTAGACGGCAAGCCAGCGTTCGCACCATTCATAGGTCTGGAAATAGCCGTAGACATCGCCGGCGCGCGCAGCGAGCGCTCGCCAGTCGGCCGAAAGTGCGCGCAGTCCTGCGAGGTCCCGCACCACGTCGACTTCGATGTCCGCCTTTGCCGGAATTCCCGATTCCGAACCGAGCGCCACGTCAAGCTTTTGTGCCCGTGCCGTCACACTGCCCATCCCTGATTCCGTCCCGCCTCGCCACCGGCCAGTCCGGAGTGTGCTTGTGTTCGGCGAAAGATAGGAAAACAGATTTTGGGAATCCCTAATATTTGAACTTAAATGAACCTCGGCATTAAGTTGTCGTAAACGTTCAATTAAATCTCCCACACCAAAGATTGTCTCTTGAATAATTCAATCGCGCTCCGATTTAGTCGACAGACTTAGTCAAAACATGTGCTCATGCTGTGAGCGTATATTTAAAGATCAATCCGAATAGGCGCCACATTGCTGCCTTCAACAGAAAACACTTGAAGAACACGCTCATACTCGGCGGAAATCGACAGCAAGTGTAAAACCTGCGCTGTCTTCGCAAGTCCAACTCCGGCCCGGCCATGGATTCCTCAAGCCTTCTCGTTCTTATCGTGCTTGTGTTCGTGCTTGTCCTTGCATGGAAACTCAAAGTGCGCATGGCGCGTGCCGACCGGGCGGCCGTGGAAGCCGACCTGAAAGCTGCATCGTTGCCTTACCACTCCGCCGATACGAATGTCCGGACACAATCCGGACAGCCATTTGCCGAGATCCAGGCGGACGACACATGCCGGCCGACGACACGTGCCTCACTCTACCGGAAACTCGAAGACGGCGAGGTCGTGTGCCGCCGCCATGCCACAGTGATGACGCGGGTTGCCGAAGCCTTTGACACCGATACCCCGACGGTCGACCTGCTTCGCGAGGCCGAGCAGGCGCTGCCCGACATCAAGCAGGAGGAAGAGCGCCTGACAGCGCTATACGTGAACGCGGAGATTGCCGACCCGGAGGAAGCAAAACGCTTCGAGGAAGCCGTCTTCGAAATCACCGACCAGTTCGACGACTTCATCTACAACGTCGAGTGGCTGAAAGATCTTCTGACGCGGCAGCACGGGGACACCCCGGACGCGAAATCCTAATAGGCGTCTTCGGCAATTCCCGGCTGCCGGCCGGTTTTCCGCCCGCTGACCCTGGCGAGCGGGTCGCATTCCGGACGTGCCGTTTCAGGCCCACCCAAGCGCGCGCAGCGATTGCACGTCGTTCCAGATTTTGGTCATGTGCCGGATTCGGCCGTCCTCGAACTGCATGAAATAGACATAGTCGGCGGCCACCGTCCTGCCGGTCGGCGCAACAGGGCCGCCCTCGCCGGAATGGGTGCCGTGAAACACCGCCGCGGCTATCGCCACATCCCGGTCGTCGTCATAGGCAAAGGCCTTCAGCTCATAGCGGCCATCGGGCACAGGTTTCAGGAGACCCTGCATCCAGTCGGCATAGCCCGCCAGTGTCGTGACATCGGCCAGGGCGTCCGCCTGCCCCGAAAACGTTGCCGCCTCGTGACACCATGCCTTGCAACCTTCCCAGCCCTTGCCGGTCTCGCAGGCGTCGAAGAAGCTTTTGGCTGTTTGCAGGTTCGTCATGTTCCGTTCCTCTCAATGCCGAGATCAGATCTGTCCAATCGGCCGATCTGGAGAGGTTAATCCTATTTTGACAGGAAGCACATGATGGATCTGCAGTATTCGTACTTTTGAAACTGCTGCGATTTCGCAGCATCGGCCGAATAGTCCGTCATCGGCGGCATACGCGGATAGCGGAGCCCGCCCGAGACGCCAGGCCTGCTCCGAACGCGGAGAAGGTGGAACGCCTCGACCAGGACGGTCAGTAAGACGGGGCCGGGAAACACCGATTGCGCGAAGTATCGTGCGAATTCCCACATCCCGTCGAAAACGCTTCAGCATACTTAGACCCGCTATCCATTTTATACTCACCTAATTTTTTGGAGAATTCATATGGCAGAAGTATCCGTCAAAGCGAACGGACAGGAATACGGTTTTCGCAATCAGATAGAAAATGTCGGCGGCACGCAGAAGCCAATGTTCAGTGGCCTCGGCGGGCCGGGCAATTACACCTTTAGAAATGGCGGGAACATAATCGACGCGCTGAACGAAAATCCCACCGCCGTCAATCGTAGTGTGCTTAGGATTCTCGGACAGTTGAACAGAGCCTATCACACCAACGATAAGGAAGAATTCGATGAGCTGTTGGTCGATGCCTTCAATCAAGCGCCATCGAGTATCGATCCGGCTCTCGACACCTACAAGGCCACGTTCTAGCGGCGGTGCGGCGTCGCCAGATTGACGACGGCCGAACCAAAGCTTGCCATGAAGGCAACGGGCAATGATCGGCGCCCGAGTGCAGCCCCAAATGCACAGCCTAAGGCCTTATGATCGACGCACAAGCGGTCGCCCGCTTGTGCGTCTCAATCGCCGAGCGTCGTCCGCATCTGTCGGCTGAAACCGCCTTTGCCCATCGTCCGTGCAGCGTTTGCATCCCCGTGGATTGCCTAGAGAGACTGGTTCTTTGAATACAACTCCAGAAGCGACGTCACGTTCTGCTTTCTTACAGCTGAATTGATGTCTTGACGTTCGCGCTTGGATTGTAACCGAGGTTCCATTAACCACCGGATTCTAAAGTCCCGCCTTTCCCATGACTTGGACATGAATCAGCGAATCCGGGCAGCACAAAAATCAATTGTCAGGGAACGAACGCTGGCCTTCCAGACAAGAAGGAGCACAAACATACCAGAGAGCTTTGGAATTCGAAGATGCGCCCCCATTTAGGAGGAAGCCGAAGTCCAACAACAACAGCCTTCCAACCTCAGCGAGTTGTTTCGGCCAGCTCCGACATACTGAGAGATTGTAGCAATGGGCGACCCAACAGCTTCTTCGAAGTCCGGCATCACGCCTGGCGACCATGAACGCATGAAACAGCGGGTGTGGGCGAAATGGGAGCCGAAGCTTCGGGCTCTGGCCCTCGAACAGCGCAATGTCGAGCTGGCCGGCAAGGCCATGCGTCTGATCAGCGGCGTCAAACTGCCTTCTGCGGACGACGTCTACGCTCAAAAGCTCCATGACATTCACACGTCGATCCAGCGGGAGATCAATCTTCTTCCCGGACCGACACCGCCTCCGCTTCAGCGGTCCAAAGTCGATACGATCCTCAACACGATGCCGGTTCGCGTCCGGAACTACATCAAGAGATCCATCGACAAACAGGGCGTCATCGTCACGGATCAAACCACCCTACAATGGATGGCCGACGTCGTTTCCTCCCCGGAGGATCGTATGCCCAGTGTCAAAGGGGTCGGGATCACTCTGCAAAGGTAAAAAGGCGCGGCTTGGTCGTTCCGGTTCGGTAACGTTCGGACAGACGCCACAGCAGCCATAGAGTCTGCAATTCTGTGCTCGCAAAAGAGCAACACGCCATCGTACTGGCGTCCGTTCGACGGTAGGTATCGTCCATTTTGTCGATTTGATGGTGAGCCCGCTCGGGCTCGAACCGAGGACCTAATGATCATAAGGCGGGAGAAACGTTCTGACCGTTCACCGTCTATTCTGAGAAATCGCTGTCTGTTCATGATGCGGAAATTCAATCACGTCCGTGCCGTTTCAGAAAATCTCTGCACTTGATGCAATGGATTGGCCAGCCGGCGAATGTTGGCTATCCGATCGTAGGGTATCGGCAATATCAAATATTGTTCCGCAGCGGATGTGCAGGTCCGGCTCGAGTCCTTTTTCGCCAATCAAATTAGACGACCGTGACCACAAGGCAGCTTTAGGCAACGGCTGTCTTGTGTCCTGAGATGCGCGAACCCAACATCAGCCCCAAAATCGCTCTGAGCCACGTGAGCAGAAGCGCGAGGTTGTAACCGGCTGCGACCAGGATGGCGCTGATTGCATTGCCCATTGTGCTGGCGAGGTGGTTACGGCCCATCCGGTATTCGTTCCTGATGTGACCGATCACCGGCTCGACCACCGATCTCCGGCGCATTTTCCGCTTCATGGTCGGGTTGGTCCATTCTCGACACATGTCGGTCCTGGATTGCACGGCTCTCCCACCTGCCCAGACTGAATCCCCAAAACTTGCTTGCGGCCATCGATCGCGAAGCGGGGGCGCAAGACGCGCCCCGCTTACCGGCATACGGCCGGCTTCCTGTCCCCGTGCCGCTACTGGATCGTGATCTCTACCCGCTGGCTGTCGCTCTTGGAGCCTGGCTGGCGGAGGAAGTAGCGGCCCGGCTTGATCGCGATGAATTCGATGTCCATCGTGCCTTCATCGTCGAATTCGAGGCTTTCGACGCCGAACGGGCGGATTTCGAGGCCGTTGATGACGATTTCGTTGATCCAGATCGCGCGGAAGAAACCGGACCCTTCGAGCGCGAGCTCGCCGGTGCCATCCGAGATGATCTCGATCTCGTAGGCTTTGCCGGATTTCAGGACAAGCGGGGCCTCGGAGATCGGTTTTCCGACCGAGAGCGTCAGCGGCGGCAGATCTTCCTTGTTCTCCTTGGACAGGAGGCCCGCAAAGCCGAGATCGTGGGCGGCGGCGGGCGACGCCGCCAGGAGCGCGGCGACCGCAAGAGCAAGACCGGTTTTCATATTGTTTCTCCCTTGTGTTTCGTTTTCATTTTGGTTCGCATCGGGCCGTCGGGCGACGATCCTGTGCTTTGGCACGCGCTGCCGGCTTCAGCCGACGCGCCGGTCAGTTCGGCGAAACGACAACGCCCCAGGGCTGTTGCCCGACCTGCACCGACTTCAACGCCTTTTGCGCAGCGACATCGATGATCGTGACGTCGTTCGAATTGCCGTTCGTGGTGATCAGGAACTTCTCGTCCGGCGTGAAATCCATCTGCCAAACACGTTGTCCGACGAGGATGTAGTCGACGACTTCGTTGGTTTCGACGTCGATCACGGCGACCCGGTTTGCCGGACCGAGCGCCACGAACAGCCATTTGTTGTCCGCCGTCACGCGCATGCCGACCGGCTGCAGCCATTCCGGCGCCACACCGGCGACCTCAAAGCCGATCTTGGTCGTGATTTCAGGCCCGTTCGCCGCGTTGATGTCGAACACGCTGACCGTGCCGCCGATCTCGGAGCTGACGAACAGGGTGGCGCCAT
>JANQQB010000140.1 GCA_028285165.1 Rhodobiaceae bacterium
AATGCCCGCGGCTTCTTCCAGAAGGCGTCGCCGAGCCGCGGGTTTGGCGGCGATCAACTCACCGGTCCGGCCCTGGCCGACCAGGGCCGGCGACCGCGAACCGGTGGAGGAATCGGCGAACAGCAATTGCACGTCGCGGGCCCGGGCTTCGCGCCCGTTGATGCGATAGACCGACCCCGCCTCGCGTTCGATGCGCCGGCTGACCTCGATCGCGTCGTGTTCGGCATAGGTTGGCGGCGCCGTCCGGTCGGCATTGCCAAGGAAAAGCGTGACCTCGGCCGTGTTGCGGCTCGGGCGGCCGTTGGCGCCGGAAAAGATGACATCGTCCATGCCGGAGGCGCGCATGTTCTTGGAGGAATTCTCCCCCATGACCCAGCGCAGCGCCTCGACCAGATTCGACTTGCCGCAGCCGTTCGGCCCGACAACGCCGGTCAGGCCGGATTCGATATGAAAATCGACCGGCTCGACAAAGGTCTTGAAGCCCAGAAGACGCAGGCGATCAAAACTTACCATCAACCCCTCCGCCGCGGCGGCGCTTGACCATCGACACGGCAAAGGGGCTTTCAGCGGGGCGCAGGCGCCTGGCGGCTAGAGTTCCGCGTCCAGCAGTCTGGACATGTCGTCGAAACCGAGGGCGCCGCCGGAAAGCTTTTTGCCGTTCAAGAAGAACGTCGGTGTCGCGCTCACGCCGAACTTTTCCGAGGCGCGGGCACGAACCCAGTTCACTCCGTCAAGAAGCTCCTGATTCGTCAAGCATGCCTCAAAGCTCTTCTGGGTAAAACCGATCTGTCGGGCGAAATCCTGGAGCGCCTGCAGCGGATTGTCGGAGAAGGCCCAGGTCCGCTGCTGGGCGAACATGACGTCGATGACGTCGAAATATTTGTCTTTCGGCGCGCAGCGGGCGAGCATGAAGGCGGCCGCGGCCAGGGGATCCAGCGGGAACTCGCGGAACACAAAGCGGATCTTGTCCGTCTCGATGTAGGCCTCTTTCACCTTGGCGTAGGTGTTGCGGTGAAAATTCGCACAATGGCCACAGGTCATCGAGGCGTATTCGATGAGGGTCACCGGCGCATCTTCGGGTCCCAGGGCCATTTCACCGAGCGGGCCCGGCTTCATCAATTCCGCCACATCGACGGTTTGCGCCGCGGCGGTTCCGGTCAGGAGTGCCGGTGTGGCAAGGGCGGCGGCGGAAACCGCGCCCGCGCGAAGCGCCTGTCGTCTGGTCAAGATCACGGCCTGTTCCTCCATGAAGACGTCATGCAATCGTTCAGCTGAACTCACAGATATAAAGTGCCGGTCGGGCGGCGCAATAAAACGGATTGTGAATTGCGGCTTTTTGGCGCCAATGCGCGCCATTTGTGGCCATCGGTCTTGCCCGGCGGCCGGAGGAGCAGGTTCAGTCGTCGTCCGCCTGCGCCTTGGCGATCGCGTTGGCCACGACGTTCTTGCCGAGCAGCGAGAGCGCCCGCCGCAACCGGTCATCGCTGACACCGGCTACGGTCTCGGCGACCTCCTCACGTTTTTCGTCCGGGATCTCCGGCGGCGGCCCGTCGCGTGCCGGAACGGGATCGCCGACCGGTCCCTGCACGATCTTGATGCGATCAACCGCGTACCAGCCGAGAAAGGTGTTGACCCGCTCTACCAGGAGCGGCGCCTCGTGCTGCAGGAACACCGCGGCAGGGCCGGCACAGCGTACCACCAGCGTCCCGGGAACCGCCTCGCCCTCTATCCCGTCCGGCACGCGCGGCCAGACGATCCGGTCGGGCAAGGTGCACTCAGCGAATTGCGGACCGGCGATGTCGCGCCAGGTCATGATGAGATCCGCAGCCGCAAGGCCGCGTTTGCGTACCGCCGGTTTGAGGATCTTTGCTAACGTGCCGCCGATCGGCTTCGCCGACATCGGGCCGCGTGTATGCCGCTGGCTCACCTTGTTGTCCCCGCCGCGTGCGATCCGGATCCACAGGATCCTGACCCAGGTGCCCCTTGCGCTTCACAAGCGCCTGTTTCCTTATACCGCACTTGCCTCCGACTGTCAGAATCGCCTTTTGTTCCGGAAATCGAGCGGCACTTGTCCACATGAAAACCACAGTCCGAACCGACGCCGATCCGGCGGCTTCACAGGATCTCATCGCCTGGTACGACCGGCATGCCCGCGACCTGCCATGGCGGGTCGGCCCGAAGGCCCGGCGAGCCGGCGTCACCGCGGATCCCTATGCCGTTTGGCTGTCGGAGATCATGCTGCAACAGACGACGGTCAAAGCCGTCGGCCCCTATTTCGCGCGGTTCCTCAAGACCTGGCCGACGCTCGCGGATCTGGCGGCGGCGGAAGAAGAAGCCGTGCTGCGGGCCTGGGCCGGCCTCGGGTATTATTCGCGCGCCCGAAACCTGAAAAAATGTGCCGAAGTCCTGGTCGCCGAACATGGCGGAAAGTTCCCGGAATCCGCGGCTTTGCTGGAAAAATTGCCGGGCATCGGCGCCTATACGTCCGCGGCGAT
This sequence comes from Rhodobiaceae bacterium, assembly GCA_028285165.1. Lineage (GTDB taxonomy): Bacteria > Pseudomonadota > Alphaproteobacteria > Rhizobiales > JANQQB01 > JANQQB01. The sequence goes on from JANQQB010000140.1 coordinate 2,496, forward strand.
CGCCGCCATCGCGTTCGATGAACAAATTCCGGTCGTCGACGGCAACGTGGAACGCGTGATCGCCCGGCTCCATGCCATCGAGACACCGCTGCCTGCCGCCAAGAAGGAGATCCGCAGCCTCGTCGAAGACATGACGCCGAAAGAGCGACCCGGCGATTTCGCACAAGCGATGATGGACCTTGGCGCGACGATCTGCAGCCCGAAGCGCCCCGCCTGCGCGCTCTGCCCTTTGAACGGGCCCTGCGTCAGTACAAAAGGCGGTTATCCAGAGACTTATCCCCGCAAGGCTGCAAAACGTGAAAAACCGACGCGATACGGCGCGGCTTTCGCGGTTTTCAGGGCCGACGGCGCGATTCTCATGCGCAAACGGCCGGACAAGGGCCTCCTGGCCGGCATGACCGAAATCCCGACCGGCGTGTGGCTGGAAAACGATGACGCGCTCACGGATCTGACCCCGGCTCCGGTCAAAGGCACCTGGAAACGCGAACCAGGTCTGGTGCGCCACACCTTCACGCATTTCCATCTGCAGCTTGCCGTTTACACGACCCGGTCGAATGCCAAGGCACCGGACGGTACCTGGTGGAGCGAGCCGGACGAGCAGGAAGAAGAAGCCCTGCCGACGGTGATGCGGAAAGTCCTGGTGGCGGCAAACGGAGAATAGGCCCATTCAGGCGATGGAAACAAATGCGGGGCGTGATTCCAAACACCGCCTAAATCCTATTGACGGTGTCTTTCGTAAAAAGCCCGAAGGACCGCATTGATGCGGGTCTGATACCCTTTTCCCTGTTCCTGGAACCAGCGGACCACGTCGGCATCAAGCCGCATTGTGACACTCTGTTTCTTCGGCTTTTCGAAGAATTCATCTCCGATTTCCGGAATGTCGGAATAGTCGATCTCATCATCCTTGATGGAATCGAAGCGGACCAAATCCTCCTTGGACGTTTTCGGCGGACTTTTGGGATCGATGGTGTATTTAGTCGTCGCCATGCCGCCTCCTTTCACGTGCATTGGCCTTCCTGGCGGATATGATCCGAATGGTTGCGGTCACCTTGTTCTCGGTAAACACGACGACATAGAGGCGATCGTCGATGCGCCCGACTGTGATGAAGCGTTCTTCACCGTAATCAAATCGCAGGTCCGCGGCGGTTTTCCGATCCGGGTCCAAAAAGACCTTGGCCGCCACTTCGAAACGAATGCCATGTTTTTCTATGTTCGTTTCGGCCTTTGCCTGATCCCACTCAAAATTCATCGATGTAAATGTACATACAAAATGTACATACATCAAGTCGATACTGCCATGGTTTCAGTGCGTGGTCGGATCGGTTTCCAGTCGCTCCGCCACAACGACAATCTGCTTCATCATCAGGTCGTCGAGCCGACCGAGCGTGCCCTTTGCCAGAAACCAACGCGCGTCCGGAGGGGTATAGGGATGCGCCGAGCCGGAATACACCGGATGCAGGCCACCGCATGTCGCAAGTTCGATGGCGGTTTCGCGCACAAAAAACCGCAAATGCGTGCGATCCAAAAGGCCGGCGTCGCGATACCGGAAGTCTCCCTTCGAAAACAACCGCCAGAGGAATTTCCAGTTTCTGACATTCGGCACCGAGATGATCAGCCGCCCGCCCGACGCGATCAGCGGCGTCAGCCGCCGGACAAGGCCCCACGGATCGGCAAGGTGTTCCAGGACATCCAGGCAGAGCACAGCGTCGAGCGATCCGGACGCGATCTCACGGTCGAAGGACGATGCCACGACATCGCCGGACCAGACCCGGTCGCAATGGGCCTCGGCCCTGCCGGCCGCTTCCGGATCCAGCTCGAGTCCGCCGGCCCAAAACGACGACGCACCCCTTCTGGCCTCTCGAATGGCTGCGATCGTCGCCCCCTGCCCGCATCCGATATCGAGCACGGCTGTCAGGCGCGCCGGGAGATGCGGAAGGATTTCCGTCCGCGCGGTTCCAAAGTATCGCGCCCCTTGCGGAAGGTCGGCTGCGGCGACAATGTGATGGTGCTTCGACGCCATGGGAAACCAGACGTTTCGGAGCATCTACTGTCCGCAGTCGGACACGGATTTGTCAATGGAGCGGCGCCGGGTTCCACGGACGAACGGGGAATCGGCATGATATCATCAGCCAAACCGTCGATGCCGCAACGCGGCAAAGCCGGTCCGCGGAAGGCCCGTCCGTATAATTGACAGGGTCCTGATGCCGGCCCGGCTCAGCCCCTCAAACATTCGAAAGACTGACATGGAACTCAACTCGGATTTCACCACACGGGCCGTCATGCACGGCGCGTCTCTCGACTGGGTGGCGTCACCGATGGCCGGCGTCGACCGGCGCATGCTCGATCGCATCGGCGACGAGAAAGCGCGTGCAACGAGCATCGTGCGCTACGCCCCGGAAAGCGCCTTTTCCGCCCATGTGCATGGCGGCGGCGAAGAATTCCTGGTGCTTGACGGCGTGTTTCAGGACGAACACGGAGATTTTCCCACCGGCACCTATGTGCGCAATCCCCCGACATCGAGTCATACGCCGGCCTCTGCGCCCGGTTGCACGATCCTCGTCAAGCTCTGGCAGTTCGATCCATCGGACCGCACCCATGTGGTCATCGACACAAACAAGATGCCGTTCCTCGATGCACCGGCCCGGCCGGGCGTGGAGATCATGCCCTTGTTCAAAGACGCGCGTGAAGACGTCCGGTTGGAGCGCTGGGCGCCGGGTATAGGAATTCAGTTGGACGGCCACGATGGTTTCGAGGCCTTTGTGTTGGATGGATCGTTCGAAGAAGGCGGCGAGATGTTTGAAAAGGAGTCCTGGTTGAGATTGCCTCAATCGACACCGCTCAGTGCCAAGGCAGGACCGTCGGGCGCCAAAATCTGGATCAAGACCGCCCATCTCGCACGACCACAATTGGCTCCGTCGCTTTAGCATTCGACACGACGCCATACCGGCTCCTTCGGACTTTGGCAGGTAGACGTGCAGAATTGGGTCCGTAACGGGCTCTATGGACCGCAATACACGCCTGGCAGCGTTCCATCCGAGATCAGTTGCAAGACCGCGTCGTTCAGGGCGGTCGCAACGGCATTGACGGCAAGCGACGGACTGCGGTCCCGCCGTCGGACAAGGCAATGGGTGCGCGTAATCTCCGGCTCGACAAGTTTGCGAATGTCGAGATGCGGGCGCTCCGACGCCGGATGAAATACTGCAGCCTGGGTTATCGTCCCCGCCAGGCCGGATTGCACGATGGCCCGGATGATTTCGATCGATTCCTGTTCGTAGCGGACGTTCAGCGATCGGTCGGCGACGATCGCTGCCTCCTCGACCCGGCGACGCAGGTCATATTTGCGGCTGGACAAGACAAGGGGACGGCCGCCGAGGTCGTAAAACCGGATCGGATCGCGCGAAGGCTTGGCGGAGCGTGCCTGTTCAATGAGGCTCAACGGCTCACGATACATCGGACGCGCTTCAATATCCGGTATTTCGGCTGCATGCGGGACCAGCGCCAGTTCGACGCGTTCCGTCTTCATCAGTTCGGTTGCCGGAACGCTGCCGACGTCGAGGAATTTCACGCTGACCTGCGGATAGCGTTCGTCGACGATGCGCAAGAGCACCGGAACCAGATGACGCGCCATGGTAACGGCGAGCGCCACGGTGACATTGCCGTTCGGAACCCGGACCTGGGCCCGGATCTCGTGCTCCGCCTCGTCGACCCTGCGCAGGATGTCGCTCGCATGGCGGCTGAGCGTCAGACCGGACGGCGTCAATTCAACACCTTTGTTGGAGCGAACCAGAAGGCTGGCTCCGAATTCCTCCTCCAGTTCATGGATGTGATAGCTGAGCGCCGGTTGGGCGATGTTCAGGTCCCGCGCGGCCGCCGAAAAGCTGCCGGATGAAACGATCGCCTGAAAATAGCGCAGGCGGTGCAGACTGATCGCCATTCTTCCACCGTAGCTCGACCATATAATTCCTTTATCTTGATCATAGCGAATATATATTTCTTATCTAGGCTGGTGTGGCGCTACGATCGGACACGTCCGGAATGCACTTGGCAGGGACCGATCCGATGCAGCCGAAAAATCTCCTGTTCATTATGTCCGATGAGCACAATTCCGCCTTCATGGGATGCGTCGGCCACGACGTCGTGAAAACGCCAAACCTGGACCGACTCGCGGCGCGCGGGACGTTGTTTGAAAACGCCTACACGAATTGCCCGATCTGCGTACCGGCCCGGGCGAGCTTCGCAACCGGGCGCTACGTGCACGATTGCCGGCACTGGGACAATGCCGATCCCTATGACGGTGCGATCCCCAGTTGGGGCCACCGGCTGATGCAGCAGGGCCATCGGGTCGTGTCGATCGGAAAGCTGCATTATCGGGACGCGACGGATCCGAACGGGTTCGACGAAGAGATCATGCCGCTTCACGTGGTCGACGGCGTCGGTGACCTGCTTGGCCTCATCCGGGACGACATGCCGGAGCGGAAGGGAGCGTCAAATTTTGCCCGCGATGTCGGCCGCGGCGAGTCCACCTATACCAACTACGACCGCAATATCGCGGCTGCCACCGCGCGATGGCTGAAAGAGGAAGCCCCAAAGCATACCGATAGGCCGTGGGTGCTGTTCGTCTCTTTCGTCTGCCCGCATTTTCCGCTGATTGCGCCGCCCGACTACTACGACATGTACCCGGAGACAGACATCCTCTGGCCGGCTCTGTATGACGAGGATGAGCGGCCGAAGCATCCCTATTTCGCGAAAATGCGGGCGTGCATCAATTACGACAAGCATTTCGACGAAGCGAAAATCCGCAAGGCGGTGGCCGGTTACCTCGGCTTGTGCTCGTTTCTTGACTCCAATGTCGGCGCAGTGCTCGCCGCGCTGGACGAAACGGGATACGCCGAAGACACCCGGGTCATCTATACAAGCGATCACGGCGAGGCGCTCGGCAAGCGCGGGCTTTGGGGCAAGTCGACCATGTTCGAGGAGGCAGCCGCCGTGCCGCTGATCATGGCCGGACCGGATATTGCCGCAAGCGCCCGCGTCAAAACGCTGACAAGCCTCGCCGATTGCCATCCGACGATCATCCAGTCGGTCGGTGCGACGCCGCATCCGGACGATGCCGACCTGCCCGGCCGGTCGCTTTACGAAATCGCCGGGGGTGCCAATCCCGACCGCGCAGTGTTTTCCGAATACCACGCGGTCGCCGCGATCGCCGCCACCTACATGGTGCGCGAGGGCGCCTTCAAACTTGTCTATTACGTGGGCATGGATCCGGAACTGTTCGATCTGGACGCCGATCCGGAAGAGACCAACAACCTTGCCGGCGATCCGGCCTACGCCGACGTGCTGGCCCGGCTGGAAGCGCGGCTGCGGACCATCTGCGACCCGGAGGCCGTCGACCTGAGGGCAAGAGCCGAGCAAGGGGAAACCATCGAAAAACACGGCGGTCGCGAAGCGATACTCGAGCGCGGCGACTTCGGGTATTCGCCGGCGCCCGGCCAAAAGCCGGACTTTGCCGCATAGGGTCCCTCATTGGGGAGACTGAATCGACATGAACGGAGAGGTGGCGGAACGGATCAAGGATCTCGCGTTGGCCGCCGTCCTGGCACTGGTCGGCATCGGCGGGTTCCTGTTTATCAATCCGACCGGTGCCGATTACAGCGCGGGGCCCGGCGGCCTGACCTGGCGCACATTGCCGTTCATCTATTCGGGCCTGCTGCT
>JANQQB010000146.1 GCA_028285165.1 Rhodobiaceae bacterium
TTCGGGGCCAAGGCGGCCTTGGAAGCCGCGCTGTTCGACGCGGCCGGAAAGACCTGCGGCCTGCCGGCCTACCAGCTTCTCGGCGGTGCGGCGCAGGACCGTGTCCGGCTCAGCGTCTCGCTCGCCGACCCGGACCTTGCCGCCGATCTGGATCTGCTGGATCGCATCACGGCCGACGGCGTCACGATGGTCAAGGTCAAGACCGGCTTCGCCGAGCACCGTTTCGACCTGGAACGGCTGGACGCGTTCCGCAAGGCGCGTCCGGAGATCGAAATCCGGGTCGACTACAATCAGGGCCTTGAGCCTTTCGGCGCGCTCGCCCGATTGCGCGACGTGGAGGTCTTCGAGCCGACCTTCATCGAACAACCGGTCCCGGCGGCCCAGTTCGATGCCATGGCCGACATCAGCGCTGCGCTCGATACGCCGATCCTCGCCGATGAAAGTGTGTTCGGACTGACCGACCTCCTGAAGGGCATCGAGGCGCGGATCGCGCGCGGCGTCTCGGTCAAGGTCATGAAATGCGGCGGCATGCGCGCCGGCCAGGCAATCGCAACCGCGGCGGCGGCCGCCGGCTGGAGTGCCTATGGCGGCGACATGTTCGAAACCGGCTTGGCGCACCGGGCGGGCCTGCACATGATCGCGGCAACACCGGCCATCACGCTCGGATGCGAATTTTATCAGTCCCGCTATTACCTTGAGCATGACCCGGTTGCGCAGACGCTGGAACTTGTCGAGGGGTGCCTGATCGTTCCGCAGGAACCGGGGCTCGGCGCGCCGATCGACACCGACATTCTGAACCACCACACGATCAACCGTTCGGGAGACGATCTGCCGGCATGAACGATACAGCCTCCGATCCCATCGCCGTGATCGGCGCCGGCATTGTCGGGGTGGCGACAGCCCTCTGGCTGCAACGCGACGGCCATCAGGTGGTGCTCGTCGACCGCGCGGCTCCGGGCGACGGCACGTCCTACGGCAATGCAGGCGTGCTCGCGTCGTGTTCCGTGGTCCCGGTGACCGTGCCCGGCCTGATCCGTAAGGCGCCGGGCATGCTGCTCGATCCCGACAGCCCGCTCTTTCTGAAATGGCGCTACCTGCCGCGTCTCCTGCCCTGGCTCGTGAAATACCTGTCGCATGCCAATGCCGACGAAACCGGGCGCATCGCAAAGGCCCTCAACGTCGTGATCGGCGACAGCCTGGATCAGCACTTGCACCTGGCGAAGGATACGCCGGCGGAAAAGTGGATCGTGCCCTCAGACTACGTCTTTCTTTATCCGGACCGGAGCGCATTCGAGGCCGATCGGTTTGCCTGGAAAGTTCGGCGTGAGAACGGGTTTGTTTGGGAGGAACTGGAGGGTGAGGCGCTGACGACCTATGAGCCGGCGCTTGCCGATACGCTCGGTTTCGGTGTCCGCCTCGGCGACCATGGCCATATCAAAAACCCGGGCGCCTATGTGAAGGATCTCGCGCAGCATTTCGAGGAAAACGGCGGCACGGTGCGCAAGGCCGAGGTGACCGATTTCATCGAAACCGACGGGCGGCTCACCGCGCTAGCAACGGATGGCGGACCGATTGCCTGTTCCAGAGCCGTCGTCGCGACCGGGGTCTGGTCCGGCGCGCTGACAAAAAAGCTCGGACTTTCCGTGCCGCTTGAAAGCGAGCGCGGCTATCACATCGAGCTGTGGGACCCCTCCATCATGCCGCGGGCACCGATGATGGTGACGACCGGCAAGTTCGTGGCGACGCCAATGGACGGCCGGCTGCGCTGCGCCGGCATCGTGGAGTTCGGCGGGCTCGACGCGCCGCCGAGCCAAAAGCCGTTCGACCTCTTGTTGAAACGCATCACCGAAGCCCTGCCCGGCCTCACCTGGTCGCGCATCGACCAATGGATGGGGCACCGGCCCGCGCCGGCGGATTCCATTCCGCTGATCGGTGAAGTCGCCGCGCGGCCGGGCATCTACACCGCTTTCGGCCATCACCATATCGGATTGACAGGCGGCGCGAAAACGGGTCGGATGATTGCCGACCTGATCTCCGGACGCCACGCCAATTTCGACCTGACACCTTTCAGACCCGATCGATTTTCCTGAAGGAACCCTCTGCACAGAAAGATCGCCAGATCTGGGCAAAAACAAACAACCACAAATGGAGTTACGTCAATGCTGAAAAAACTCGCGACCTTGCTGTTGGGAGCGGCATCCGTCACCGGGCTTTCCGGTGCGGCGCTGTCGGCGGAAAAGTGGGACATGCCGATGGCGTATTCGGCGACCAACTTCCACTCGGTCACCGGCGCTGAATTCGCCAAATGCGTGACGACGGGCACCGGCGGGGCCATCGAGATCACCACGCACCCGTCCGGTTCGCTGTTCAAGGGAAATGAGATCAAACGCGCCGTGCAGACCGGGCAGGCTCCGATCGGCGAACGGCTCCTGTCGGCGCACCAGAACGAAAATCCGATTTTCGGGCTTGATTCCGTGCCGTTCCTGGCGACCTCCTTCGACGCATCCGACAAACTCTGGGCGGCCGCCAAGCCGACGATGGAAAAGCTGCTCGACGAGCAGAACCTAGTCCTGCTCTATGCCGTGCCGTGGCCGCCGCAGGGCCTTTACTTCAAGAAGGAAGTCAATTCCGTCGCCGACATGAAGGGCATCAAATTCCGCTCCTACAATTCGGCGACCGCGCGATTGGCCGAACTGGCCGGCATGCTTCCGGTTCAGATAGAGGCGGCTGAAATCTCGCAAGCCTTCGCGACCGGCGTCGCGGAATCGATGATCTCGTCCGGCGCAACCGGCTATGACCGCAAGGTCTGGGAAAGCCTGACGCATTTTTATGAAGTCGACGGCTGGCTGCCGCGCAACCATGTGTTCGTCAACAAGGACACCTGGAACGGCGTCGACGAGGCCAACAAGAACGTCATTCGGGCCTGCGCGGCGATGGCCGAATATGCCGGCACCTGGCGTTCCAAGGAATATACCGGGTTTACGCTGGCAGGCCTGAAAGCCGGCGGCATGACCGTCGGCAAGGCCGGCGACCAATTGACGGCCGATCTGAAAACCATCGGCGACACGATGACTGGCGAATGGCTCGACAAAGCCGGGGATGAAGGCAAGGCCATCGTCGAAGCATTCCGGGCGGAGTGATCCGCGCGGACAGGAATCAGACGCCCCGGGCGGGGTGTGCTGATCGTCCGGTACAGACCCCGACCGGGCGGGACGACCTTCCAAGACACCCGCCGGCGGCGCGTTTTTGCCGTCGGCGGGACCGCCCGACCGGGCGCCGTCCTTTCGATACTCATCCAGCGACCCTGTTCCCGGGAGGCTTTCCTTGGCGATCCTGCGGCGCGCGCTTGACGCGCTCTATCTGACCGGCGGCGTGATTGCCGCGCTGTTTCTCATTCTGATCCTTCTGATCACCATTGCCCAGATGAGCGCCCGCTGGTTCGGCTTCGTGTTTCCCGGGTCCACGGACTACGCCGGCTATTGCATGGCGGCGGCCTCGTTCTTTGCGCTCGCCTATGCCTTCAACCGCGGCTCGCATATCCGCGTCAGCCTTGTGCTGTCGAAACTCGGTCGATACCGCCGCTACGGCGAGATCTGGTGTTTCGCCGTCGCCTCGATCCTCTCGGTCTATTTTGCCTATTACGCGATCCGCTCGGTCCAGGAATCGATCCGCTGGAACGATATCAGTCAGGGCCAGGACGCGACGCCGCTCTGGATCCCGCAGCTTGCCATGGCGATCGGCACCATCGTCCTGGCGATTTCGGTGATCGACAACCTCGCCACCATGGTCTTCACCGGCAAGGACAACATCAACACCGAGGGCGTCGACGACGCCAACGCGGAGGGTTGAAGCATGGAGCAACTCGCCCTCAGCGCGGTTTTCGTCTTTGTCCTGTTCCTGCTTCTGGGTTCCGGCGTCTGGGTCGGGCTGGCGCTGATGGGCGTCGCCTATGTGGGCATGGAATTGTTCACCTCGCGGCCGCCCGGCGACGCCATGATCACGACGATCTGGACCTCGTCGTCGAGCTGGGCGCTGACCGCCCTGCCATTGTTCATCTGGATGGGCGAGATCCTCTACCGAACGCGGCTTTCGGAGGACATGTTCCGGGGCCTGGCGCCATGGATGGCCCGCCTGCCCGGCGGGCTATTGCACACCAACATCGTCGGCTGCACAGTGTTTGCGGCCGTCTCGGGATCCTCAGCCGCAACGCTCACGACCGTCGGCAAGATGTCGATCCCGGAATTGCGCCGGCGCGGCTATCCGGAGCGCATGACCATCGGCACGCTGGCCGGCGCGGCAACGCTCGGGCTGATGATCCCGCCGTCCCTCACCCTCATCGTCTACGGCGTGACGATCAACGAATCGATCTCGAAACTGTTCCTCGCCGGCATCCTGCCGGGCATCGTGCTCGCCGGCATGTTCATGCTCTACGTGGCCGCCTGGTCGTTTGTGCGGCCGCAGGAAGTCCCGCCGCCGGAACCGCCCATGCGCCTTCTGAGGAAGCTGCGGGAATCGCTGTTCCTGGTGCCGGTGATTCTTCTTGTCCTGCTCGTCATCGGGTCGATGTATCTCGGCTTTGCCACGGCGACCGAGGCGGCCTCCTTCGGCGTCATCGGCGCTTTCATCCTGTCCGGCCTGCAGGGCCTCTTCATCGGCACGCCGCTTGGCGAGATCGGCCGCAACTGGCTGAGTGCCCTGATGGGCGCCACGCGTACATCGGCGATGATCGCACTGATCCTGATGGGGGCGGCCTTTCTTTCGCTCGCCATGGGCTTTACGGGCCTGCCGCGGGCGCTCGCCGAATTCATCGCGTCGCTGGAGCTGACGCCGACCACTCTGATCCTTGCCCTGATGGTCTTCTACATCATCATCGGCTGCTTTCTCGACGGCATCTCGTCGGTGGTGCTGACGATGGCGGTCGTCGAACCGATGGTGCGGCAGGCCGGCATCGACGTCATCTGGTTCGGCATTTTTATCGTGGTCGTCGTGGAAATGGCCCAGATCACCCCGCCGATCGGCTTCAACCTGTTTGTCCTGCAGGGCATGACGACGCACGAGATGAACTATATCGCCCGGGCGGCGCTGCCGATGTTCCTCATCATGGTGGTGATGGTGTTCATCCTGATCCTGTTTCCGGACCTTGCAACCTACCTGCCGAACAACATGGTGCAGCGGCCCGGGGGGTGACGGCGGGGCGTGCGGGGATTGGTGCCGATGGGCGTTCTCGCCTGGCGCCCCTCTGCGACCGTCTTCACCCGGCTTGACCGGGTGACCCAGCGGCGCCTCCGTTGGCGCACGGCATCCTGGATCCGCCGGTCAAGCCGTCGGAAGACGGATTGGGGGGCGGGTGATGCTCACTCTTCAAGGGCTGCGCGTTCCGGACAGGCATTCCTGTCCAACCCAGTCCCACGCTCCGTCTTCACCCGGCTTGACCGGGTGACCCAGCGGCGCCTCCGTTGGCGCACGGCATCCTGGGTCCGCCGGTCAAGCCGTCGGATGACGGATTGGAGGGCGGGTGATGCCGTCTTTTCAAGGATCTGCGCGTACCAGGAATGATTTCCCGCCCCACCCCACGCTCTGTCTTCACCCGGCTTGACCGGGTGACCCAGCGGCGCCTCCGTTAGCGCACGGCATCCTGGATCCGCCGGTCAAGCCGTCGGAAGACGGATTGGAGGGCGGGTGATCCCCTCTCCTCAAGGATCTGCGCGTGCCGGACAGGCTTTCCTGCATCCCCCACGCTCCGTCTTCACCCGGCTTGACCGTGTGACCCAGCGGCGCCTCCGTTGGCGCACGGCATCCTGGATCCGCCGGTCGAGCCGGCGGATGACGGCGTGGGGGTTTGGTATCTGCGTCTACGGAACGGAACGGTGCGTGAGCGAATGACGGTACGCAAAGCGAAAAACGATGACGGAGGAACGTGTGCCGAACGCACCATAGCCCCTCCCCCAAACGCCGAACCGGCTCCCCGCTGATCTCAGGCTTGAGCCCTTTGATCGGCGGGAAACCGGTCCTTGCAACGGGTTGGGGAGGAAGGGGTCTTGGCTTTTGTTCATGGGGCGATGCGGGACGCTCCGGTCAGGTCAGGAAGCCCGGAACCTGGGCAATGAAGCCGGACGAAATCCGCCACTTGCCCTTGCCGTCGCGCATCATCACATAGGCGACTTTCCACATCTGGTTCTTGCGGTCGGTCAGGAAACCGGTTTGAACCGGCGTCTTGCCGACAAATTTCAGTTCGCCGAGGCGGTATTCGCTGGCCTGTGCGACCGGTGCATGGGTCTTGACCAGATAGGCCATCAGGGCCTTGGGATCGCGGAAGCGGCGCTGGAAGCGCTGTGACACCTGATCGGGCAGAAGCGCGGAGCGCTTGTTGGACAGGGCCCAGACGTGGCTTTCCACCGTGTCGGCGATCGCCGCGCGATCCGTGGCCGATACGTTGTGCCGGATGTCCTTCGTTTCAGCGGGCGCGACTTTCGCCATCTGGGCGTCTGCCCGCGTTGCGGCGGGTTCGGCATGGCTTGCGCCAGCGAGGAGCACGGAAGCAAGACCCAACCCCAACGCCGCAACGGTCGTTTTCAGTGTCTGTTTCATCGTTCGATCCTCATCAATCGCTTGGTTAAGACGAAGATGGTCATGCAAACGGTGAAACAAAGTGACGCACAACACAGTTCACACGACCGTCATGCAGTGTGAAACGCTGGTGAGTGCGTTTTATTCCCGGTGTAACCAAAAAGAGTCGACCGGGATTACATCGAGTTACCTTTCAGACCTTTACCGGTTCTCGCTGTATTCGCTGTAGTTTTTGCTTTTAACACCGACAAGATCGTCCTGAGACGGCAAAAATCAAACCTTCGACTGACGTGCCCCTTCATTCCGAAAACAATAGTAAGAATTTCGGATCGGTTCAGAAAACGCGCGTTAGCGTGCGTTGTCAGGCCGCTTCCGCCCGCGGCCGGGTGACTTTCAGGTAGATCAGCACTGGCAGGGCGCAGAGGCCCCCGATCAGCGAGATTTCCAGGTGGCTGCGGCCGGCGATGACGCCGTCCGGGGCGGCGAAGGCGAGGCCGGCCAGAA
>JANQQB010000176.1 GCA_028285165.1 Rhodobiaceae bacterium
GACCGATTAGCAAAGCCGAAGTAATACTCGTCATAATCTGTCTGATTGAGATCGATGGTGGCGTATGTCAGACGGCCCGCTTCGACGATCGACGGGTTCTGCGTGGAACGTTGCGAGATATTGCCGTTCCAGCCGAACCAGATTCCACCGCGATCCCGAAGCGCCGCCAGCACCCCAACGGCAAGTCCGCCCTGACTGCCGGGCCTCGGCTGCTTTACCGGCGCTACTCTATTTGAAACGACGACAAGACGGCTCAAAAAGCCTGCTCCCACGGCTTCGAAAGCCGCATAGCGGAATTAATGATCCCGACCATCGAATAGGTCTGTGGAAAATTGCCCCACAATTCACCGGTTTCCGGATCGAGATCCTCGGACAACAGACCAACGGAGTTCCGGCAGGCTAGCATATTCTCGAACAATGCGCGGGCCTCATCCGTCCGGCCCACCATCGCGAGCGCGTCGATATACCAAAAGGTGCAGATATTGAAGGCATTTTCCGGACAGCCGAAATCATCTTCGTTGCCGTAGCGGAAAAGATGCATTCCCTTGCGCAAGCGGTCCTCGATCAGCGCCAGCGTGCCGTGAAACCGCTTGTCGTCCGGATCGATAAACCCGATCTCCGGCATGAGCAGGAGGCTCGCATCGACCTCGTCGCCATCGAGGGTACCGGTGAAACTATTGAGCGATTTGTTCCAGGCCTTTTGAAGGATACCGTCGCGGATCGTATTGGCCTGGTCGGCCCAATAGGTATGCCGGTCGGTCAAGCCAAGCCGCGACGATATCCGCGCCAGCCGGTCGCACGCCGCCCAGCACATCACGCTGGAAAAGGTATGCACGCTCTGCCGTGTTCGCAGTTCCCACATGCCGGCATCCGGCTTGTTCCACAAAGCGGCCGCCCGCGTGCCCAATTTCTCCAAGCGCCGGAACTGATCGATCGTGCCCGGCCGGCGCAGCCGAATATCGAAGAAGATCTGCGCACTGGCCAGGATGACGCTGCCGTAACCGTCGTTCTGGACCTGCGTGTAGGCATGGTTGCCGACGCGCACCGGCCCCATCCCGCGATACCCTTCGAGCGAGTCGACCTCCCACTCGTCAAGCTTGTGGGTACGGGTGATGCCGAAAACCGGCTGCAGATCATCATCCTCATCGACCGTTGCGACGATATTGTTGATGTAGCTGAGATAGCCTTCCATCGTCCGGGTCGCGCCCAGCCGGTTCAAGGCCTGCACCACGAAATAGGAATCGCGAAGCCAACAGAACCGGTAATCCCAATTGCGCGCGGAATCCGCAGCTTCGGGAATCGAGGTCGTCATCGCGGCGATGATCGCGCCGGTTTCCTCGAAATGGCAAAGCTTGAGCGTAATCGCCGCCCGCACCACGGCGGCCTGCCATTCGAATGGCAACGCAAGATAGCGGCACCATTCGAGCCAATAATCGTCCGTCCTCTCGAAAAAGTCGCGACCCGTTTGCGCAACCGGATAAACGAGGCTTTCGTCGGGCCCCAGCACCATGGTGAACGGCCGCTCGAGGTTGAACGGGATTTCGTCCGCGACATAGACCACCGGCGCATCCGTGGTAAGGCGCAACGTCACATCGGGCATCACATAGCGGAGATGATTCGACCCCCGGGTCGTCTCCGGGCGATGGCTGCCGTAGTCGAAGGCCGGCCGCAGCCGAATCCGCACGCGCGGATTGCCGGAACGCGGGCGAATGTGCCGGATCAACATGGTCGGCCGGAAGGTCCGGCCGAACTGCTTGAACCGCGGCGCAAAGTCGGTGATTTCGACGCAGGCCCCATCCTTGCTGTACAGCTTAGTCAAGAGGATCGCCGAGTTCGGGCGGTATTCCCGTTCGGCGCGATCGAAATCCATCAACTCGATATCGAAAAATCCATGCGCCGGTTCCCCGTGGTTTTTAAGCAACGAGCAAAAAACGGGATCGCCGTCGAACCGCGGGAAGCAACTCCACACGATGCGTCCTTTCGGATCGACAAGTGCGCCGATGCTGCCGTTTCCGATCAGGGCCAAATCCAGGGAACTCATGCCTGTCGTCTCCTAATTCCCGGGCAGGCGGCCAATCGCCTTGCCTTGCCGCACTTTCAGTCGAAGCAAGAACCGAGCCATACGGCCGCGATGAGTATCAAGATTTTGATCGGTCGGGCAATTGTTCTGCGTAAATTGCCAGGGCCTGTTTCAACGTGCGGCTGGAATCGACGGTTTGCCGGGTCTCCTGGGCAATCGGCGTCTTTACCAATAGCTCGAAAATGTCGGCCGCACCCTTATGGAAATTGGGCGTCACGCCGGTCCCTTCCAAGGTGTGCGCGATCTCGTGCATCTCGCCGATCCAACGCCCGGCGTCCAGCGGCATACGGGGCACCATCCGTTCCATCTCGGCGAAGTCCGTCGGACGGCTGAACTGAATCTCGTCGTGAAGGTTGTCGGTCACGCCGAGCGCCTCCGCCGCCAGCAAGGCCGCGGTGTGCAAGGTCCACGTGCCCTTCGTCACGGCGGCGTAGCACATCTTGATCGCCGATGCGTTGCCGATATCCGGCCCCATGTTGATGACGTCGATATGCGGGCCGGCAAGCATCTCCATGACGGCGGCGTCGGGACCGCTGACGTAGAACCGCGTCGGCTTTTCCCGAGTCCCCGGACCGGGCCCGATAATACCGGCATCGGTAAAGGAAGCGCCGGCGCCCTGGATAACCTCGCTGACGGCCAGCGCGGTCTGCGGCGAGACCGCGTTGCAATCGGCATAAGCGGACGTCACCCCCGCCGAAGTCATCGCGGTGGCGAATGCCTTTGCCGAGTCCAGCGCCAAGGACGGCGGCATGATCGACAGCACGAGGTCCGCCTCGCCCATCACCGCCTCGAGCGACGGCAAATCCTCGACCGCCGCGACCTCCGCAAGGGTGCGTGTCCGCTCGCTTCGCCCGGCGAGGCAAGTGATCGTCCGAAGGCCCTCCTTCTTGAGAACCTTCGCGACGTTGTGGCCCATATCGCCCGGGCTGAGAATGGCTACGGTCTTTGACGGCATGTTCGTCCTCCTTGCTGATCGGGAAAGAAGGACCCGAGTACCGGCGGACCGCGACTTTCGTTTCTTTTCGGGATGATATCAAATATAGGCGGGACTTGCCCCGAACACAGCGACGGCCCACCGCCCCGGAATCCGCAACACGAGGAACAGACATGAGCCTATATCCGCCGCCGGAGATAATCGAAACCGAGGTGTTTGCGGAGCTTCCCCTAAAATTCAGGAAGGAAGACACCTACTCGACATGGTCGAGCGCGAACAACAAGGGCGAGACGATCCACTCCTTCATCGAAGGGCCTGCGTTCGACCGGGACGGCAACCTTTACATCGTCGATATTCCGTGGGGCCGGGTGTTTCGGGTGGACCCCGGCGGGGCATTTGACTTGGTGGCGGAGTATGACGGCGAACCGAACGGCCTGAAGATCCACAAGGACGGCCGCATCTTCGTCGCCGATTACAAGAACGGGATCATGCTGGTCGATCCCACGAGCGGCGCCGTCACGCCGCATTGCGACCGGTATCGCGTCGAGGGATTCAAAGGGGTGAACGATCTGACCTTCGCCAGCACCGGCGACCTGTACTTCACCGATCAAGGCCTTACCGGCCTGCACGACCCGACAGGGCGGGTTTTCCGCCTGAAAACGGACGGGACACTCGACCTGCTCATCGATACCGGGCCCAGCCCGAACGGCCTCGTCCTCGATCCCACCGAACGCTGGCTCTATGTCGCCATGACA
>JANQQB010000182.1 GCA_028285165.1 Rhodobiaceae bacterium
GCCCGGTCGCGGGCGCGCTGCGATCCGACAGCCAGAAGGCGACATGCGCCGCCACTTCTTCGGGCGCAAGCAGGGTGCCACGCGGCGCGAATTCCGGCGGCAGGTTTTCCGTCCAGTCTTCGGGCTGTCCTTCCGACAGCTGTAATCGGTGTTCGTTTTCGGTCAGCGTCCATCCGACATTGACCTGGTTGATCCGCACCGCCCGCCCTCCGAGCGCATCGCCCAGATTGCGGGTCGCCGTCATAAGGCCGGCCTTGCTCGCCGAATAGGCCAACAGGTTCGGCGCGCCGCAATGGGCGTTGATCGACCCGATATTGACGATCGCGCCCCCGGGTCCAGCTTCCAGCGCCGGCAGAGCCGCCTGGATCAGAAGCAGCGGCGCCCGGACATTGACCGCCATCACGGCGTCGAAATGCATTGCCGAAAAGGTCTCGATCGTCGAGCGATCGAGACACGCGGCATTATTGACGAGACCGTCCAGTTGTCCGAAGCGGTCAAGGCATTCGGCAACCAGGCGGGCCGGCGTTTCCGGATCGAGCAGATCTCCCGCGCACCATGCAGCGCCCCCACCAAGCCGACCGCACGCGGCCTCCGCCTCGGCCGCATCGAGCCCATGCACCATGACGCGCGCGCCGGCGTCGCGGCAGGCTTCGGCAATGGCGTATCCGATACCCGACACCGCTCCGGTGATCAGGCAGACGCGGTCTTCCAGCATGATTGGGTCTCACGATAGAGGGGTGACGGCAATCCGACCTTAGGTGCGTCGCCTGTGCTGCCGTCGATAGGAGTAGCCGCTTCGATATCACAAGCCGGCCATTGACTTCAAAAGGTCATGTTTGCACTCTTAAGTTTACGTCTGTCGAAAACACAAGGGCAGCCCGATGATCGCTTGGAAAAGTCTGGTCGCGACGCTGGTTTTGGCACTGGCATTGCCCGGCCCCTCGTTTGCCGCGGATGCCGCCGAGGCGGTTATCGAAGCGGCGCGAGGGGAGTGCCGCAGCCTGGAAAAGGGCGTGCTCGAAGTCCAGGATGGGGCGGTCACCCGCATCGATGTGAGCGGCGACGGCAAACCGGATGCCATTGTCGATTCCTCCAAGTTTGCCTGTTCGTCGGCGGCCTCGTTTTTCTGCGGTACGGGCGGCTGTGCGGTCACGATCATCGTCGACGGACAAGCCACCGACTTTCTCGCGAAGGGCTGGAAAGTCGTCGACTGGAACGGCGCGCCGGTTGTACTCCTTGCGGTCCATGGCAACGCCTGCGGCGGCACCAATCTGCGGCGCTGTGTCATAGCCTACGTGTGGAGCGAGGACGCGTTTCGCAGCGTCGGCTCCTGAAGGATCCGTAGATGCGACAAAGACCGGCAACCGGTCCGCATGAATCGGGGCCGGCCGTCACAATCGTCGCAAAAACACCGCAATTTATAGATTAAATTAGCAACCAGAATTTGAACTTGCCTCGACCCATCTTTGAGCAACTGGGAGGAAGGTGTGGGAAAGACATTCGCCGCGCTGGCGCTCGCGGCCATCCTGACGGCATCCACCCTGTCGGCGGCCGATGCCCGTGACGGTCATCGCCGAAATGCTGCTGCGGGCGCCCTGCTCGGCGCGGCGCTGATCGGCGCCGCGGCGTTGGCTGCTTCATCGCATGATCATCGGCACGAACATTATCGTCCGGCCCATCGCGACCGTCCGCGGCGCGCCCGCGGCCCGTTCAGCCCCGCGCGCAACGTCACGTGCTATCCGGGACAACGCGCGTGTTATCGCCGCAACGGTAATTTTGCCGGCAAATGGACACGGCGTATCTACGGCTCCTGAGGAGGATGAGATGCGACTTTTCAAGACAGGCCTGAGCGCTGCGCTGGCCTTTCTCACAGGGATATCATTTGCCGGCGCACAATCCGGTGTTGACACGCTGACGGCGCGCGATTCAGAACGCACGAGCCTCTTTGTCATGGCCCATGCGCATGACCTCGTCGATGACAAGCTGACGGACGAGCAGGTCACGACCCTCAGGCTGATTGCCCATCAGGCCGCCGTCTCGGCGGTCTGTGTCGGCTTTATCATCGACGAAAACAAGTTTTCCCAAGCGTTCGGCACCCTGGTGCATCCCGCCGATACGGAAATGAGCGATGCGGAAAAGGCCTATTTCGACCAGCACGTCCTGGTCATCTACGGCATCATGGTCGGCGGCGCGTTGAGCAGCGCGGCCCACGACGTCAGCGGCTTTTGCGCCCATGCCGAGGAAGAACGCGCCGATAGCGAACTCGCCGGCGACCTGTTGTGGAAGTGACCGCCAATTGCGACTCATAAAGATAAAGGCCGGGTTTCAAGGCAGCCGTCACTGGGCCTCACCGTTCGCAACGGAACCTGCCCCGTTCAGCATCACGGCCATTGTCCGGTTCTTGACGCCGAGTTTGCGCAGGATCGCCGACACATGCAGTTTGACCGTGCCCTCGCCGATTCCCATGCGCGCGGCAATGTCCCTGTTCGACAGGCCGCGCCGCATCCAGACAAGCACTTCGCCCTGGCGCCGTGTGAGGCCGGAGAGGTCTTCATCCGGGCTTGCATCCGCCCCCAACCCGCCCGCCGGCTGTCCGGCCGCGACAAGATTGACGGCTGCCCCATAGGCGGCCGCAAAGCTGTCGAACGCGGAAAGAGCCTGACGGACAGCCGGACCGTCCGATGGCGCGCCACCCCGTAACCGCTCCATGGCCGCCTGCAGATTTTCGAACGGAGCAACAACATCCTGGGCCGCGATCGCGGCAAAACGCCCTTCGGAGACTTCGTCGAGACGCGCTTTCGACAGCGTGCGCTCAAGCGCTTCCAACGCTTCACGCCGGTCGGTTACGTCGAGCGCGACCCCGTCCCAGATGACAGTCCCATCCTCCAGACGCCGCGGATGGCCGATGGAGCGCACCCATTTGTACCGTCCGTCCGGCAGGTGGACCCGGACTTCCTGATCGAGTGTCTCCAGCGTTGCGGCCGACCGCTCCAGCGCCGCGACAAAACGCGGCCGGTCATCATCGTGCAGCCAGTCGTGCCGAACCCCGTCTGTCGACATCAGATCGTCGGGATCCAGCCCGAATGTCTCGCGGACGCCCGGACTGACATAGGTGTAACGATAGCGCCCGTCGGGTGTCCGCAGCCGCTGCATGGTGTGGCCGGGAAAATGACCGCCGAACAACCCGGCGAGTCCGCGCAGATCGGCCGCGGGCAAGGAGGCTTCTTGAGATGAATTCATATGACTTTAGTAATATAATATTCTCAAACAGTCAATAGAAACCTTTACTTTCGACTGAATATCTGGATAAATGATCGTCAACATAGGCCCAAAGATATAGAATAGGGCGTGGGAGGACTGCTTGGACAAGATTATCATCGAAGCGCGGGTCAACGAATTGGCGCCGCGCGACGAAAACCCCAATGTGCCTTTCCTGCCGGATGAAATCGTGCGCGACGCGTTTGCCTGCTACGAGGCCGGCGCATCGATCGTGCACTACCACGGTCGCACCGCCGACGGTGCGCCGGAACACGCGCCGTCCTTCTATCTGGAAACCAATGCTGGTATCCGCGAACGCTGCCCGATCCTGGTTCATCCAACGCTCGGCTATGTCGCCAACGACACCGATGCGATGGGCCGGTTTGCCGCCGTCGAAGAGATGATGAAATCGGCGGCGACAGCCCCGGATTTCGCGCCGATGGATTGCGGCTCGGTCAATGTCGACTGGTGGAACCCGGGGGCCGGCCACTACGACACGACGGACCTCGTCTACAAGAACTCCACCGCAACGCTCATGCACTTTGCTGACCGGATCAAACATTACGGTCTGAAGCAATACCTCGTCTCCTGGAACGTCAGCTTCACCCGTCAGATCGAGGCCTTCATGACCATGGGGGTCATTCCGGAACCGGCCTATATCTGCTTCTGCCTGACGGACGGCATCATGCTCGCGGGCCACCCCGGAACGCCCGAAGGCCTCGACGCCCACATCACCTTCCTGCCGAAGGACCGGCAGGTCGTCTGGACCGTCGTCAACTACAAAGGAAATCTTTTTGCCCTGACCGAGAAGATCATCCGCGCCGGCGGCCATATCTCGATCGGCCTCGGCGACTATCCCTATGCCGAGTTCGGCCAGCCGACCAATGCCGACATCATTGCCCGGGTCGCCGAACAGGCCCGCGCGCTCGGCCGGGAACCGGCCAGCGTCGAGGACACCCGCGCGATCCTCGCCATGCCGCAGGTCAAAATCGCGGCCTGACAAACCAAAACAGACTGCCCAGAACACAAACCCGGAGGAAATCCATGTCCCTGAAACCGCTTGCCGGCATTGTTGTGGCCGGCACGGCCTCGCTCAGCCTGATGGCCTCGGCCGGAGCCGAAACGTTCCGCATGCAGACCTTCCTCGGCGCCAGCGCCGCGACGACCAAGGCCTTCGAAAAGATGGCCGCCGACCTGAAGACCGCCACAAACGGCGAAGTCGACATTCAGGTGTTTCCGAGCGGGGCCGTCGTCGGCCCGCGCGAAACCATGGACGCCATCGAAAACGGCCTGCTCGACGGCCAATATACCGGCCCGACATTCTTTGCCGGCAAGGATCCGGCCATGGCCGTGCTCGGCGACACGCTGTCCGCCTATCCGGACACCGCGACCCGCGATGAATGGTTCACCAAGGGCGGCGGCCTTGAGCTTGGCGCCAAACTCTATGCCAAATACGGCCTGCACATGATCTGCCCGGTCTACTGGCCGCAGGAACAGATCCCCTCCACCGTCCCGATCAACACGATCAGCGACTTCGAGGGCATCAAGATCCGCGCGCCGGGCGGCCTGCCCTCCGACCTTTTGACCCGCGCCGGCGCTTCGCTGGTCAATCTGGCGCCCGGTGACGCCATCAACGCGCTGGAGACCGGTGTTCTCGATGCCAGCGACCTGGCGAGCATCGGCCTCAATGTTGCGTTCGGCATGCACAACAAGGCGAAATATTCGATCCTCGCCCGTCATTCCATGCCGGTGACCGAAATGTCGGTATCGGCCGAGAAATGGAACAAGCTGTCAGACGAGTCCAAGGCCAAATTCGAAGAGGCTTGCCGGGGTCTGTCGGACACGCTGAAAGGCGAACTGACGGCGCAGGACGAAGCGGCCATCAAGAAGGCCCGGGACGAACTCGGCGTCACCTTCATCGAGTTCGGCGAAGCCGAAGCCACAAGGTTCCGGGAAATGCTCCTCGAAGTCTGGGCCGACTGGGGGTCCAAGAGCCCGGATGCCCAGGCCATCGTCGACAGCCACAAGGCCTACATGAAAAGCCTCGGACTGCTGTAGCCGATCCGCTCATCGCGCCGGCGCATCTTCAAGGGTGCGCCGCGCGCTTCTTTCGAAAGCACCGGCAAGGAGACGGATATGCGCCTGCTCGACGGTCTCGTGCGCGCGATCGGGCACATCCTGTCCTGGGGCTTTCTCGCGATCGTCGGCATGATGACCTATGAG
Organism: Rhodobiaceae bacterium; assembly: GCA_028285165.1. GTDB lineage: Bacteria > Pseudomonadota > Alphaproteobacteria > Rhizobiales > JANQQB01 > JANQQB01. Next base: position 5,482 of record JANQQB010000182.1, read on the forward strand.
GTCGTGGCGCGATACGGCTTCAACGCGCCGACTTTCTGGGCACACGAGATTTCCGGTGTGCTGGCGGCCATGGCCTTCCTGTTCGGCGGAGCCTATTGCATGGTCGACCGGTCGCATCTGCGCATCAACCTTTTGTCCGATGCGCTCGGCCCCCGCTTCAGGAAAGTGTCGGAAGCCATGAGCCTCGCGCTCGGCGCCGTCTATCTCGGCGGGCTGGCCTATGCGGCCTGGTCGCTGTCCCAGAAATCCCTGTTCCGGTTCCTGCCGGACGGGTCCTGGGCGCCGGAACGCTCCGGCACGTCCTGGAACACGGCAGCCCCGGGCGTCATCAAGTTTGCCTTGTTCGCCGCCGCCGCCCTGTTCCTGCTTGTGATTCTCGCCCAGGCCTGGGTCCTCCTGCGTGGCAGATCGCCTGACCGGGTTTCGGATTCGTCCGACTGATGGATATCGGAACGATCACGATCCTGATCATCGGGTCCATGACCGGGCTTCTCCTGCTCGGAATCCCCCTTGCCTTTGTCTCCGGCGGTATTGCGGTCGTACTGACCCTGGCGACGTTCGGGCCGAACGGTCTGTTCATCGTTGCGAGCCGCACCGCGGAATTTGTCGGGTCCTTCGCACTCGTCGCCGTGCCGATGTTCGTGCTCATGGCCTCGATCATGGAACGCTCCGGCGTCGCCAAGGACCTCTATCGCGCATTTCACGTCTGGGCCGGCGACATGCGGGGCGGGGTGGCGGTCATCACGACCGGCGTGGCAGTGATCCTCGGCGCGACGACCGGGATTATCGGCGGCGAAATCGTCCTGCTCGGTCTGGTCGCCCTGCCGCAGATGCTGCGGCTCGGCTACGACCGCAAGCTCGCGATCGGTACGATCACGGCCGGCGGCTCGCTCGGCACCATGATCCCGCCGAGCATCATCCTGATCTTTTACGGCATCACCGCCGAAGTCTCGATTTCACATCTGTTTCTGGCGACGCTCGTTCCCGGCCTGATGCTCGCCGGCTTGTACATTGCCTACATTCTTGTCCGGTGTTCGCTCAATCCCGCGCTCGGTCCGCCGATCGACGCCGCCGACCGCGACATGCCGATCGCCGAAAAAATGGCCCTTCTGAAAGGCGTCGCCCTGCCGCTGCTGGTGGCCGGGTCGGTGCTGATCTCGATCTATGCCGGGCTCGCCTCGATCACCGAATCCGCGGCCGTCGGTGTTGCCGGCACGATCCTTGCCGCCTGGATACGCAACACGCTCACCTTCGACATGATCCGCGGCGCCCTTACCCAGGCGCTGAAGACCTGCGGCATGGTCTTCTGGCTGGTCTTCGGCACCAATGCGCTGATCGGCGTCTACAACCTGCTGGGCGGCATTGCCTTCGCCAAGGGTCTGCTCGCCGGCCTCTCGAGCGAACCGGCCGTCATTCTGGCGGTGATGATCGGCACCTTCATCCTGCTCGGATTTTTCATCGACTGGATCGGCATTCTGTTCCTCACCATGCCGATCTTCCTGCCGACGCTGCAGGCCTTCGGCTACGATCCGATCTGGTTCGGCATCGTGTTCAATCTGTCGATGCAGATCGCTTATCTGACGCCGCCGTTCGGTCCCGCCTGTTTCTATCTCAAGGGCGCAGCACCGCCCGACGTGACCTTGCAGGAAATCTTCGCCGCGCAATGGCCGTTTATCGGCCTGCAGATCCTTGGGCTCCTGATCGTGGTGACGTTCCCGGAGCTGTCGCTCTGGTTGCCCCGGCTTGTTTACGGATAGAGACATGGCAACGACAGACGTACTCGCCACGACCCAGACCGTTCCGCCGTCCAACGCGCTGACCGGCGCGGACCACGTCGCCCTGTTGCGCATGATGCTGCGCATCCGGCAGTTCGAAAAACGCACCGCCGAACTGTTCGAGGAAGGCCGCATCAAGGGCACCGCCCATTCCTCGATCGGCCAGGAGGCGATCGCTGCCGGCGCCTGCCGCGCCCTGGAGCCGGAAGACTTCATCCTCACCCACCATCGCGGCCACGGCCACACCATCGCCAAGGGCGCCGAAATGGGCCGCATGATGGCCGAACTGATGGGCAAGGCCGACGGCTATTGTTACGGGCTCGGCGGGTCGATGCACATTGCCGACTTCGAACGCCGCATCCTCGGTGCCAATGGCATTGTCGGCGCCGGCATGGGGCTCGGCACAGGCGCGGCCCTTGCCGAAAAGATGAAGGACAGCGGTGCCGTGGGCATCGCCTTCTTTGGGGACGGCGCCGCCAGCGAGGGCATCTTTCACGAGGCGCTCAATCTGGCAGCCATCTGGAAACTCCCCCTTATATTCTTTTGCGAAAACAACCAGTACGGCCTGTCGACCCGCACCGAGGACGTGATCGCCGGCGGCGGGATAGCCCGCCGCGCCGACGCCTATCTGGTGCCCGGCCACCTGATCGACGGCAACGATGCGCTGGCCGTGCATGACACGGTCTTGAGGGCCGCCATGCGGGCGCGCGCCGACGAAGGCCCGACGCTGATCGAAGCCATGACCTATCGCTGGGGCGACCATTCCATGCGCGCCAACCTGCCGCGCTATCGCGGCGAGGCGGAGGAACAGGACTGGCGCGGCGCCGACCCGGTAAACCGTCTGAAGCAGCGCACCGAAACGGATGGCGTTCTCGATGCGGCCGGCTTCGACCGGATGACCGATGAGGCGGAGGCAGAGGTCGAGGCGGCCATCGCCTGGGCGGAGGCCCGCCCGGATCCGGACCTTGCCGAAGCAGGCGCACTGGTCACGGTCGCAACGCCGGAAGACGGTTGGGAGGAACCGGAGCCCGGCAACCGGCCGCTCTCTTACCGGGCCGCGCTGACCGAAGCCATGCACCAGGAAATGGCCCGCGATCCGTCGGTTTTTGTTCTCGGCGAGGATGTCGGCCAGATCGGCGGCATTTTCGGGCTGACGCGTGGCTTGCAGGAGGCTTTCGGTGTCGAGCGTGTCCGCGACACGCCGATCGCCGAAGGCGCAATCGCCAATTGCGGGGTCGGCGCGGCGATGATGGGCCTGCGGCCGATCGTCGAGATCCAATTGTTCGACTTCGTCTCCCTGATGATGGACGCGATCGTCAATCAGGCCGCCAAGGCGCGTTTCATGATGGGCGGCAAGCCGCGCATTCCGATCGTCTTCCGCGGACCCCAGGGCGCGGGCATCCGGCTCGCCGCCCAGCATTGTCAGTCGCTGGAAGCCTGGTTCGCGCACGTGCCGGGGCTCGAAGTCTACACGCCAGCCAGCCCCTACGATGCCAAGGGGCTGATGGCCGCCGCGATCCGCTCCGACAACCCGGTCGTCTTTCTGGAACACAAGCTGCTCTATCTCGGGGGCGAGGCCGCCGTACCGGAAGTGCCCTACGCCATCCGTCCCGGCCGGGCGCGCATCGTGCGCGAGGGCACCGACTGCACGGTGATTGCCCTGATGGCCATGGTCGAACGTGCCGAACAGGCCGCCCAGCGTCTCGAAAGGGACGGCCTGTCGGTCGAGATCATCGACCCGCGGACCGTGCGCCCGCTCGACCTGGAGACGATCCTGAACAGTGTGCGCAAAACCAATCGTGCCATCGTCGTGCATGAAGCCGTGCGCTTCGGCGGCATCGGCGCGGAAATCGCCGCCTCCGTCACCGAACAGGCATTCGACTGGCTCGACGCCCCGGTGGCGCGCATAGGCGCCCCGGACATGCCGGTCCCCTACAACGACCGGCTGGAACGCGACTACATGCCGTCCGCAAACACCATCGCGGAGGCCATCAGGGAGGTCTGTTATGCCCGTTGATCGTAAAGTGATCGTGCCGCCCGGCCTGGAGGCGGTCTACGAGACGTTTCACTATGCGCCCGGCATCCAGGTCGGAAACACGCTCTATATTTCCGGCCAGGTCGGCCGGGACGCCGATCTGAACGTCGTCGAGGGCACGGAGGCGCAATATGTCCAGGCCTTCGAAAATGTCGCCGCCGTGCTCCATGCCGCCGGTGCGACCTTCGACGATGTCGTCGAACTGGAAACCTGGTTCCTGGAGGACATGCAAGACCTGAAGCTCTTCATGGCCGTCAAGGACCGGTACTTTACGAACCTTTATCCCACCTGGACCGGCTTTGCCGTGCGCGGCTTTTCCATGCCCGGCATTCATGTGGAGATAAAATGCACCGCGATCCTGGACGCCTGACCCCATGACGGCCTCCCTCAAGACGATCCTGTCGGCGCCCGGCACGCATCTCGGCACCTGGTCGCAGATCGCGGCACCCGAAATGGTCGACCTGATCGGCCTGAACGGGTTCGAATTCACCATCATCGATTGCGAGCACGGCTTCTTCGGTCTGGAAACGGCGGAAAACCTGGCCCGCGCTGCCGACGCCGTCGGCATCGCCTCGGCCGTGCGGGTTCCCGCCAACGACCCGGCAATCATCGGCAAGGCGCTCGATGCCGGCATCCGGCACGTCGTGGTACCGAACCTGGCAAGCGCGGCCGAGGCCGAACGCGCCGTCGCCGCCACGCGCTTTGCCCCGCACGGCCTGCGCGGCGCCTGTCCCTGCGTGCGCTCCGGCGGTCATTTCATCCGCAACTGGAAAAGTTATGTGGAGGAAGAAGAGGCCCGGGTCGGGGCGATCGGGCTGGTCGAAACGGTCGAGGGCGTTGCCAACTTCCCCGAGATCTGCCGCATAAGCACGATGACCGCCTTTATGTTCGGTCCGTTCGACCTGTCCGTCTCAATGGGTCTGGAAGGAAATTGGCGCGACACCCGGGTCGTCAGTGCGATCAACGACATGGTCGCCCGAGCCATCGATACCGGGCACACGGTCATGATGCCGGTCTTCTCGCCGGACCGGGACGAATGCCGTCACCTGATCGAAGACTGGAAGACACGCGGCGTCGAAACCTTCGTCATCGGCTCGGACAAGATCCTTGTCGCCGACGCTTTCGCCGGCTGGACCCGCGCGCTCGCCTGACCAGCCAGCCGTTCCGCGGCTGTGTGAGGCGCGATGCCGGGTTCAGGCAGAAGACATCCCACGATGGGCCGACCGCATCTCGCGCAAGAATGCGAGCCAGGCGTCCATGCCGTCCCCTGTCTTCGCCGAAACCGCAAAAACCCGGGCTTTCGGATTGACCTCGTGGATCGCGGCCCGACAGGCGGATTCATCGAACTCGACATGCGGCGCCAGGTCCATCTTGTTGATGAGCACCAGGTCCGAGACGCGGAACATGTGCGGATATTTCAGCGGTTTGTCTTCCCCTTCCGTGGTCGAGATGATCGCCACTTTCATATGTTCGCCGAGATCGAACATCGCCGGACAGACCAGGTTGCCGACATTTTCGATCATCAGGATGGAACCCGGTGCCGGATCGAGCGACCGCACGGCCTCGCCAACCATGTCGGCCTCAAGGTGACAGCCCGCGCCGGTATTGATCTGAAGCGCACGGGCGCCGGCGGCGCGGATGCGTTCCGCATCGTTGGCGGTCATCTGATCACCTTCGATCACGGCCATATCGACCGAGCCGGCGAGCGCTGCGATCGTGTATTCGAGGAGCGTCGTCTTGCCGGCTCCCGGCGAACTGACCAGGTTGAGAGCGACAACGCCCCTGCCCTCGAAGAAACCGCGATTGCGGGCCGCAAAGTCGTCGTTTCGGGCCAGAATTGCGGTTTCCAGCGGGATCACTTCGCCCTTCGGTCCGTGCACATGCGGCACGTCGGGGTCGTGATCATGATGCGCGTGCCCATCGTGGTGATGATTGTGATCGTGGTCACCGCCACCGACCCCGGACGCAAGGCCGGTCCGCAGGACGCGGGTCTCACCCGTCGCCGTGTCGGTGAGGGTGACGGCATTTTTGGGGTCCGAACATCCGCATGTGCCACACATCAGGCAGCCTCCTCCAGTTCGTATTCCTTGATAACAAAAGTGTCGCCGTCGGCATCGACGAATTCCAGGTTTGCTCCTTCGAGCACGGTGCCTTCGGCGACGATGTCGAAACAAAACGAAAGCGCCCGTCGCTCCACGCAGGCCAGCGGGCCGATCGCCAGCCGGACGCGCTTTACCGGCCGGTCCCGCGCATGCTCGGCGACGATGGAAACGACATTGCGGGTCAGGCCGAGTTCATGCATCAGAAGAGCCCCGCCGCCGTGCTGCCGGTCTCCAGCATGACGCCGATACCGAGCGATATTGCCAGGGCCGCGGCACCGACGGACAGGCCGCGATGCAGCCAGCGGGCGTGGTGTTCCGCTGCGCCCAGCGGCCAAGCCGCGACGAATGACAGGGCGGCCATGCCAAGGATCGACCCGATGCCAAACAATGCCACATAGGCAATGGCGACGATCGGTTCGCCGGTTGCTGCAACGGCAAGGGCAAGCAGACCGGCCGATCCCGCCGCACCATGCAAAAGCCCGACGAGCAGCGCCCGCACCGGGAAGCCTTCCGGATGGCTGTGGTCATGGGCGTCGCGGGCATGCGGTATCGTCGCGCCCGCATGGCTGTGGGCATGCAGGTGCGGTTTGCCGGAGCCGTGGGAGTGGACATGAAAGTGGACGCGCTGCGCCCGCATGCGGCGGACCACATCAAGACCGAGCAAGACCAGCATGACGCCCACGCCGAACTCGAGCGCCGCGGACAATTCGTCCGTCAGTGTCATGCCGAGCAGAATCACGGCGGCGCAGATCGCAAACAGCGTGATCGTGTGACCGAGCCCCCAAACAGCGCCGCGCCAGGCCAGAGCCCGTTTCGACGAGGAGCGTCCGGCGGCCATGGCAGCGACCGCCGCCAGATGGTCGGCCTCCAGCGCGTGCTGCATCCCGATAAGAAAACCCAAGATCAGAAAACCGGTCATCACTACCTTCCCTTCAACCCCCGGTCCGCCACGCGCCCGCGGGGAACCTGTCGGTCGTCGGCATACCGCTTCAACAGATCCGCGGCAATTGCTCTCCGACAAGCATATCGACGATGCGGCCGCCGCCGAACACGGTGTTCATGACCACGGTTCCCGGCCTGGTTTCGGTGGCCCGTCCGATGACGACGGCATCGGCCCCGGCCGGATCGGACCGCATCGCGGCCAGCGCCGCCTCGGCCTGGTCCGGCGGCACGAAGACCACCAGCGTGCCCTCGTTTGCCAGATAGAGCGGATCGAGGCCGAGGATTTCGCACACACCCTTCACCTCGGCGCGCAGCGGCAACGCGCTTTCGTCGATTTCGATGCCGACGCCGGCGGCCTCCGCCATTTCGTTG
>JANQQB010000191.1 GCA_028285165.1 Rhodobiaceae bacterium
GTTCGTGGCCGAGAGCGTCCTGAATATGGTCTTTGAAGTCATACATGGATGCAACTCCAACTGTCATTCGGATTTGATTTTGACTCCTCATCCCCGCTAAGCGGCTGCGGTTGCCCGCAGTTGGCTCTCCGGGTCACCACTCCCTGAAAGCCATATTTGAGACCGGTTCTGGTGCCGGTCCTGCGCCTTGAACGTTGTTCAGAGTAACAGAGACCTCGACCTCCGATACCTGTGAACTACACGAGGAACGCTACAATTGAAGAAAAACCGATTGTGTGTGAATCCCCCGTGAATCGTGTTTCGGAGGCAGACAAACAGACTGGGGGTGGCCCCGCACTGCGGCAAGTCGGACGCAGGCAACACTCCCCTTCGGTCGGTCCGCTATCCAAGTCATGACCGCCACACCGTATTGTGTGACGCCCGTAGTTTAATGTGTGGCCAAATCTGGGCGCTGTCGGAAAATTGCGCAAGACAGGAATTATACCAGTTGGTCCAGAAAATTGGTCAGGCCATTTTGCACCTTGATGCCTCGTTGATGGGGTATTAGGCTTCGGGACAAGTTCACTCCGGCCGTCGTCTCACACATTTCTTTTGGTCCCGGCATGCCCTTCAAACCGATTGAGAGCCAGCGGCTTTATCAGCAGGTTGCCGAACAGATCGCCGCGATCATTCGCCAGCGCGAGTTTGCGGTCGGCGACCGGTTGCCGGCGGAACGCGAGCTTTCGCTCAAGCTCGGCGTCAGCCGCCCGACGGTCCGCGAGGCGATGATTGCGCTTGAACTGGCGGGTTTTGTCGACGTGCGCACAGGCGCTGGCACTTATGTGGTGTCGTCCGATCCGGCGAACAGGTCCCTGTTCAGAGCCCAGGCCGATACCGGACCCGGACCGCTGGAACTGATCGACGCCCGCCTTATGGTCGAGCCGCAAGTCGCCGCACGCGCGGCACGGTCCATCGGTATTGACCAGATCCAGGAGCTGCACACGCTCATTGATACGATGATGGCGGCCGGCTCTTTGGACGACCATCGCAAGTGCGACCGGGAATTCCATGTCCTGATCGCGCGAGCCACCGGCAATGGCGTGCTCGCTTCCATGGTCGACGACTTGTGGTCCAACATGTTCACGCCGGTATTCGAACGGCTTCGGCAATTGACGGGTCTGGTCACGGAGATCGGGGCTGAGACGCATGACCAGCATCGCGCGATCGTGGCCGCGATTGCCGCCGGTGACGCACAGGGCGCCGAAACGGCCATGCGCACCCATCTGGAAGATGTCAGGCGCGTCCTGCTGGGTGACGGCGTTCGCTTCCGGCCGCTTCCCGCTTCAAAGGCGATGGCATGATCGATCCCGATCGCCTTTTTCCGACCGAGGCCGACAGCCGGTCAGTGGCGCGCCGGCTTTACGAAACGGTCAAGTCCCTGCCGATTGTCAGCCCCCACGGGCACACCGATCCGCGTTGGTATGCCGACAACGACTGGTTTCCGGACCCGGCGACATTGTTCGTCATCCCCGACCATTATGTGTTTCGCATGCTGTACAGCCAGGGCGTCCCGCTTGAGGCGCTGGGCGTGGCGCGGCACGACGGCGGGCCGGTCGAAACGGATTCCAGAAAGATCTGGCGGCTGTTTGCCTCAAACTACCATCTGTTTCGCGGCACGCCGACGCGTATGTGGCTTGATCACGCCTTCTCTGATCTGTTCGGTCTGACGGACCGCCTGTCGGCGGCAAACGCCGATGCGACCTACGCCACCATTGCCGATTGTTTGCAGCGGCCCGAA
>JANQQB010000195.1 GCA_028285165.1 Rhodobiaceae bacterium
ACCGAGACGGCAACCTTCACGATCGCCGCCTCGTCCGATATCGACGACCTGATCACCGCGGTCAACACCACCACGGACCTTGACGTCTCGGCGTCGATCTCGTCGGACGGTGAACTGCAGTTCGAAAGCACGCTGGCCACCGGCGGCACGGTGACGGTGGCCGTGGACAATACCGGTGCCACGACTAACGACGTGACCAGCCTCGGCCTGACGGTCACGTCGGCGACGGCAACCGGCACGCAGAACACCGACCGCACGGCCTTTGCCCAGCAATTCGACGACCTGCTCACGCAGATCACGCAATTGGCGTCCGATGCCTCTTACAACGGGGTCAACCTGCTGAACGGCGACGATCTTCAGGTGATCTTCAACGAGGATGGCACATCATCGCTCAGCATTGGCGGGGTGACGTTCAGTTCTGAAGGTCTCGGCATCGCCGCCGCGACGAACGGCTTTCAGGATTCCGGAGCGATCACGGCCGCTCTGACGAACCTCGACACGGCCCTGTCTACGTTGCGATCGCAATCGGCAGCGTTCGGCACCAATCTGTCCGTGGTAGAGACGCGGGAGAGTTTCACCAAGGACATTGTCAATACGCTGCAGGTCGGCGCTGACAACCTCGTCTTGGCCGATACCAACGAGGAAGGCGCCAACCTGTTGGCCCTGCAGACTCGACAATCATTGTCGACGACGGCCCTGTCCCTGGCCTCCCAGGCCGACCAGAACGTGCTCAGGCTGTTCTAACCGACACCCTACCTTTTACGGCGCCAACGGCGGGGACCCCATCCCCGCCGTTTTTTTGTGTCGCCGACATGCTGCTAAGCGCAAGAATTCATTAACCATATTTTTTTTCGTCGTTAACCGACCATTAGGGTTAACGGATCATGATCGGCCCGTCCTCAGGAAGAGGACCAGTACAAAATTCCTAGGATGGGAGTTTACAATGAGTGACATCGTCCTCTCCTCGGGCGTGCGGTCGAACCTGCTTGCCCTTCAACGGACCCAGGATCTGGCAGAGCTGACGCAGACGCGACTTGCCACCGGCAAACGTGTCAATTCCGCCCTCGACGACCCGGTCAACTTCTTTACCGCATCGGGCCTGAACAACCGGTCGAACGACCTCAACCGGCTGTTGGACTTTGTCTCCAATGCCGTGCAGACGATCGAAGCCGCGGATAACGGCGTATCGTCGATCACCAAGCTGGTCGAAACGGCGGAAAGTACGGCCCGTCAGGCCCTGCAATCCGCTCCGAGCCGTGCGGTAACGACCGGCACGTCGGCGTTTGCCTCCAACACCGCCCTGGTCGGCGGTGGTGCCGGCACACCGGATCTCGGCGCCGGCGATACAATCACTTTCACCGTCGGGTCGCAGACCACGACGCTGACCGTGGGGACCGATGTGTCCCGGGTCGGCGACATCGTCGATGCGATCAACGCAACCGACTATGCCCGGGCGCGTCTGACCACGGAAGGCTTTCTCCAGGTCGAAGCGATCGAAGGCTCGGATCTGCAGATCGATTTCACCGATTCCAGCGCCGGCGGTCAGACCCTGACGCAATTGTTCGGCTATTCCGGTTCGCCACAATACTCGACAACCGGTCAGACCTTCACCACCAGCACGGCGCTGAACACCATCGTGGACGCAGGCGACGCCATCGTGCTGACTGCGGCCGACGGGACGGTCGAAACCATCACGGTCGGTACCGATGGCGCGGCGAATGACAATACGGCCGGCACAATCCAGGGCCTGATCGACGAAATCAACTCGTCGACCTTCGCCACGGCAACACTGGAAGACGGCAATCTCGTCATTACGTCCAACAGCAATGCGCAACCGCTCCAACTGAGCTTCACCGACACCAGCGCGACCGACTCCATCACGGATTTCGGATTTGTTGCTGATGGAACGCGCGTTGAGGTCGGGGCGGCCGTAAACGTCGATCGTCAGACCCTTGCCGCCCAGTTCGACCTCCTGCGCACGCAGATCGACGAACTGGCCGCCGATTCCGGTTTCAACGGAGTCAACCTCCTGCAAGGGGACGATCTGACCGTGATTTTCAATGAAGACGACACGTCCTCCATCGATGTTCGCGGCGTGAGCTTCGACGCCGACGGCCTGGGCATCGCGATTTCCACAAACCAGTTCCAGAACAACGCTTCGATCGAAGCGGCGCTGGCACAGCTCGACACAGCGACCAGCACCCTGCGACGACAAGCGGCAACGTTCGGTTCGAACCTGTCTGTGGTCGAAATCAGGCAGAACTTTACCACCGAGACCATCAATACCCTGCAGGTCGGCGCCGACAATCTGGTGCTCGCCGACGTCAACCAGGAAGGCGCGAACCTCCTGGCTCTGCAGACCAGACAGCAGCTGTCCTCGACCGCGCTGTCCCTGGCCTCCCAGGCCGACCAGGCCGTGCTGCAGCTCTTCTAGGGCTGACGGTCGGATACCGGACGGGCGGCCGCCCCGCCCCTCCGCAATCGCTACAAGGAATCGTCCGGCGGCTCCGCGCCGCCGGGCGCTTCGGCACGTTTTTGTCACACGCCTTAACACTCCGTTAAGGTTAACAAACCATTTTCGTTTCCGAGTCGCCGCGCGGCAATCGCCGCCGATCGCAATCGGAGATCGTCAATGGCCGAAATCGTTCTCTCCTCGGGCATCCGTTCCAACCTTCTTGCCCTGCAACGGACGTCGGATCTGACCGAAATCACGCAGGAACGGCTTGCCACCGGCAAACGCGTCAACTCCGCGCTCGACGACGCCACGAACTTTTTCACCTCGTCGGCCCTCAACGACCGGGCGAACGACCTGAACCGTCTCCTGGATTTCATTTCGAATGCCGTTCAGACCATCGAGGCTGCGGACAACGGCCTGACGGCGCTTAACAAACTCGTCGAATCGGCGGAAAGCACCGCGCGCCAGGCACGCCAGATCGCAACCAACCGAGCGACGACGACCGGCACCCTGCCCTTCAATGCAACGACCGCCCTCGTCGGCGGCGGTGCCGGCACACCGGATCTCGGCGCGGGCGACACGCTGACCTTCACCGTGGGTACCCAGACGGTAAACCTGACGGTCGGGACGAATGCCGCAACGGTTGGCGACATCGTCGCTGCCATCAACGCAACCGATTTCGCCCGCGCACGGCTGACGACCGAAGGATTTCTTGAAGTCGAAGCGGTCGACGGCTCCGATCTGCAGGTCGATTTCACCGATGCCAGCGCCGGCGGTCAGACCCTCCAGCAATTGTTCGGCTATACCGGCGCGCCACAATTTTCCACAACCGGCCAAACGTTCGCAACGACCACTGCCCTCAACACCATAGTCAATGCCGGCGATGCGATCGTACTGACCGCGGCCGACGGAACCGTCAAGACCATCACAGTCGGTGCCGACGGAACGGCCAACGACAACGCGGCAGGCTCGATCCAGGGGTTGATCGATGAAATCAATTCCACGAATTTTGCAACCGCGTCGCTTGAGAACGGAAACCTCGTCGTCACCTCGACCGACAACACGCAACCGCTTCAACTCGGCTTTACCGATACCGGCGCGACAGATGCGATCAGCGATTTCGGGTTCCTGGCCGACGGCACGCGGGTTGAGGTCGGCGCGGCTGAAAACGCCGATCGCCGGGTGCTCGCGGCGGAGTTCGACAGGCTGCGCACGCAGATCGACCAACTCGTTGCAGATGCCGACTTTAACGGCGTCAACCTGCTGCAAGGCGACGACCTGATCGTCACGTTCAACGAGGACGATACGTCGACCCTGACGATCAACGGTGTCCGGTTCGACGCCGACGGCCTTGGCATTGCCGTCTCGACCAACGGATTTCAGGACAATGCAGCCATCGACCTGGCGCTGCAGCAGCTTGACGGCGCCATCAACGAGATCCGCCGGCAGGCCTCGACCTTCGGTTCCAATCTGTCGGTTGTAAAAATCCGGGAAAATTTCACCGACGACATCATCAATACGTTGGAGGTCGGGGCCGATGCACTGGTCCTGGCGGACATCAACGAAGAAGGCGCCAACCTCCTGGCGCTCCAGACCCGCCAGCAGCTCTCCTCCACCGCCCTCTCTCTTGCCGCCCAGGGCGACCAGTCCGTCCTGCAATTATTCGGATAACAGGCAGCGCAATCGACGTTGGGGGCGTTCGGAACGCAAGCCGAACGCCCCTTTTTTTTTGTGAATGCCCCGGATGGTTAACACCCCCTTAACCCAAACCCGTCATTCGTTAACGGGACGTGAAGGAAACCAGGAGGGTGACCATGGCCTTGAAAGTGGAGCTGAAATCGGGAGAACGCATTATCCTTGGCGAATGCGTTATAACCAATGATGATCAGAGAACCCGGCTTTACATTGAAGGTGACGCACCGATTCTCAGAGAAAAAGATATCCTCACACCAAAGACTGCCAACACTCCGGCCAAGAGAATATATCTGGCAATACAGCTAATGTACTTATCTCGGGAACCAGTAGAGGATTTTTCTGCTTATTTTACCTTGGTCCAAGAGATGATCGGAGCTGCACCGAGTACATTACCTTTCATTGACAAAATGAATAACCTCATCTTAACCAACGCCTATTATAAAGCGTTGAAGGAGGCCAAGGCACTGATTGCCTACGAACAGGAGTTGTTGGCGCATGCAAAACAGGGCGGCCCAGGCGTACGGGCAGACCGCAGTCAAGACCGGAAATCCGCGTGAAGTCGAAGCGCAATTGCTTCTGAAGGCAGCTGCACGGCTGGAAGCGTTGCGCACCGGCGAACCGGATCTGCAACAAGCACGCGACGCCATTACCTACAATCGGAAATTGTGGACGGTGTTTGCGTCGTCCATCGCCCGTCCGGAAAATCCGCTTCCCCAGGAAGTCAAGGAAAACATCGGCAGTCTCGCGGTCTTCATTCTCGGCAAGTCGATCGAGGCGTTTTCCAGTCCCGATCCCGATACGCTCGCGCCGCTGGTTTCCATCAACCGTCAGATTGCTGCAGGTCTGAGCGGCAACGCCGCCTGAGTCCGCAAAACAGCTCTTTCCTGCCTTTCAATTCCTTTCGGGAAACAGGCATGCGTAGCGCGCGGCCGACACCCGAAAGAATCCGGGTGTCGGCGCAATCATGCAATGCCCGGACTGCTCAGAAGAGCGTCAGGCTTGCGGGCTCTTTGCGCGGGCGCCGAAAAGCGCCTCTACGGGGGCCGCAAAGAACCTGCCGAGTGTGAAGGCCGGGCCACCGGAATACCGCAGAAGCACGGCTGCCGCGGCGATGAAGGCGGCTTCCCGCTTTATGGCATTGAGGTTCCCCCAAAGGGTCTTGTCCGCGCTCATCACGGAAACGCAATAGACGATGAGGACGACGAGGGCCGCCAGCGCCGCCAGTCTGACCCCGTGACCGGACGCCATAACGAGGCCGATGGCGATCATCAGGATCGGCAGGTTCGACCAGGACTTCACATGGTCGAGACCGTAGAAGAAGCCGCCGGTGATGAAGACCGCAGCCACCGACAAGCGCAACACCAGCCCGAGAGCCGGCCAATTGGGTCGCGAGGCCACCTGCCCTCGCCCGAACGCGGCATGATCGACACTCCATGCGCCCGACCCCAGTGCGGCCAGCACGAAGCACAGGCCGGACAGCCCGACATCGCGGATCTGCACGATCAGGGCCGGGGTGAGAAAGGTCTTGTCCTCCGCCGCAAGGCCCGGCGTCGTCATGACCGGCAGCGCTGCCACGAATGACCACAGCATCAGCCCGAACAGGATCGCCATCGGGCGCACGAAGATCCCCGCGATCAATACAATGCCGGCAACCAGTTCAAGCGCCGACAGGGCCGTCAGGAAGCTCCAGGGCGTGATCCAACCGCCGGTGAACAGGTAGTCCTGGAAGAAGGCGTTGATGTACCCGTCAGGCGCCGTGTAGCGCGATACCAGCGCCTCGGCGCGGGCCGGGTCAAGCGCGCGCGACAGCTTCCACCAGCCTCCGATCAGGAAGACCATGCCGATCCCCAGCCGCAGCCAGAGCGCGATCAGGGCTTCGTCTTTCAGTGTCAGGGAATCCGGGCCCGGACCGGCGAGGCCACGGGCAAGGGGTCCGGCCTTGAACTGACCGGAATTGAGAACAGTCATGTAATGCTCCAAAGTGTCTTGAGAGGATTGGCGATCGCGGAAATCCGCGTCGATGGTCTCAGGACAGGACTTTGGGCGGCTCGGGTTCGACGAATGGAGGAACGCCCGCACGACGGTTTGCGGGCGCGCGTAAGGGTTTTCCTCCTGCTTGCAGGAATTGGTCGGGCGTCACGGCACCGGCCAGTGCGGTCGGACAGGGCGCGGCACATAGTGTCCGCGCAGATTCGCATGACCCGTCGCAGCGTGACGGAGCGTCGGCGGTTTGTGAGACCGCCTGCGCAATCATCCCCGCTCCGACGGCTCTGTCCGCCGCAAAGTCCAGGCCGACGTCAGAACCGGGCGCGGTGTCTGCCAACACAAGCACTGTCAGGATCACAGCGAGGCGGATCGGGAGCAAGAGACGCATCATGGGCAAATCGAAAGACACACTAAAATTGTCAACTCACTTTTGTGATCGTAAATGAGGTAATTTAAAGGCTGGGATAGCACATATGCCAGTTTGACGCTTCGTTATGCATGCTAAACACGAATGCCTGTGGCTGCATGTCGTTTGGCACATATGGGAAAACCGGGCGACATGTGCCAACCGTTTCACACGTTTGTCAGAAGCTGGGCTGATCTAGATGTAATTCGTCAGCGACAACCGGTTCAAAAGCGCCGTCGTCTGGTAACTCGCCTGCAGCCGCGTCTGCAGCGTGACGATCTGGGCGGAGACTTCCTCAAGGTTGATGCCTTCGATCTCCTCGACCATCTGGGTCAGCGTGCCTTCCGCTGAGATGTGGCGTTGCCTGGCCGATTCGACGGCCTCGGAAATCCCGACGATCTCCACATGAATATCGGTGATGGATTCCGTACCGCTTGGAAACGACAGGTTCTGGCGCGTCCGGGTTGCCAGTTCGGTATACCGGTCGGAATCGTTCGCATCGGTTTCGGAAAACGTCTCGACTGCGAACACTGCGAGCGACCGGATGGCCTGACTGAGCGCCGGTTCGTTGGCCCGAGCGCCGTAATCGATGACGAGCGATGAATCGATCCGTGCCGAACTCGTCGTGCGCGGGTCGTCGGCGGCATTGTCGCCGACATAATAGATCACCGTGTCGGCGGACCCGTCGCGCAGCGCCGTTGCGCTGTCGAAGGGCGGTCCGTCGACCCGCTGCGGCGCCTGGCCGCCGGTCGTGGTGAAGAAGTCGTTCCCCGCCTGAACGGCCGACGCGGCTTCCAGCGCCGTGCCTGCCGATGCCTGGACGGCAGCGGTCAGCGCGGCTTCGAAGTTCGTCGCCGTATCGGTCGGCGTCGCTCCGATCACGAACGTGTTTTCCTCGCCGGCCGTCGTCGCGGCCGTCAAGGTGATCGTCTCGCGACTGCCGTCGGGCAACAGCGTTTCGATCCGGATCGTTTCGCCGGCGACAGGCTGACCGGTGAACTGGAAGTCCTCGCTCCGCGGCGGACCGGCCGTCGACGTGACATTGACGTTGGACAGCGTGTTGTTGATCGCGTCGATCTTGAAACCGAACGGATGCGCCCCGTCTTCGGCGAACGTCACCGTATCCGTGACGCGTCCGATCGTCGTGCGCCCGAGCCCGGAAGCCCCGAGGTCGGCCTGTTTGCGTTCGTCGACCGCCTGACGGAAGCCGGCTCGCCCCCCCTCCCCGTCCAGCAGCGTGTCCACGTCGACCACCGGTTTGACGTCCGCCGACCGGCCGGAAAACACATACCGTCCATCGGCCTGCACGTTGAGGATGCTGAGCGCCTCGCCGAGCGACACCCGGGCGGTTTCCTGGGCCAGCGTGCGCCCGTTGCCCAGCACTTCGAAGGCGTTCGGATCGATGGCGCCGCGCGCTTCGCCGGTCAGGTCGTCGATCTGGGTCAGGGCGTTGTCGTAGATGCCGAGGCGGATATTCACCCGGTCGATTGTCTGCTGGTAGCCCTGCAGGGTCGAGATCTGTTGTCGGAAGGCGACATCGGCAGCGGCGTCGCGCCCGAGCCCGCGATAGGTCTCCGACTTGCGGCCGGAACCGAGTTGAGCCTGCAATTCGTCGAGCTGGTTGCGGGTGTCGACCAATTGCTGGGTCAGGAACGTGTTGGAACCGACGACGGGGGAAATGGTCATGGTCTGTACTCTGTCCTAACGATCATGTCCGCAGCAACGCGTCGAGCATTTCCTCAATCACCTGCACGACCCGGGCATTGGCCGCATAGGCCGTCTGCACCTCGATCAGGATCGACAATTCCTGGTCGATGTTGACGGCGCTGGATTCGGCCAGACGTTCCTGCAGATTGTTGAGCACGATGGTCTGGCCCTCCGAGAATTGTTCGGCCAGCTGCGCCTCGTTGGCGCGATAGGAGACCGTCTGGGTCAGGAAGCCGGACACGGTGCCGTTGTAGGGCCGGGTGACCGAGCCGAAGCCGACGCCAGCCGAAAAGTCGCGTTCCGTGCTCACCAGACGCTCATATAGCGCGGCGGGTCGTGTCGTGTCGCCGGCCGGCGTGACGGTCGGCGTCGTCTGGTAGACGACCAGCGCATCCGGATTGTTCAGGAGATCTTGGTTGACGTTGATGCGGCCGGCAAACCCCGTCTTTTGCGGCTGGTTGTCCAATTCACCGGTATAGATCAGGTTCGTCGCGCCGTCGGTGAACAGCGGCAATCCGATGCCCTGATCATTCAGACCGGTATTGGTGACCGATGCATCGAGCGATTGAATGTCGATCGTCGCCGCGGCTCCATCGTCGAGGATGCGGACCACATTGCCGCCCTGGTCCGAGACGGTGAAGGAGCCGCCGAGCGCGGTCTGGATCTGTGTGACGACGCTGGCAAACCCTGCTGAAAAGTCCAGGCCGACCACTGTGTCGTTCGGGTTCGCGGTCGCAGAATTGTCAAGCGGCAGCGTGGTCGGATCGTCGACCCGCACAAACGACACCGTCGCCGGCGTGCCGCTGTTCGTATATTCGAGCGTGAACGCATTGCCCGCCTGCAGCCGCGTCAGGTCGAGATCGAACCCGTCCGCCGGCGCAACCGAGACGGCCGTACCGGCAACGGTTTCGTTGGAGAGCGCCAGCGACAGCGATTCAGCAAACGTGTCGATCTGGTTCTGGGCCTCTACAAGAACGGTGTCGCGGGCATCGATCTGGGCAGCCAGCAGACCGGAGCCGATCGCGCCCTGGGCAATCAGATCGACGCTGGACCCGCTTATGGTGACCAATTGCACGGTGCCGACGCCGCTGAGGCTGGGGTTCGGGTCGTAAACCGAACCGGCCGACAGCGACCCCGCTCCGTCGAACGCCAGACGCGCCGGCGATACGTCGAACAGCGTGTACCCGGTCGTGGTCTGGATCGTTATCGACTGGTCGGGTCGCTCGCGCACCTGAATGTCGATCAGGGTCGCCAATTCGTCGATCGCCCGATCCCGGTCGTCGAGGGCGCCGGGACCGGCGCCGCCGGTATTGGCGAAGGCAACGGCCTGCTGGTTCAGGTCCTGGATCTGCTCCAGCAATTCGTTGATGCGGTTGACCGTGTTGGCGATGCCGTTTTCCTGTTCGGTCCGCAGATCCTGGATACCGTCGCTGACCGAATTGATCTTCTGGGTTAGCACCTGCGCGTCCGTCAGCGTTGCCGTGCGCAGCGAGTAATCTTCCGGACTGGTCGACAGGCCCTGCAGCGAGTTGGTGAATTCGTTGTAGAGACCGTCGAGTGAATTGGGATTGCCGGGTGCCCCGAACAGGGTATCGAGGCGGGCGGTCACGTCCGCCGTCAGTTCCGCATAGGATGCGCCGGGCAGGCTTTCGCGCACCTGGCGCTGGACTTCCAGGTCGAGCTGCCGCTGGATCTCCGTCGCCCGGACGCCGGTGACGTTGCCCGACCCGTCGAGGCTCTCCTGCGAGGAGATGGTCTTGCGGGTATAGCCGGGCGTTCCGGCATTGGCGACGTTGCCGGAAATGACCTGAGTCTGTTTCTGGTTGTACTGCAGGCCCGTCAGGGCGCTGCTGAGCGCGGCACTCAATCCCATGCGATGTCCCGTTTACTAGGAGGGCGCCGGAAGCCGACCCGGCGCCCGCCGATGCCCTATCGGACGATGTTGAGGGCTTCAGTGATCATCTCGTCGGCCGTCGTCACGATCCGCGTATTCGCGGTATAGGCCTGCTGCGTGATGATCAGCTTGGAGAATTCTTCGGCGATGTCCGTGTTGGAGGCTTCAAGCGAATTGCCGAGCACGGCACCCGATGTCCCGAATTGGGGCGGCCCGGACGCTTCCGTCTGCGAAAACGCACCGCCGTCGAGGCGACTGAGTTGCGAATCGGCGCTGAACGACACGGTCGGAATTTCGGCGATCGGGATCGTCCGGCCATTGGTGTAGGTCGCTGTGATCAGGCCGCCATTGCCGAAGCGGACCTGCTGCAATTGTCCGGTGGCAAATCCGTCATGCGAGATGCCGTTGTCGTCGAAGGTGCCGCTCGCATCCGCCATCTGGGTCAGCCCGTTGGTGCCGTGCCGGAACGTAATGTTGCCGAGCGCCTGACCGTCGACCGTCAGACCGGTGATCGTCGACGTACCGCCGGCAGGCGTCACCAGATTGCCGGTGGCGTTGAAGGTGTAGTTGATATCCGTGTTGGTCCAGGTTGTGGCGGTCGCGGTCGTCGTCGTCGTGTCGGACTGGTAGAACAGGCGCCACTGGTCGGCCGCGCCGGTGTCGATGTCATCGATCTTCGCCCAGCGGAACGTCACGTTGATCGGCGTTCCGTTGCCGTCATAGGTCGTAACCGACCCGCCGCTGATGGATTGTTCCAGAAAGGTGGTCTGGTTCTGGAACTGCACATCGTCGAGGTTGGTACCGGCACCGGCACCGGCACCGAGCACGTTCGCGACGTCGAGCAAGGCGGAGGTCGTGGCCGGCGTTTCCGGCAGGTTGCCCCGATAGTCGATGGATGTCGTCGCCACCGCCGGCAACGCGGCATCGCTGATCTGGACGACTTCCGGTGTGCTGCCGATGGCATTGCCTGTCACCGGATCGACGGGCATGCCCTTCAGGTAATAGCCGGCGCCGTTGACCAGGAAGCCGTCCCTGTCGAACTCGAAATCGCCGCGGCGCGTATAGACATCGAATCCGCTGAACTGGGTCTGCCCGTCAATGCTGCCGACGGCTTCCTGAACGACGAAATATCCGTCGCCGTCGATGGCGATCGACGTGTCCGACTGACCGGCCAGAATTTCGCCCTGCTGGTCGTTGGTGGACCGCGACTGAGCGCTCACCAGCCCGGCGGTCTGGGCGCTGGGTGCGCTGCCTGCCGAACTGACGAGATCCTGGAACGATGTGTCCAGCCGTTTGTAGGCGGTCGTCTGTGAGTTGGCGATGTTGCCGGAGATGTTTTCAAGTGAAAACGCGTTGGCTCGCAGACCGCTGACGGCCGTCGTCAAAGCGCCGAAGATACCCATGCCTGAATGAACTCCCTAAACCATGGCCCCAAAAGGATAGTCGGCCCGATACCGGCAAACCGCGTGCCAGTTTGCCTCTTGGTAAATTTCTCCATAAATTCAGAATGTTGGAAGAATAGTCTGGCGTTAGGAATTGATTAATCACGGCAGAAACGATCAACGGCACGGAAATTCTTGCCGACACGGCGGCACACGCTTGCCCTTTTTGCCGGCACTGAATAGTGTCCGCCGGTCGCGGACCGGCATCGGCCTTTCCGCGACCCGGTGCAATCGGCAACGAGGACGAGATGGCGCGCTTTGAAGGCACGGCCGACTATGTGGCAACAGCGGATCTGACCGTTGCGGTCAATGCCGCAATCACGCTGGAACGGCCGCTTCTGGTGAAAGGCGAGCCGGGGACCGGCAAGACCGTGCTGGCCCAGGAAGTCGCCCGCTCGATCGGTGCCCCGCTCATCGAATGGCACATCAAGTCCACCACCAAGGCGCAACAGGGCCTGTACGAATACGACGCGGTCTCGCGGTTGCGCGATTCCCAGCTTGGCGATTCTCGCGTCCAGGACATCGCCAACTACATCCGCCGCGGCAAATTGTGGGACGCCTTTGTCGCGCCCGAGCGACCGGTGCTCCTGATCGACGAAATCGACAAGGCCGATATCGAATTCCCCAACGACCTATTGCAGGAACTCGACCGCATGGAATTCCATGTCTACGAGACCGGCGAAACGGTCACGGCGGTGCAGCGGCCGATCGTGCTGATCACGTCGAACAACGAGAAGGAACTGCCCGACGCCTTCCTGCGCCGGTGTTTCTTCCACTACATCAAGTTCCCCGACGACGAGACGATGCGCGCCATTGTGGACGTACACTTCCCCGACCTGAAATCCATGCTTCTGAACGAGGCCCTGTCGATCTTCTACGAGATCCGGGACGTTCCCGGGCTGAAGAAAAAGCCCTCCACGTCGGAACTCCTCGACTGGATCAAACTCCTGGTCAACGAGGACGTCGACGCGGTGACGCTGCGCGAACGCGATCCCAAGAAGGTCATCCCGCCGCTGCACGGCGCCCTCCTCAAAAACGAACAGGACGTGCATCTGTTCGAACGACTCGCCTTTATGGCCCGCCGCGACGGGGTATAAAGGCCGTACGATATCGTCCCGCGTTCTGTCCGCCACACGGACCGGGGCGACCTGCCAAGGATCGGACTGAACCATGATCCGACTGTTGCTTCTGCGGCACGCGAAATCTGCCTGGGACGATCAATCCCTGCCGGATATCGCCCGGCCGCTGAATGCCCGCGGCCAGCGTGCCGCCCCCCTGATGGGCCGCTATTTACGCGACCAGGGCCTGTTTGCCGACCGGATCCTGTGTTCCTCGAGCCAGCGCACGCGCGAGACGCTGGCTGGCCTGTTGCCCTTCCTGCGGCGACCGAGCGAAATCACGATTACTGAAAGCCTCTACCGGGATTCCGAAGACACATACCTTCCTGAAATCCGGGCGCGCGGCGGCGCCGCACCAACGCTTCTGCTGATTGGCCACAATCCCGCCATGCAGGAGACTGCCCTGGATTGCGTCGGGACCGGCGACAAGGCTGCACGTACGGCACTGGAAGACAAGTTTCCAACCGCGGCACTCGCCATCGTCACCTTCGATGCGGACGACTGGTCAACGGTGACCAGCGGGTCCGGAACGCTCAAGGACTTTGTTCGCCCGCGCGACCTGGAGGCGGACAGCCCGCCGGTAGACTGATCCGGGGCACCGGCCCGAACCGCTGCCGGCTTGCACGACGGACCGAAACGGCTCACATAACACCTCCGAAACAACCGACCGGTGGCATTCCTTCCATGGCCATGACCCGGCTCAGCGACGAGGTCCGTATCGCGCTGGGCAACATCTCCGACTTTGCGGGCGATCTGGCGACCCCGACCGTGCGTCTCGGCGTGACCGGGCTGTCGCGGTCCGGCAAGACTGTTTTCATCACAGCCCTGGTCCACAACCTTCTGCATGGCGGCCGTCTGCCGCTCTTTGAGGCCATGGCGTCCGGTCGCCTGGCCCGTGCCAAATTGGTGCACCAACCGAGCGATAATGTGCCGAGGTTCGCCTACGAAGAGCATGTCCATGCCCTTCTGGAGGACCGTGTCTGGCCGCAATCCACCCGGCAGATCAGCGAATTACGGCTGCGGCTCGACTACGAATCCGCGTCCTTTTTGTCGCGTCGCCTCGGTCCCGGTCGCCTGCATCTCGATATCGTCGACTATCCGGGCGAATGGCTGCTCGATCTCGCGCTTCTCGGCAAGGATTACCGGGCCTGGTGCCGCGATGCGGTCGGCCGGCTGGCTGCGCCGGAACGCGCCGAACTGGGTTCCGACTGGATGGCGGCGGCGCGTACCACACCGCCGGATTCCGAACAGGACGAAAGTCAGGCGGCAAAACTCGCCGCCCTTTACACCGCTTATCTGAGGGCCTGCCGCACCGACCAGCGGGCCCTGTCCATGCTGCCGCCCGGGCGTTTTTTGATGCCGGGCGATCTGGAAGGCTCGCCGGCGCTCACCTTTTCGCCATTGCTTCTGCCGGAATCCGGCCGGGCGCCGCGTGAGTCGATGTGGGCGTTGATGGAACGACGCTACGAAGCCTATCGCGACCACGTGGTTCGGCCGTTCTTTCGCGATCATTTCGCCCGGCTCGACAGGCAGATCGTGTTGGTGGACGCGCTTCAGGCGGCCAATGCCGGCCCCGCCGCCCTCACTGACCTGGAGACGGCTTTGACGGAAATACTTCAGGCGTTCCGGCCCGGGGCCGGTTCGTGGCTGTTTTCGGTACTCGCCCGGCGCATCGACCGGATCCTGTTTGCCGCGACAAAGGCCGATCACTTGAATCAGAGCGGCCATGACCGGCTCGAAACCCTCCTGCGCCGCCTTGTGGATGCCGCCCTGCGCCGGGCGCAGTTTTCCGGCGCAGAGGTCGACGTGCGAGCGATTGCGGCCATCCGCGCAACCCACGAAGCCCGCATCCGCGACGGCAATCAGATGCTGCCGGCGATCGCCGGAACGCCATTGGCCGGAGAGACGCTCGACGGCGCGACATTCGACGGTACCGAAGAGATTGCCGTGTTCCCCGGCGATCTGCCCGAGGATCCGGCGCCCCTGTTTGAAAACCGGGAGGAAAAGAGTGGTCCGCCCGTCAGGTTTTTGCGCTTCCGCCCGCCGCCGCTTGAAAGATCGGCAACTGGAACCGGCCTGTCGCTACCCCATATCCGGCTCGACCGGGCCCTGCACTTTCTGATCGGCGATAAACTGGCTTAGCAGGCTGCTAGCGCTCCCGGACCGGAGAACCGTCAGATGAGACACACCACGAACCAAGACGGGCCCCATGGCTGATACAACCCGCCGCCCCAAAGCCGTCCGCACGCAGGACAGTACCGTGACAATCGACGCGCCGCTGCCGCAGGAGGTCGATCCGACGCCGGAGACCCTCGAACCGCCGGCGGCTCCGAAACGTGGATTCTCCTGGTTTTATTCCTTGTCCGCCGTGCTCGGCGCAATCCTGTCCCTGGCCATCGGATTGTGGCTCGATGCGCTGATACGCGACCTGTTCGCGCGCGCGCCGGTGCTCGGTTGGCTCGGTCTGGGTCTTGCCGTGCTGCTCGCGCTTCTGGTCATCGGCTTCATTTGGCGCGAAGTTGCCGCGATCCGGCGCCAGGCCCATGTCGACGGCTTGCGCGATCGCGCCGCCAAGGCCGTCGAGACCGATGACCGCAGCCGCGCGGTCGGCGTCGTCAGGGAGTTGGTGCGGCTCTATGCCGGGCGACCCGAAACCGCGAGCGGCCGGGCGAAGCTAAAGGAGATCGAGAACGACGTCATCGACGGCGCGGCCCTGATCGGACTGACCGAGGACTACCTCATGGCGGCGCTCGACAAGGATGGTCTGCGGCTCGTGACCCAGGCCGCCCAGCGCGTATCGATCGTGACGGCCGTAAGCCCCCGCGCGATCATCGATGTCGGCTACGTTCTGTTTGAGTCCGTGCGCCTGGTGCGCACCCTGTCCGAGCTCTATGGCGGGCGGCCGGGCGTGTTCGGGTTCCTACGCCTTACCCGATCGGTCGTCGCGCATCTTGCCGTAACCGGCGGTATTGCGGTCGGCGAGACCTTCCTGCATCAGGTGCTTGGGACCGGCTTGGCCAGCCGCATCTCGGCACGGCTGGGCGAAGGTGTGCTGAACGGGTTCCTGACCGCGCGGATCGGCCTTGCAGCGCTCGATCTCTGCCGCCCCCTGCCCTTTTCGGAACGCACGCGACCGACGCTCAACCGGGTGATGAGCGCGATCATGTCGGCGAGCGAAACGAAGGAAATGGCCTGATGGGCAGGCCGGTCCGCGATCTATGTCTTATATTGGACCGGGATCAGCGGAACGATGCCAGCTTGAGGAAGTCGGCGCAGGCCTCGACCTCTTCGGCATGTTTGGTGCTGGCATAGCGCCACACGACCTGGGTCGCGGAAAAGATCATGACGGTCATGAGCGTCATGGCGACAACCGCGCTGGCGCGCCAGGCAATGGACAAAAGCATCGGATCCGCAGCGGCGGCAAGCGCATCGCGGCACAGGGTGGTAATGAAGAAGGCGCCAAACGTCGCAACGGTCAGTGCCAGGAGGTAAACGTGGGCTGGCGCGTCGAAGCGCCGTTGTGCACCGGTCAGGCCGATTATGGCGATGAAACCGAACAGGCAGGCCAGCCATGACCCGATAAGGGAGAATTCCGGTTCAATGATATTCGCGGATGCCCAGACGCCGGTAAGGCAGAAGATGGCGGGGGACGCGATCGCGAAAATCGTTCCCATTTGTTTTTTTATACACAACATCAGCAGCGTTCAGCGCTCAAGCAAGAGTGGGTCGGCCTTGCAAATTCGGCACGTGTTTATGCGGGCGGCAGTGTCGCGTGTCGCCCGCTGCGTCGTTCGAATGTGGTGAGGATCGCCCGTCAACCAAATCACGAATTCGAATGTTTTCAGTGCGTGTTCTCCCTATTTCATAAACGCGACCGGAAATTTCAAGGTCCGCAACAGGTATATTTCCGGACTTTTTCGAATTAGCCGGCTTCTTAAAGACAGCCTGGTCGACGCGTTGATCACACGATTGTGCTGATTGGCCCTCTGCCGCACCTCTATTCGGCGGGTTGTGTGGCCTTGCCGGTCGACCACACGACCTCGCGGCCGGGCATCGGCATTTCCGGCACCATCCGGGCGAGGATCAGCGATGTCAGGGCCATGCCCGCCCCGATCAGGAACACCGCTTCCGGGCTGACGAGCCAAATCATACCGAACAGGGCCGGAATGAAGACGGCGGCAATGTGATTGATCGTGAAGGCGATGCCCGCCGTCGGCGCGATATCGGCCGGATCGGCGATCTTCTGGAAATAGGTCTTCATGGCGATCGCCAGAGCGAAGAAGGCATGGTCGATGATGTAGAGACCGGCCGCGACCCAGGGATGGGTCACGAACGCATAGGCCACGAAAACGCCGATCAGGCCGACATATTCGACCGTCAGCGCCGTCCGTTCGCCGACGCGGCCGATATAGGCGCCGATCCTGGCGGCGAACAGCATGTTGAACACACAATTGGCCAAAAACAGCGCCGCCACCTCATGCACGCCGTAGCCGAAGCGCTCCACCATCATGAAACCGGCGAACACCATGAAGATCTGCCGGCGCGCGCCGCTCATGAAGGTAAGCGCGTAGTACAGCCAGTAGCGTTTGCGCAATACGATCGTCTTGCGCTGCGGCACGGTCTCGCGAAACTGCGGATAGGCGACCGCCAGAAAGCCGACCATGGCGATCGTAACAAGCCCAGCGATCAGGAAGACCACCTCAAACGACAGGTTGAGGGTTTCCCAGGTAAGAAAGATCAGGCCGTAGGCGGCAATCTGTGCAAACGCGCCGACGGCGATGATCCGGCCCAATTGCAGCGGCGCCTCGTCCTTCGACAGCCATTGCAGCGACAGCGATTGCGCCATCGTTTCATAATAGTGGAAGCCGATCGACATGATCATCGTCGTGATCAGCAGCCCCCAGAAGGTCGGGAAATAGCCGGTCAACGCGACGCCAAGACCCAGCAGGAACAGCGAAATCAGCGCAAAAACCTGCTCCCTCAACAAAAGCAGGACGAAGATCGCAGTGAATGCGAGGAAGCCCGGGATCTCCCGGACCGACTGCAGAATGCCGATTTCCTTGCCGGTGAAACCGGCCGCCTCGACCACGAAATTGTTCAACAGCGCCCACCAGGCGGCGAACGAGAACCACATGGCACCGGCCATGACCATCAGCATGACGGCCGGAGAACGCCAGTTTTTCAGGAGGTCGGACATGAATGCTTTCGGTCCCGTCGTGGAACCCGTCGAATAGACCGAAGAAGAGCGAACGTGTTAACGCTAGTTTGCCAGATAATGCCTGTGAAACGACAAATCGGCCGAAGAACGATGCCCGACACGACGATTCCGGACGAGGTCCGGCACTTCCCCGAAGAGACACACCCGCGCAAGGTTCTCGGTCTGGCGGCCGATCTGCCGCGCGGCTATGTCAACGATTGGCACGCCCATGAACGCGGCCAATTGCTCTATACGCGATCGGGCGCCGTCGCCGTGTCCACCGATGCCGGCATTCATGTGCTGCCGCCCGACAGGGCCTTGTGGATCCCCCCCAAGGTCCGCCATGCGACCCGCTATCTGGCGCAAAGCGAGCTGCGCACGATTTATGTGCGCACCGAACGGGCATCCGGGCTTCCCACGCTGACCACGGCCGTGAACGTGACGCCGCTTTTGCGCGAGCTCATCGTCGCGTTCATGAGCGTGCCCCGCGATTACGATGAGGCCGGTCCCGCCGGGCGACTCGTCGATGTGCTCCTGGATCAGGTCGTCGCCGCACCGGCGGCCACGCTGCGACTGCCGGTTCCCGATGACCCGAAACTGCGAGCCCTGGCGGAAACCGTGCGTGCCGAACCGGAAACGCCGGTTGCCACCGAAGAGATCGCACGCCGGCTTGCCATGTCGCTGCGCACGTTCGAGCGCCGGTTCCGCGCCGAGACCGGCATGTCCTTTCGCGTATGGCGCAGCAAGGCCAAGATGCTGAAGGCGCTTGAATTGCTCGCGCTCGACCTGTCGGTCGCGGAGACGGCCGATCGCCTGGGATATGAAGGTCAGAGCGCGTTCATTGCAGGCTTCAAGGCGGCATTCGGAACGACGCCCGGCCGCTACTTCCCGCGCGATGCACGTCTGTCAGGCTGATCTTACCGCGCCAGTTCCCGCATGGCGTCGTCCAGACCCTCCAGCGTCAGCGGGTACATGCGGTTGCCGAACAGGTCCTTGATCATGCCGATCGAGTGTGTGTAGCCCCAATAGGCCGGTTTCACCGGATTGAGCCAGACGGCCTTCGGGTAGATGTCGAGCACGCGCTGCAGCCAAAGACCGCCCGCCTCCTCGTTCCAATGCTCGACCGAACCGCCCGGATAGGCGATTTCGTAGGGCGACATCGATGCATCGCCGACGAAAATGACCTTGTAATCGGACGGATAGGTGTGCAGCACATCCCAGGTGTTCACCCGTTCGGTATGCCGACGCCTGTTGTTCTTCCAGACGAATTCGTAGAGGCAATTGTGGAAGTAATAATAGTCCATGGTCTTGAATTCCGACCGCGACGCTGAAAACAGCTCCTCGCAGATGCGGATATGGTCGTCCATCGACCCGCCGATGTCGAAAAACAGGATGACTTTGATGGCATTGCGCCGTTCCGGGCGCATCTGGATGTCCAGGTAGCCGCGATGCGCGGTGGACTTGACGGTTCCGTCGAGGTCCAGTTCGTCGGCCGCCCCGGTCCGCGCGAACTGGCGCAGCCGTTTCAGGGCGACCTTGATGTTGCGGGTGCCCAGTTCGACGCTGTCGTCGAGATCCTTGAAGTCCCGCTTGTCCCACACCTTGACCGCACGCCGGTGGCGGCTTTCGTGTTGTCCGATGCGGATACCTTCCGGGTTGTATCCGTAGGCCCCGAAGGGTGACGTGCCGGCGGTTCCGATCCACTTGTTGCCGCCCTGATGGCGCTTTTCCTGCTCGCGCAGGCGCTCCTTCAGCGTTTCCATCAGCTTCTCGAAGCCCCCGAGCGCTTCGATTTCCGCCTTTTCCTCCTCGGTCAGATGCCGTTCGGCGAGTTTGCGCAGCCATTCTTCGGGAATTTCGGCCTCGAGCGTTTCGCTCATCAGGTCCAGTCCCTTGAACACATGCCCGAAGACCTGGTCGAAACGGTCGAAATTCTTTTCGTCCTTCACCAGGCTGGCGCGCGACAGATAATAGAAGTCCTCGACGCGCCGATCGGCAAGATCGGCCTCGAGCGCCCGCATCAGGGAAAGGTATTCGCGCAGCGAAACCGGGATACCGGCCTGTCTGAGGGCCCCGAAGAAATGGATGAACATGATCCGCGAATCTCCTCGCTGTCGAAAGCCTACCCGCGGCCGGAACGCTCACGACCATTTGAGACAGGTTTAACTGTCTTCGCACCGGACTGGACCCATGTATAGCGCAGCGGCGCGCGTGACGAGTCCCGTTTTCTGTTCGGCATTTGCCCCCAGGGCAAGGCCGAGGCTATAGATTTCGGGCGTACACGGTGCGCTGACAAACACGGACGGTGTGTCAAAGTCGGTGGCTGTCATGGATCTCGGGAGGCTTGCCCGAGCGGTATGCGGGGCGATGCATGGACCTCATTCTGGGTTTCGGCGCAGGATTGCTGACATTGATCAATCCGTGCGTCCTGCCGGTTTTGCCGCTGGCCATCGGCAGTGCGCTGCAGGATCACCGTTTCGGTCCGCTCGCCCTCGCGTCGGGTCTCGTGGTGACCTTTGTGGCCCTGGGCCTGTTCGTCAGCGCCGTCGGTCCGGTGATCGGCCTCGATCCCGAAACCGTGTCCCAATTCGCCGCGGTTTTGATGGTCGGCTTCGGGCTGATCCTTCTGGTCCCCTATTTCAACCGCGGATTTGCGACCGCGACGGCAGGTCTGTCGTCTCAGGCCGATACCGCGTTGCACGGCCTGACCGGCTCCGGGCTGAGCGGTCAGTTCATGACCGGCGTGCTGCTCGGCGCGGTCTGGTCGCCCTGCATTGGCCCGACCCTTGGCGGCGCCATCAGTCTGGCATCCCAGGGCGAGAACCTGATCTGGGCCGGCGCGATCATGACCGCCTTTGCGCTCGGCGTCGCGACGGTCTTGCTCTTGCTTTCCTACGGCACGCGAGAAGTGATCGCCGGTCGGAGGGACTTCCTGCGCCGGCATGCCGGACGTGCCGGAACGGTGATGGGCTTTTTGCTGATCGCTGTCGGTGCATCGATCCTTTTGGGCTTGCATCACGTAATCGAAGGCATGCTGCTCGACCTGCTGCCGGCCTGGTTAATGGACCTGTCCGTGGCGCTATGACCGTCGGCCAAGCCCGAAAGGCGCAGACTGGACGCTGGATACTGCATGAGAAAATTCATGCAGGGCACTGAAATGAATGAACTTTATAGAATGAAATGATCTTCCGCCTGAAAGGTGGATGAGGAGAGTCTGGAGAAACGTTATGACGAAAAACTGGGTTTTTGCCCTGGCAATCGGGGCGCTTTTGATGCTGCCGCAGACCCTTCATGCGGCCAGTCCGACAACCGCGAAAGGTATCGCTCCGGGCGGAACGATCACCTACACGCCGGAAATCCATGAAAAGGTCAAATCGAGCAAACAGCCTTACATCCTGGATTTTTACGCAACATGGTGCGGTACGTGCCGAGCCCAGGAGCGCGCGATCAAGAAGTTGCGGGACACGTATGCCGACTTCAACTCGATCACCGTTCTGAAAGTCAACTGGGACGCCTACCGGACGGAACCAGTCGCCCGCGACCTGAAGATCCCCCGGCGGTCGACCCTGGTGCTGTTGAGCGGCGACACGGAGATCGACCGCATCGTTGCCTCGACGCGCAGCGGCGACATCAAGAACCTGTTCGACCAGGGCCTCGCCCAACTGGCCACGCAATAGACAGACAAAGCCATCGGCCACAACAAGCCTGGGGTGCCGGCGCAACCGGCCCCCTGCCCCCCGATCGGTTTCTCCGCGGCGAAACCGCCGTCAGATCACACCAAGCTTTTTCTGCAGGCTGGAAGACGACGTCGTGTACTGAAACACGATGCGTTCGTCCGGGCTGACGATACGCTTGGCTGCCTGTGACATCAGGGCCGCCTCGTGGAATCCGGACAGGATCAGTTTCAGCTTGCCCGGATAGGTGTTGATGTCGCCGATCGCGAAGATGCCCGGCTCCGACGTCTCGAACCGTTCGGTGTCCGTCGGGACCAGGTTTTCGTGCAGGTTCAATCCCCAGTCGGCGACCGGCCCGAGCTTCATGGTCAGGCCGAAAAACGGCAGCAACCGGTCGCACACGACGTCCGTCTCTCCGTCAGGCCCCTTGACGACGGCGCCCTCCAGGCGGCCGTCTTGTCCCTTGAGCGAAACCACCTGCCCCATTTGGAATTGCATGCCGCCGGCCTCGACGAGCGCACGCATCTTGTTGACGCTGTCCGGCGCGGCGCGAAACTCGTCCCGCCGGTGGACCAGCGTCAGGGATTTGGCGATCGGCTGCAGGTTCAGGGTCCAGTCCAGCGCGGAATCGCCGCCACCGACGATCAGGAGATCATGGCCCCGGAAATCCTCCATGCGCCGTACCGAATAGAAGACGGAGGCGCCCTCGAAGGCGTCGATGCCCTTGATCGGGGGCCGTTTCGGCTGAAATGAGCCGCCGCCGGCGGCGATCACCACGACCTTCGTCAGGAAATGTCCGCCGGCATCGGTCGTCAATTGGAACCGCCCGTCCGTCTGCCGTTCCAGTCCAGTCACCATCTCGCCCAGATGGAATTCCGGATCGAAGGGCGCGATCTGTTCCATCAGCTTGTCGACCAGCCCCTGCCCGGAAATGATCGGCCAGCCGGGAATGTCGTAGATCGGCTTTTCGGGATACAGCTCCGCGCACTGTCCGCCGGGCTTGTCGAGAATGTCGATCAGGTGGCATTTCAGGTCCAGAAGGCCGAGTTCGAAGACGGCAAACAGGCCGACCGGACCGGCCCCGATGATTACGACATCTGTCTCGATTGTTCCCGCCATGCGCCTTTTCCCCCGGTTCTCGCCTGGTTCGATTGCAAGGCGAGCGTCATAGCGTGTCACCGGACGCTTGAAAAGGGATCGAAGGCGCGGGCCGGCGCAACTCCAAACTCCGCAAGCGCTGCAAAACGGGTCGCGGTTATGGTGGCGAAGCTGGAAGGAGATCGGATGTGAAAAAAGGATCGACACGCGCCGACTACTACGCCCGCATCGAACGGGTGATGGCCTATATGGCCGATCACCTGTTCGAGGACCTGCGCCTGGAAACGCTTGCCGAGGTGGCGGCATTCTCGCCCTACCATTTCCACCGCATCTATCGGGCACTGGCGCGTGAGACGGTATCGGAGACGATCCGCCGTCTGCGCCTGCATCATGCGGCCGGCCGTCTGGTCCGGTCGCAGGCGCCGGTCGCTGAGATTGCCAATCAGGTCGGATATGGCAACGCGGCGGCCTTCACACGCGCTTTCACACAGGCATTCGGCATGTCGCCTGCGGCCTACCGGGCCGCCGGTCCGCTTCCCGCGCCCACACACCAATGGTCAACCAGGGATAAGATGATGACATATGACGTGACGTTCCGTGACTGGCCGATCACACGGCTGGCGACGATCCGACACACCGGTCCTTACATGGAAATCGGTCGGGCGTTCGAGCGGCTGAGCGCCTGGGCGGTTTCCCGGAACATGTTCGGCCCCAATTCAAAAATGGTCGCGATCTACTGGGACGACCCGCAATCGACCGCTCCGGACGCGTTGCGCAGCGACGCGGGGCTGACGGTTGAAGCGGACTTCAACCCCGACGACATTGTAACCGTTCAGGACATACCCGCCCTGCGGTCCGCCTCGATAGACCACAAGGGCCCATATGCGGAATTGCAGACCGCCTATACGTGGCTCTACGGCACATGGTTGCCGGAAAGCGGAAGCGAGACCGCCGACTTTCCGCCTTTTGAGGAATACCTCAACGATCCCAAGAGCACCCCGCCGCAAGACCTGCTCACACGCATCCATGTGCCGGTCGCTGCGTAGGCGCCGGTCACCGCAAGGGGATTGATCAAGGATGGGGTGGACCGGAACGGACCACCGTCTGGTCAGGGGCGTGTCAGCACTGCTGTTCAGGGATCCGCACGACGAGACCGTCGAGCGCATCGGAGACCCGGATCTGGCAGGAAAGCCGGGATGTTTCCTGAACTTCGAAGGCGAAGTCGAGCATGTCTTCTTCCATCGCCTCGGGCGACCCGACTTTCGGAGCCCAGTCCGGATCGACATAGACGTGGCAGGTGGCGCAGGCACACGCGCCACCGCATTCCGCGTCGATGCCGGGAACCATGTTCTTGATTGCGTTTTCCATCACGGTGGAGCCGTTTTCCGCTTCGACTTCGAAAACGGCTTCGTCATGCGTGATATAGGTGATCTTGGCCATGGGAGGAACTTCTTCTGTGAACTCGCATCCCACTTAACGGCTTCCATGGGAAGGTCAAGACACGAGCGGGACATTGCGCGGCGTGCCGCAAGGGCGCCGCTCCCGTGTGCCGCCGAAGCCGATTGATCGGGCGATCCGTTCCGAACCGCGCGTCCCGGACAGGTGCGACCGGGAATGGCGATCGCCGGATCAGTCCTCCGGATAGTCCGACAACAGGCCGGAAATGAACCGGTTGGTCTTCTCAATGGAGGCTGCGAGCGCCTTGATGGCCTCCCGTGCCCCGTTCCGGCTTTCAATCACTTCGGCCAGATCCGCGACCTCCCAGGCACCGATGCCGCGCGCCGATCCCTTGATCGTATGCGCTGCCATCTGCCGTTCGGTACCGGTCTTGGCGCCGCGCAGGCGATCCATATAGAGCGCCGACTGACGGACGAAGATTTGCAGGATTTCCCGTTCCAGGTCCCGGTTACCGAGCGTATGGCGCGCCAGGTGAACCAGGTCGACAGGGCGATGATAGACGGTATCGCCGTCCGTTTCGCCGAAGCTGTGTGCCGCTGCAGACACGTTTGCCATGATGTAGTCCCTTCCCACATGGGCGGGCAAAGTCGACCCGCTAGGTAAAGTGTGCGCCTCAAATCCGAATGCCCGGTTAAAACCAGGCGTTGTGGGTCGGCATTCACAGCAATTCCGGTAAATTCTCCTTGCGTGGTTAACCGGATACGGTTTTTGAGACCGCCCTTCGGCCTCTGACCACGCGACTTCAGGCGCTCGCGCATGTCACATTTTCGCTGCAATGGCGTCGGACACAGGGATCCGCGCGGCAGAAACTCCGACAAGAAAACCGGCGATCGAACGGTTTTCCGCCGTTTCGGTTCGACGTGCGAAGCTCCGTTCAGTGCCTGTGTGGCCGCCTGTTCGTACGCCGGATCAGACCGGTCGAGGTGATCTTTGAACGCTGCCGGACGGGCGTTAACCATTTATTTAGAAATTCGGACCGGCGACGCCGCTGTGCACACGAATCGTCCAATCAGCAGTTCCTTTTGGACCTTCGGCGCGGTAATGTCCGGCCGTGGTGGCGGAGTGTGTGGCAAAACAGGTTGATGGCCGGGATGCGGTCATCCTAGTTTGCCGGCTTCGAGTGAACACCGCTTGCTTTTCCAAGTCACTTGGCGAAGCCGTGTCTGTGTTCTGTGAGTGAAGCGCAGCGGCGCGAAGGTAGTAGCGAGGCCATGGCAATCAAACCGACGAGCAAAAACGATCCGGCCGAAGCCGCTCTGACCGCGGTCGAAGAAGCGCTGAAGATCGACTTTGAGGGCGCGGACGACTCGAAATCCTCCGCCCCATCGGAAAGCCCCGCCAAGTCCGAAGATCGCCCGATCCGCGAGCGCGCCCATCGCCGTACCACCAAGACGCCCCGTTCAGCCGCCAACGATGACCGGCGGGCCATTACCAACGTGGCCTACACGTTGCAGCAGCCCCCCTCCTCGTCACCGTTCCTGTTTGCCGCGCTCTTCTCGCTGTTATGGGCCGGCGCCGGGTGCGGTCTGACCTGGCTTGCCTATTCCGACCAGATCCTGTCGATCCGCACCATCGACGACGTGATTGCCGCGCCTGAACTCGTCGTCGCCGGCATTGCCATTGTCGTGCCTGTGGTTTTCTTCTGGGTCATGGCCTCCTTGATTTGGCGCGCCCAGGAAATGCGGTCCATTGCCCGATCGATGACCGAAGTCGCGATGCGGCTCGCCGAGCCCGAAGCCGTCGCCAAGGATGCCGTCGTCAATGTCAGTCAGGCGGTGCGGCGCGAGATCGCCGCCATGGGCGATGGCGTCGAACGGGCGCTCGCCCGGGCCAATGAACTGGAAGTTCTTGTCCACACCGAAGTCGCCTCGCTCGAGCGTTCCTATAACGACAACGAGCTGAAGATCCGCGCTTTGATCGATGAACTGGTCAACCAGCGCGAAGCGATCGTGGAAAACGCCGAGCGCGTGCGCCAGGCGATGAGCGGCGCGCACGAGCAATTGACCGGCGAGATGCACAAGGCGGTCGACCAACTGACGGTCAATGTCAATTCGGCATCGGAGAGCGTTGTCACCATCATCGATGACCGGCGCAGCGAGTTGGTCTCGTCGTTGAATTCGGCAAGCGACGAACTGGTCGCCAAGATCGGCAACCAGACGGACGACATCAGCCACCGCATCCTCGCCAGCGGCGAAACGCTGACCGCGGACCTGAACCGAGCCGGCGACACGATCCGCGAAGAACTCAGCCGGTCTTCGTCGGAGATCAGTTCAAGCCTTTCTGCGACGGCGGAAGCCGTTGTGGAGACCGTTAGCCTGCGCGGCGCGGAGATGAACTCCGTTCTGTCGAATACCAGTGACAGCCTCGTCGCGACTCTGGCCGATCGCCAGACGGCGCTGACGGATGCGATTTCCACCACCGGGCGCGAGGTGACCGACCTCGTCGACCAGCGCATCACGTCCGCGCGCAGCGATCTGGAACAGACGAGCTCCCGGATTTCGGAGACCATCGATCAGCGGGTTTCCGAGGTGTCCAATCTCCTGACCCAGCGCACCGACATCGTCAGCACCGCCGTGCAGACCCAGATGGAAGCGATGACGGCGTCGATGGAGACCCGTGTCGGCACCCTCGCCGCGTCGCTGGCCGACCGCGTCGGTTCGGTCGATGCGACCTTGCGCGAAGCCAGTGAATCAACGGTTCAGGCGCTGTCGCAGGCCGGCGACCTGGTGGCTTCAACGGTCGATAACCGGGTGCATGAAACCAATCAGGCCCTGTCCCAGCAGGCCCATGCGCTTGAAGGCATCATGCTCGACAAGACGCGGGAGATTTCCGAGGCGATCGCCACCCGTGGCGCCGAGTTCAACGACGCCATGGCGTTGCGCACCAACGAAGTGACCGACCTGATCCGCGGCACCGGTGAATCGCTGCTTGTCGATCTCTCGCTGCGCAGCACGGAACTGACCAACAAGCTCGAAGATTCCGCGGCGCGTGTGACCGGATCCATCAACGAACGCGGCACAGCCCTTGTCGACCAGCTCGACCGCACGAGCAAGCACATCGATCACGTCATCGGCGTCGAAGGCAAGCAATTGGAACAGCGGCTGGCCGAGACCGGTCAGTCAATCGCGGAGACGCTGGAAACCGGCAGCCAGACGGTCAAGGACACGCTTGAGACCGCGTCCGGCGACATCCGCAGCGCCTTCGGCAGCCGCACCGCCGATCTTGCGCAGCAATTGGCCGAAGTCGGCCGCGAGGTCGCCGACGCCATCGCCCAGCGCGGCGGTACGATCACCGCATCGGTCAACCGCACCGGAACCGAAGTGGCGGAAATGATCCATCAGCGCGGCGAGGAATTGCACGCCGGGATCAGCGAAAACGTCACCCGCCTGGAAGGCATCGTATCGGTGCGCGGCGAAGCCGTGGTCGAAGCGCTCGGTCAGCGCACCGCGGCACTGGAAGAGACGCTGGTCGCCCAGGCGCACAGCCTGGAAGAGACCCTGGCCGGTCGCTCGCGCGGCCTGGAAGAGACGCTGTCGATCCGCACCCGCGGTCTGGAAGAGATCCTGACCAACCGCACGGAACACCTCGCCCAGACCCTGGCCGACCGGTCTCAGGGCCTTGCCGAATCCGTGACCAACAGCATGCACGGTCTGGAGGAGATCCTCGCCCGCCGCGCACTGGGTCTGGAAGATACGCTGGCAACCCATTCCCGCGGACTGGAACAGACCTTTGTCGACCGCACCAAGGGCCTGGAGGATGTCCTGGTGAACCGGGCACGCGGGCTGGAGGAAGTCATCGACGCGCGGACCGACCAATTGTCGAACGCCATCAGCGGCAAGGCGACGGCCTTCTCCCAGGCTGTGGATTCCCACACCGCCTCTCTCAAGACGGTGCTGGAAGGCAATCTGGACTCTTTCGTCGCATCGATCGGCGAACAGTTGGAAATCTCCTCGCGCACGATCACCGAACGTGCCGATGCGGTCACCGCCCGCCTGGAAACCCAGTCCCAGAACATCGGAACGATCACGTCCGCCTTCTTCCAGGCGATGGACACCCAGACCGAATCCATCGGCAAGGCGCTGGAAGGCAATCTGGAGAGTTTTGTCGCCTCGGTCGGCGAACAGCTCGACCGGTCGTCCCAGGTCATTTCCGAAAAGGCGGAAACCGTTACCGGTCGACTGGAGAGCCAGGCGCAGCGGATCGGCTCGATCACATCGGCCTTCTCCGAGACGGTCGACGCCCATGCCGAGTCCGTCAGCAAGGCGCTCGAGGGCAACCTGGAATCCTTCATCTCCTCGATCGGCAACCGCGTCGAGGAGACCACGCGCAGCCTGGCCGAAAGCACCGAGACCGTTACCGGCGCGCTGCAGACGCAGAGCGATCAGCTGGATCGCATGACGGACGCCTTCTCCAAGGCGGTCGATGCCAAGTCGGAATCGCTGAAAAGCGTGCTGGCCGGCAATATGGAGACCTTCGTTTCCACGCTCGGCGACCAGATGGACGCCACCACCCGGGCGATCACGGAGAAGGCCGGATCGGTCACCGGCACCCTGGAATCCCAGACCGAACGGATCGACAGCATCCTGGAAGCCCGTGCCCGCCAGATTTCCGAAACCCTCGGCGAGCGTACGCGCGATCTGGCCGGCACGTTCGCGGAAGGCCAGAAGGACATCGCCGCAGCTCTCGAAGGGCGGCTTGAAGATGTCAGCGCGGCGATCGCCAAGCGCTCGGACGAGATCACCGGCATGCTGTCCGACCGGGTCGCCGAGATCAACGTGTCGCTTGGCGCCAAGGTGCTTCAGGTCGCCGAGACCCTCGATGAGCGCACGGCCAGCATCGATCAGGTCCTGACCGAACGTCTGTCCGGCATCATCGAAGCCCTGGTCGGCGAAACCGACAAGGCCCGTGTCGCGCTGATGCGTTCGCTGACCCAGGCAACCGAGATCGTCGTCTCGGAAAGCGACAAGGCCGGCCGCGGCCTGACCGAATCCATGACCGGCGCGACGGAAACGCTGGTCGGCGAGACCGGCCGTGCCCGGGAAACGCTGGTCGGCCTGCTTGCCGACCTCAAGGACACGGCGAATTCGGAAAGCCGCGAATCCCAGGAGGCGATCGCGCGCACCATCGCCGATGTCGCCGGTCGCCTGACGAACGAAAGCGAACAGATCCGCACCATGCTCGAAGCGTCCGTGTCGACCGCCGCCCAGGCGCTGTCGGAAAAGGCGGACGACGCCAGCATGTCCGTGGTCCGCTCGATGAGCCATGCCGCGGAAGCGCTGGCCATGGAAAGCGAAAAGGCCCGCACCAGCGTCGACGAAATGGTGACGTCGTCGCTCGACAGGATCGGGGCGGTTTCCGAACAGGTCGAAACGGGACTGATCGAGCGCATCGAGAGCGTCAAACAGGACCTGTCGGAAGTGCTGGTCGGCGAGAGCGGCCGCGCACGCGACAACATCGACGCCCTGC
>JANQQB010000200.1 GCA_028285165.1 Rhodobiaceae bacterium
TGCCATGGTCGCTCTCCAGTGCGTGGCCCAATAGGGCATTGCTCATGAACCCGTCTTATAGGCCCAGGAGAGCGACCGCCGGAATTACGCTATGTATTATCCGCGAAAACCGTCGGCGCGTCCTTTCGGAAAGATTTTCAGACGCCATCGCGGCAAGGGGTCGGTCCGGCCCCTCTTTCGGGCTGGATGTACAGCGTGCTTGGCCTGACCGAGTCAATAACTTCAATCAAAAGTCGATTTATAGTATAAAGATCTCAATATATTGAGTTCGTATCGTTTTATGCCGATTTTTACTCTTTCTTAACGACAGATCGTAAGTTTTTACAATAAATCATCCGAATACCGCCTCGATATCTGTCAGGATGCAATAATGTTTTTCAAAAGCGGCGACCGCCGGCAGATCGCTCTGGATCTCGCCTCCTCCAATCTGATGATCGCCGACGAAGACCTGAAGATCACATATCTGAACAACACCCTAAGAACATTCTTCAAAGACAGGAAAGAACGGATCGAGGCTTCTGCACCGGGCTTCGATGTTGAAGGCCTGGTCGGGACCTCTCTTGAGGCCTTGCGCGCGGAACTGGCGCAACAGCGTCGGGCAAGCGCTTCAGGCCCGGCAAGGCATGAGTCGACGATCTGGATCGGCGACACGGAATTCGATCTGAGTGCGCAATCGATCCTCGACCGCCGCGGACGGCATCTCGGTACCGTAATTGAATGGTATGACACCGACATACGCCGCCGACAGGTCAATGATCGCGCTGTGGTCGCCGCGATCATGCGCGCACAGGCAGTCATTCGCTTCGATACGCACGGCATCGTCCAGGAAGCCAACGACAAATTCCTCGATGCGACGGGCTATACCCGTGAGGACGTCATCGGACAGCATCACCGCATGTTCGTCTATCCCGAAGACACGCGGACCGAAGACTACGAAGCGTTCTGGCGCAATCTGCGCTCCGGCATCTTTCAGGGCGGAGAATACCGTCGCCGGACCAAACAGGGCGAAACCCTGTGGCTGAACGCCACTTACAATCCGCTGCTCGATGAAAGCGGCGAAACCAGAGGCGTCGTCAAATTCGCTTACGACATCACCGACGAAAAGCGTCGCCAAAGCGAAAGGTTGCAAGCCCAGGAGGTGATTGCCAGGGACCTGACGCGCGTGGCGAGCAACGTATCGCAGGCGAGCCACCAGGCGACAGACGCGTCGGCATCCTCGGAAACCGCGTCGACATCGGTGCAGTCCGGTTCCGTGGCCATTGAAGAATTGTCGGCATCCGTCGCCGAGATCGAGCGCCAGGTCGTGCATGCCAGCACGATCGCGACCGAGGCCGTCGATCAGGCGGAACGCACCAATTCGATCGTCTCCACTCTGACCGACGCCGCCAAGGAAATCGAAAGCGTCGTCGGTCTGATTTCCGCCATCGCCGAACAAACCAATCTCTTGGCGCTGAACGCCACCATCGAAGCCGCCCGGGCCGGCGACGCCGGGCGCGGCTTTGCCGTGGTTGCAGCGGAAGTCAAAGATCTTGCAAACCAGACCGGCCAGGCGACGGAAGAAATCACAAGCCGCATTGCCAATGT
Organism: Rhodobiaceae bacterium; assembly: GCA_028285165.1. Classification (GTDB taxonomy): domain Bacteria; phylum Pseudomonadota; class Alphaproteobacteria; order Rhizobiales; family JANQQB01; genus JANQQB01. Next base: position 1,585 of record JANQQB010000200.1, read on the forward strand.
GCAAAAGACCTCGGTCGATGCAGTTGACGCGATCGCCGAGATTTCCGGGACCATTGCCAAGATCAGCGAGATCTCGTCTGCCATTTCGTCCGCCGTTGAGCAACAGGCAGCAACCACGACGGAACTGTCCGGCAGCATGCAGACCACGGCACGGGACGTTCAATCCATCGACGGACTGATACGCGGCATCGCCGGCGCCCTGGAATCGATCGACGAGACGACGCAGAAGGTCAAGACCGCGGCCACAGCGCTCGGTTGAGCGTCGTCCAGCGAGCCGGTACCAGCGGTGTTCCCGTCACGCTGTGCGGCTATCCCTTTACGGCCCCAAGCGTAAGACCCTGCACGATGTAACGTTGGGCGATCAGTGCGAGCACGACCGGCGGCACCATGGCGATCAGCGCCCGCGTTGCCATGAACCAGAACTGCACGCCGCGCGTATCGACCGCGCCGGCCATGTGTGCCGGCAGGGTCTTGGTTTCTGTAACGCCGAGCGAAATCGCGAAAAGGAATTCGTTCCAGGCGAACGAAAAGATGATCAGCGCCGTTGCCGCGATCACCGGCGTGGCGAGCGGCAGTGCGACCAGCAGGAATGCGCTGAAATGACTGGCGCCGTCGACCAGGGCCGCCTCCTCCAGTTCGACCGGCAGGTCGATGAAGGCCTGGCGCACGATGACGACGACGAATGGCAGGATGAACGTCGTGTTGATCAGGATCAGGGCTTCCGGCGTGTCCAGCATGCCGAACGCCCGGAAGGTCAGATAGAACGGTAAGAGCGTCGCCACCGGCGGCAGCACGCGCTGTGACAGGAACCAGATCGTGATGTCGCTGTTCGACCAGAACTTGAAGCGCGCAAGCGCATAGGCTGCGGGAACGCCAAGCACCAGGGCGAGCAGCGTCGACGACGTCGACACGATCAGGCTGGTCCACATCGCCTTGCCGCCTTCCGGCGTCGACAATTCAGTGATGAAATTGTCGAGCGTCGGCTGGAATTGCAGGAACGGAATACCGAGCCCGGTCACGGTGAACGTGTCGGCCGGATTGCGCAACGCCGTCGAGATCGCCCAGAACAGCGGAAAGAAAAAGACCAGGGCGATCAGCACCGCAAGCAGCGACCACAGCGCCACCGACCAGGGCGTGGCTGGCCCCCAGACGTCCCGATGATCGCGCGATTTTTCCCCTTTAGCCATAGACGCTCCGGATGCGTTTGAAGAACACGGTGACGATCAGCATGACAAAGGCCAGAAGCAGGTAGGCGATCGCCGAGGCATAGCCGACATCGAAGAAACGCAGGCCCGTGCGAAACGCCAGATAGGACAGGGATTGCGTGGCATTGCCCGGTCCGCCGACAGTCAACGAGGCGACCACGTCGAACACTTTGACCGCCTCGGCCAACCGTAACAGGAAGACAATGACGATGACCGGCGTCAGCGCCGGCAAGACCACTTCCCGCCAGATGTCCCAATGCGAATGGGTATCGAGCCGGGCCGCCTCGATCTGGTCGTCCGGCAGGCTCTGCAGCGCGGCAAGAAACACCAGGAAGCAGAACGGCGTCCATTGCCAGACGTCGACCAGAATGACGGAAAACAGAGCCCAGGACGGATTGGACAGGAAGGGGATACCCGTCCAGCCGAGCGGACCGCCCTCCTCGTAGAGAATCGTGAAGAACAGGTAGCCGGCCGCCACCGGCGTGGCGAAGATCGGCAGGATCATCACGGCGCGCAGAAACCCGCGCGCCATGATCGTTCGGCTGAAGATGAAAGCCAGGAGAAGACCGAGCACGATTTCCGTACCGACGGCCGCCACCACGAAGATTGCCGTCATGCGCACGGCCTCGTGCACCTGCCGGTCGCGAAACACCCGTGCGAAATTGTCGAAGCCGACGAAGGTCCAGGTGGTGATTGTTTCGCGGCGGACCTCGGTTCGCATGCGGGGCGTGCCGTCAGCCCGCAGCGACGGCGTGCCGTCCCGGTTCATGCGCGGCACCTTGATGCGTTCCACCTTGGTGCTGTTTTCGACCGTGTGCAGCGCCGCATAAAACGAATAGCCGAGCGGAAACACGGTAAAGACCAGCACCCAGATCACAGCCGGCATCAGGAATACAAGGCGGACTCGCGAGGTCCAACGCATCGATGCGCCTTCCCGGTCGGGGTAGGAAAAGAACCGGAGCGCTATTGCGCGCCCCGGCCCCGTGGCTGTTGGCTCAGTTCTTCCAGCCGATCGCGGCCTGATAGGCCTTCAGCTGCTTGTCCCGACCGAGGCGGTCGGTCACGCCCTGCCAGGTCTCCGCGGTGTCGTTGAGCGCCTCTTCGGCGGTCTTGGAGCCCGACATCGCCGCCGACAGGTTGGAATCGAGCGCGTCGAAATATTCCTGGGTACCGGTGATGCGCAGGTAAGGCAGCATGACCGGGGCATTGAAATTGTCGTGGTAGGCCTTGAGGTAGAGTTTCACGTCCTCTGCATCCCAGCCGGCCGAGGTATAGTCTTCGACCTTGGCCTCACCGACCGGTTCCAGGAACTGGTAGTCGAAACCCGGGTCGACGCCGTTCCAGCCATAGGTGGCAAGCCACTTGGAAACCGGCTTCATGGCCATCAGCGACAGGAAGGAATAGGCCGCCTCCGGCGCATCGGCGAGCGACGACACGACGCCGTGCCAGGAGCCGCCCGTCACGTTGCCGACCTGGCGCGGTTCCTCGGTTTCGACGAATTTCTGCTCGCACATGTTCCAATAGGTGTTGGAGGCCGGCAGGATCGCCGATCCGATCTTGCCGCGGATCTTGGAGCGGCTCTCATCCTGAGCGAGCGGCGCGACGTCACCATAGGAGAAGTTGAAGACGGCATTGCCGCGCAGGAAATAGTCCCACGCCTCGCCGAGCGACCAGGAGATCTGTGCGGCCGGCCCGGTCTCGGCCAGTTCCTTCAGATAATCCAGCGCCGCCACGTGCCCGGGGCTGTTGATCAGCGGGGTCATGTCGTTCGGATTGAACCAGTAGACGCCCTGGCATTCCGACAGCGGCCCCGGCGTCATCGCGAACGAGGTCGCGAGCGTGGTGAAATGGTAGAGGCCCTGTTCGCGAACCTTCAGATGCAACACCGCCCCGGAAATCGGAGCCCCGTCCTCGCCGAGCGGCTTGCCGTTGAAATAGCCGGCAATGTCCTTCAGCTCCTGAAGATTGCGGGGCGGTACCGCATAGGCATAGCCCTTCTCCTCCTGGAACGCCGCCTTGTGCTCCGGATCGTTCAAAAGGTCGCGCCGGTAATAGAGCACCTGGCCGTCCGCATCGTTGAGGACACCGTATCCCGTGCCTTCCCAGGTATGGATCGCCTTCAGCGAGGCCGGCATCGGATCATAGGACCAAGCCGGGAAATCTCCGGATTCCCGCCATTCGTCGACCGGCAGGATATAGTCGCCGGCGATCAGGTCACCGTAGAAGAACGCTCCGACGATGATCGCATCGTATTCGCCGGTGCCGTTTCTCAGGTCGAGAAACGTCTTGGTATAGAGTTCGGAAATCGGCGTCAGCGCGATGTTGACCTTGGCGCCGGACAATTCCTCGAACATCGGGCGGAAGGCATAAAGCGGCCCCGAAATCCCGCCCTTCGGCCCCGAATCCAGCGTCAGCACCGTGATCTCTTCGCCTTCAAACGGCTTTTCGCCGGGCCCGAACAGGCCGCCGAGCATTTCCTGCGGCACGGTGAACGTGCCCTCGTAATCGGCCGGTGTCTTCAATGTGACCGTGCCGTCGTCATTCCAACTCACATGCTCGCTGTTCTGGGCATGGGCTGCGACCGCAAGACCGGTCGCCAGCCCGAAGGCAAGCAGCGCCGCCGTCCGGATGCTTCCTCTGTTCATTCAACTCTCCCTAGGGTAGCGTCGTGTTTTAGTGATTAGATACGACGGTAAAAATGCTATCGAGCTGCCTGAATACTGTCAACAGAGTGACGTTATTGCAGCGCAGCAAGTATATGATAAATAAAAGGTTCTGGGAGAGCGCTCATGGCGTCGGTGACCCTGTCGGCGGTGGAGAAAGTGTACGACACGACCCGTGTGGTGCACGGTGTCGACCTGTCGATCGAAGACGGTGAATTCGCCGTGCTGGTCGGTCCTTCGGGCTGCGGGAAATCGACATTGTTGCGCATGGTGGCGGGGCTGGAGTCGATTTCAGGCGGCGAGATCCGCATCGGCGACCGACCGGTCAACGATGTGGCGCCAAAGGACCGCGACGTCGCCATGGTGTTCCAGAACTATGCGCTCTATCCGCACAAGACCGTCTACCAGAACATGGCTTTCAGTCTGAAATTGCGGCGCGCCGACAAGGCGCATATCGACACACAGGTGCGCAACGCCGCGCGCATTCTCGGACTTGATACCCTGCTCGACCGTTATCCCCGTCAGCTCTCCGGCGGCCAGCGCCAGCGCGTTGCAATGGGCCGGGCGATCGTACGTGACCCGCAGGTTTTCCTGTTCGACGAGCCCTTGTCCAATCTCGATGCCAAGCTGCGTGTCCAGATGCGTACCGAGATCAAGTCGCTGCACGAGGAATTGCGCACGACCTCGATCTACGTCACGCACGACCAGGTCGAGGCGATGACCATGGCCGACAAGATCACGGTCCTGCGCGACGGTGTCATCGAACAGGTCGGCGCCCCGCTCGATCTCTATGACTTTCCGGCCAACGCCTTCGTTGCCGGCTTTATCGGCTCGCCGGCCATGAACCTCCTGAGCGGCCGTTTGAGCCGGGAAGCCGATAATGTGAAGGCGGTCACACCGGAAGGCATGGCCCTGCCGCTCCCGACCGGGGCTGTCGGCGAGGACGGTCTTGACATTTTCTACGGCGTGCGGCCGGAACATCTTTCCGTGGCGGCACCCGACGATCCACACGGCATTGAAGGGGTCGTTGATGTCGTCGAACCGCTCGGATCCGAAACCATGCTGTTTGCCCGCTTGGGCACCGAACGCGTCTGCGCCCTCAGCAAGGATCGGCTGTCCCTGGCGCATGGCGCTCCGGTCTGGCTGCGTCCGGACCTCGATCATGTGCATCTCTTCGACCGAAAGGGCGGCGCCCGGCTCTAACAGGGACTCCCCGGCCCGACGCCTTTGCACCGTTCCGTTCACGGACCGCGGGCAGAAGGCGGTCCGGATCCACGCAAATGGCAATCCCGGCTTGACCGTAGAACGGCCTTTCTGCTGTCTTGAGCGCGAACACTGTGAGGATTCCTTCCGGGATCGTGTTCGCCGTATTCCGGTCCGTATCGATGCGGCGAAATCCTCTTTCGCTTCGCCGTCGTCCCCGAACGACCTCTTGGAGGTCAGCGGACATGGCGGCGGTTGAACGGATCCGTCCGGCAGGGCCGGGCAAACGGGAGGACCATCATGAAACATGTCGGCGTCGTCGGTCTCGGCGATATGGGAAGCGGGCTCGCGCTCAACCTTGTGAAAGCGGGCCTTACGGTCTCGGGTTTCGACCTGTCGGAAAAACGCATGGAGGCCTTTGCTGCGCTCGGCGGACAGCCCGCGGCATCGGCCGCCGATGTCGGCAAGGACGCTGAAGCGGTTTTTGTCATGGTGATGACGGGCGCACAGGCCCACGACGTGATTGCCGGCGACGCCGGACTGGTCACCACGATGGCGCCCGGCTCGACCGTGATCCTGACGGCCACCATCCAGCCTTCCGAAGCCCGCGCAATTGCGACCGCCATTGAGGGCAGCAGCATTCATCTCATCGACAGCCCGGTCAGCGGCGGGTTTCCGGGCGCGCAGAGCGGCCAGTTGACCATGATGGCGGCCGGACCCGACGCCGTGCTCGATGCCTGCCTTCCCGCCATGCAGGCCGTGTCGAAGACCATCCACCGGGTTGGCACCGAAGCCGGCGCCGGTCAGACGGTCAAGGCCTGCCTGCAATCGATCATCGGATCGATCTTTTCGGCAACCTTCGAAGCCGCAGCGCTAGCCGCCAAGGCCGGCGTCAGCGGAGAGGTGCTGCATAAGGTCGTCACCACGTCGAGCGCCGGATGTGTTGTGTCCAGCACCGCGCTGGAAAACATCATCGATCGCCAGTTCGAAGGCACCGGAAGTCACATCTCCACGATGTATAAGGATCTGACGATCTCCCTCGACATGGCCCGCGACCTCGGTGTGCCGCTGCATACCGCCTCGATCGCCATGCAGCTCTTCCAGGCCGGCAAGACCCGCTATCCGAATGGCGACAATTGGGTCGTCACCAGGGTCCTGGAGGAAATCGTCGGTGCCGAACTGCACCGCAAGGCCGGTGACGGTAAATGAAACTCGGCGTCATCTGCGATGGCATCAGCCGCGACCTCGGCCATGCGCTTGCCGTCATGGACGAATTCGACCTCGATCATGCGGAACTGCAATTTGTCTGGGACAAGGAAGTCGGCGACCACACACCGGAAGAGATCGACACGATCCGCGATCTGGTGACACGGCACGGCAAGACCGTTTCCTGCCTGTCGCGGCACGTCTTTGCCGGCCTGACGACGGCCAATCGCCCGGGCGATCCGGCCCACTCGACGCACATGGAGGCGCTGAAACGGGTCATGGCGATGGCGCATGCGCTCGGCGCGCCGCTGGTGCGCATCATGACGTCGAAGAAGGAACAGATCCTCTGGGGCGCGAACGGCGCCGAAAAGTGGAACGTCGCCAAGGGCGCCTGGGACACCCTGCCCCCGCTGATCGCACCGGCCGTCGACCTCGCCCGTGCCGAAGGCCTGACGCTCGTCGTCGAGACGGGCAACGGCACGATGGTCAATTCCAATTACACGGCACGCCGGCTGATCGACGATCTCGATGCCAAGGACGTGCTGAAAGTGCTCTGGGATCCGGCCAACAATTGCTGGTGTCACGAACGCGCCTGGCCGGACGGCTACGACGAGATCCGCGACGGCTATCTTGGCCATGTGCACATCAAGGACGTGCAGGTCGACACGCCCCGCGCCACCCTGGAAGTGCGCGAGATGGGCAAAGGCCAACTCGGCCCGCTGTTCCAGCCGATCGCGGACGCGATGCGGGCCGACAACTATGACGGCGTGATTTCGCTTGAAAGCGTCTACCATCCGGGTGACGGCGATTTCGAAGCCGGTTTCCGCCGATGTGTCGGTCCGTTCAAAGAGCTGTTCGGCTGATACCAACGATCCGAAGCAACGAGCACCAGCCTGACACCAGAGCATTGGTTCGGGCACGGCACAGGGATCGAAATCGGTGCCGGGATGGCCTCGATCATCACGGTCGGATTGGGCATCGACACGCACCCAGTCCGCGCCGGGACGCCGGTTGGAATGCGCAGATCCAGTGGTCCTCGAGCCGGCACGGCGA
>JANQQB010000238.1 GCA_028285165.1 Rhodobiaceae bacterium
CGACGTGGCGATCCAGCGATTGCCCGTGCGGTTTCCGATCGACCGGGCCGGCCTCGTCGGTGCCGACGGTCCGACCCATGCCGGCTCGTTCGACGTCGCCTATCTCGGCTGCCTGCCCGGCTTCATGATCATGGCGGCCGGCGACGAGGCGGACCTGAAACATATGGTGGCCACCGCGGTCGCCTATGACGAGGGCCCCTGCGCCTTCCGTTTCCCGCGCGGCGAAGGCATCGGCGTCGACATGCCGGAACAGGGCGAACCGCTTGAAATCGGCCGCGGACGGATCGTCAAGGAAGGCACGACGGTCGCGCTCCTCTCCTTCGGCGGCCGCCTCAAGACGGCGCTCGATGCGGCGGATGAACTCGACGGGTTCGGCCTTTCCACGACAGTCGCCGACGCCCGCTTCGCGAAACCGCTCGATCACGACCTGATCCGGCGCCTGGCGGGCGAGCACGAAATCCTGATCACGATCGAGGAAGGCAGCGTGGGCGGCTTTGGCAGCTTCGTCATGCAATTCCTGACCGACGAAGGGTTGCTTGACCATGGCCGGTTGAAGGTCCGCTCCATGGTGCTGCCCGATGTCTTTATCGATCAGGACAAACCGGATCTGATGTACCGGCAAGCCGGGTTGAGCCAGGAAGACATCGTCGCCAAGGTCTTTGCCGCGCTCGGCCGCGAACGGGTCAAGGTCACGGCCTGAACCGGGCGAGAGAGACCGCCATAACGCCGCATTGATTTGCCGGCCGCCGGCTTCTAAGTCATGGTCATATATGCGGAGCGTTCGCGTCCGCCGGACCGTGCCTCACGGCATGTCATACAATGTCGACCCCAAATCCGACTGGTGACTTTATGGGCTTGAAACTTATTCGGAATTCGGCGTGGGCTGCAGTGTTCCTTATCGCCGTTTCGGTTGGCGTCTCATCGGTTCTTTGGTACCAGCAGGCAGACGTGCGGACGGCGACGCCCGCCATGAGTGTCGGAGGCGACTTTTCGCTGGTCGATACAAACGGCAATCGCGTCACCGAGGCCGATTTTCTCGGCAAACCGCGCGCCATGTTTTTCGGGTTTACCCATTGCCCGGTGATCTGCCCGACAACGCTCTACGAAGCCAGCGGCTGGCTGCAGGCACTGGGTCCGGATGCGGACAAACTCACGGTCATGTTCGTTTCCGTCGATCCGGCACGCGATACGCCGGACATGCTGAAGGACTACATGTCCGCCTTCGAAGACGGCATCGTCGGCCTGACCGGGTCACAGGCGGACATCGACGCTATCGTCAAGGCCTACCGGGTCTTTGTCCAAAAGGAGGACCCGGTTGACGGCAACTACAACATCAACCACACGGCATCGGTCTATCTGATGGACGAGAACGGCCGTTTCTCCGGTTCAATCAGTCCCAATGATGAGCATGATGTCGCCGTCGAACGATTGCGCAAGCTGATCGCCAAGGCCGAGCCGACGCCTAGCAGTTGAAGCGGACCGAAACCGGGCCTATTATGAGCGCCATGAAGGCTTCGACCCAAACCCTGTCGCCGCTGGCGATTGCTGGCCTGTCCTCCGCAACGTTTGCCGTGCTTGCCGCGACGTTCGCATTGTGGGTGGCCTATGGCGACCGCGTGTATTTCGACACGCTTGTCAACGGGTTCGCGTCCTGCTTCTCCTTCTGACTTTCCAGTCCCGGATCGGCATGCTCCTCGCCGCTCGTCCCCTTTAGGCACCATGGCCGATCCGTCCGCCCGCGCGGTCACCATCACCGCCCTCGGCCATCGCGGCGACGGTATTGCACTGTCGGAGGGCGAAACCGTCTACGTCCCCTTCACCTTGCCCGGCGAACGGGTCTCGATCTCCGGATCCGGGTCGCGGCGCACGCTTGACCATATCCTTGACCCGAACCCGGACCGGATCGAACCGGTCTGTGCGCATTTCGGGACATGCGGCGGATGCCAGTTGCAGCACATGAGCGATACGGCCTATCGCGCATTCAAGCACCGGCTCGTGCAGGAACCGCTTGTCGCCGCCTTGCCGGACGTGCGGGTCGACCCCGTCGTGACGGGATCGGTCGCAAGCCGCCGCCGGGCCGCCTTTTCGGCCAGGAGACTGCGATCGGGAACGGTGCTGTTCGGCTTCACCGCTCGCCGTGCGCATGACATCGTCCCGATTGAGGCCTGCCCGATCCTGACGCCGCAGATCGCCGGTAACCTGGCCGGTCTGCGCCGCGTGGCCCGGATTGCCTGCGGCCGGCGACAGACCCTGCGCCTGCATGTCACGGCGACCGAAACCGGCCTCGACGTCCTGCTTGAAAACGCAAGCGAGGACGAACGGACGCGCCATGCCCTGCTCGCCGCCGCGATGGAGCTCAACTGGGCGCGGCTCAGTTATCCCGACGACGTCATTGTCGAGATCCGCAAACCGGTGCTGACCATCGCAGGCGTCGCATTGACCCCGCCGCCCGGGGCCTTCCTGCAGGCCAGTGCTCAGAGCGAGGCGCTGATGGGAGAAATCGTCACAGATGCCGTGGCCGCTTGCAGCGCCCGACATGTGGCGGATCTGTTTTGCGGCGCCGGCAGTTTCACGCTGCGCCTGGCACATACGGCGCGTGTCACCGCATTCGACACGGATCGTCCGGCCCTTGCCGCGCTGGACGCCGCCTGCCGGGCGACACGCGGCCTGAAACCGGTCACAGCCGGCTATCGCGACCTGTTCCGCAATCCGGTCACGGCCCGCGAACTGAATGCATTCGACGCCGTCGTGTTCGACCCGCCGCGCGCCGGTGCGGAGCGACAGGCGCAGGAAATCGCCGCGTCCGGCGTGGGCACCGTCATTGCGGTGTCGTGCAACCCGACAACACTTGCACGCGACCTGTCGCTGCTTGCTGCCGGCGGCTACCGGATCGGCTCCGTCCGGCCGGTAGACCAGTTCATCTTTTCACCCCATATTGAGTGTATCGCGCTTTGTGAACGGGAGTAGGCAATGCCGCAATCGATGCTGGAAAGGTTGGCCACGCGCGCTCGGTTCGGTGCGACGCAAGGTGCCCGCGTCGCCTGGTACGGTGCCCATTCCTTCGCCATGCGCCGGCAGGTGAGACGCATCGAGAAATCGATGGATCTGCCGCCGAAGAAGATTGCGCCGCCGACCGGGCCGGTTCCCGACCAGCGGCGCCTGTTCAGCGACGTTGCCGCATTGCTCGCCCGCGACCTCGACAATGTGGAGCACGGTCTGTACCCGATGCCGCAGGACGAGGCCGGCGGCCTGCCTGGCCTGATCCGGCGCAGCCGGCTGTTTTTCGACGACCTGCCGGAGGTCACCAGGCGCCGGCTGACCGGCTCGCATCAGGAAGTGGCTGCCGATGACGGCCGCGCGTCGCGACCGCGCTATTACATGCAGAATTTCCATTTCCAGACCGACGGCTGGATGAGCGAGCGGTCGGCCGACCTATATGACACCCAGGTTGAAGTGCTGTTTCTGGGTTCGGCGGCCGCCATGCGCCGCCAGGCCCTGGTGCCGATGGCGGATTACCTGGCGCAAAGAGACCAGCGGCGACTGGCCTATGCCGACATCGCGTGCGGTAATGGCAGCTTCCTGCGTTCGGTGAAAAATGCGTTTCCGCGCCTTCCCGCGCTCGGCATCGATCTGTCGGACGCCTATTGCGAGACCGCACGGTCACGCACGCACGGCGCATCGCGCCTGGCTTACAGCGTTGCCGATGCCGAGCATCTGCCGCTTGCCGATGCCAGTCTCGACCTGGCGACGAACATCTATCTGTTCCACGAATTGCCGCCCAAGATCCGGCCAAGAATAGCGGCCGAATTCGGACGTGTGATGAAGCCCGGCGGCCGATTGATCCTTCTGGATTCGCTGCAAACCGGCGATGTGCCGGACTATGACGGGCTGCTCGACCTGTTCCCGCGCATGTTTCACGAACCTTATTACACAACCTATCTTTCGACGGACCTTCCGGAATTGTTCACCCGGGCCGGTTTCGAAGTCGAAAGCCAATGCACGGCGTTTTTCTCGAAAGTGCTTGTGTTCCACAAAAAAGCAACAACTTAGAATTATAGTAATCCCGATCGCGTAGATTGGCTGCCGGACTTAATCGGCTGCGATAAGGCCGATCCAGAACAAAGGCGACGATCCTGGCAGGGAATGCTGTCGTATTCGACAGCCGTTGACATATGAAGCGCATCTTACTGACAGTGCTTGGCGGCCTGTCGATCCTTCTGGGCCTTGCAACGGTGTGGCTGCCGCTTCCGACCGGCTTGCCTCTGCTGGCCTTCGGTGTGTTTCTGCTGGTTGCCACGCATTCCTGGGCGGCGCGGCTCGTTCGGCGGCTGCGGGATCGCTCACAGCGATTGAATGCCGGTATGACCTGGGTCGAGGACCGCACACGCGGTCACATGGCCAGGGTGCTCCGCCTCACCCGCCCCCGAACGCGAAAGCGCGCGGCAGGCAAGGCCGTCAAGAAACCGATCCACGGGGCCGATGCCACTCTGTGATCACCCCTGCCCGCCGGCAACCTGAAGCCGGCTCATCAAATCACCGCTGCCACATTTTGTGATTGCGCGTTGAAATCACGAGTAATTTTTGATTGCGCCCGTGAGCCAAGAAACGCATTCATGAACCGGCATGATCATGTTTTTGTGACTACAAGTTCCATCCCCGGCACCCCATATCGCCTCTTATTTCGCTGTTCACCAGCGCCTGAGTTTTCTGCTGGGTGTCGATCATGCCGAATCTGAACGCGCCTATTCTGGTGCCAGACCCCGCCGCTGCGGACGAGTCCACACTTCTTGTCGGTGCCTGGCACGTGAACTTCACGACGCGCAGCACGACCAACGGATGCAAGGTCCATCGGCTCAGCCCGCGGGCGGCAAAACTGCTCGAAGTGCTCGTGCACGCCAACGGACAGGGCGTGGCGCGCGAAACGCTGATGCAGGCCGTGTGGCCGAACGTTGTCGTCGGCGACGAAAGCCTCACCCAGGCAGTCGCAGAACTGCGCCGGGTTTTCGGCACAAAAGGCACCGGCAAGCGGGTCATCGAGACGATCCCGAAATACGGTTACCGGCTTTGCGCGCCGGTTACGCGTACCGCAATCGGCGACCGGGCACCGCTCCGCGAAGCGACCGACACATTCGACCTTGAGGCCTATCAGCTTTGCCTGGATGCCCGGCGCGCCCTGTCGCGCGGCGGTCCGGGCGCGGTGCTCGAACCGGAACGGCTGACCGGTATGGCCGTCGCGCGGGCTCCGCAATTCGCGTTGGCGCATGCGGAATACGCGATCGCCCTATCCTACCGTTGGCTTTACCAGCGCAGCGACGATGCCACGCTGGAACAGGCGCAGGTCCATGCGGACACAGCGCTTCGGCTGCGCCCGGACATGTCGACCAGCCACGGCGCCATTGCCTTTGCCCATGGCGCCCTCGGGCAGGCGGACAAGGCGCGGTCGGCCTTGGCGATGGGATTGCAATGCGACCGCCACGACGCCGACCTGCACTTTCTCGGCGCGCGCATGCTTCTGGCCATGCGCGACTACCGGTGCGCCACCAGTCTTGCCGAAGAGGCGGCGCGGTTGGATGGCGACGACTTCCGGCCCCTGTTCTTCGCAGCCCGTACCGCGCATGTCTTTGATCCGGTGCGCGGCCGACGCAACGCACTCGCCTGTCTTGACCGGTTGCGCGCGCATCTTGCGATCGACCCGAGCGAACCGCGGGCGCTGAACACGCTTGGCCCGATCTACAGCCTGCTCGGCGAACACGATCAGGCGTATGCGGCGGTCGAAGCGCAGCGCGGCTGTCGTTCGCCGTGCCTGTTCTACGACGTGATCGCATTGAGCGAAATCGGCGACCTGGACGGCGCGTCGAACGTCTTTGAAGAGGTGGTCGATCTCGGCTGGCGGCATTCCGCCTGGTTCATGGCCGAACCGGTGCTGGCGCCGCTGCAAGCGCATCGCCGGTTCCGCAAGACGACCCGTGCGCTCGGCCTCCTGTAGGGCCGCCCCTCGTCAATCGTCCAGGATTTCGGTCTCGGCGATGTCGATCCCGAAGCCGTCCAGACCGACATAATGCCGCTCGCGCGTTGACAGCAGGCGGATCGACGAAATGCCGAGGTCCTTGAGGATCTGGGCGCCAAGGCCGATCTCGCGCCAGGTCTCGGCGCGGGTTTCCGCCGATTGGTGTTCCTCGTTTTCCGCGGCCGAGAGGCGGTCGCGCATGCGTTTGCTGGTCGCCGTCACACCGGCCGACCCCTCGCGCAGATAGATGATGACGCCGCGGCCGTAATCGCGCACGCGCTGCATGATTGCCGGCAGGGCCGGCGCCACGCCAAAGACATCGTCGACCACGGATTCCAGGTGCAGGCGGACCGGAATGTCCCGGCCATCGCGAATGTCACCGAAGACCACGGCAAGGTGATGCATGGGATCGTAGGGCGTGCGATAGATGATCGCCTCGCCCTCGCCGGCCGGCGTCTCGATGGGAAACGCATCGATCCGCTCGACGAGCTTTTCCTGGCGCTGACGCCAGGCAATGAGGTCGGCGACAGAAACCATGACGAGGCCGTGCTCGCGGGCGAATTCGGAAACCTCTTCGCCGCGCTTGACCGTGCCATCGTCGTTGACGAGTTCGCACAGGACGCCGACCGGCGGCAATTCTGCCAGACGGCAGAGGTCGACGCAGGCCTCGGTATGGCCCGATCGCATCAGCACGCCGCCTTCCTTGGCAATCAGCGGAAAGACATGGCCGGGACGGACAAAGTCCTGAGCGGCCGCGTTGTTGTTGGCGAGCGCCCGTACCGTATTGCAGCGCTCCTCGGCGGAGATGCCGGTGGTCAATCCGTGCCGATAATCGACGGTGACAGTGAAGGCCGTGCCGAGCGGCGCGTCATTGCTGGCGACCATCGGCGCCAGATTGAGCCGGTCAGCGGCATCGCGCGGCATCGGCGCACAAACGATGCCGCTTGTGTGGCGAATGATGAACGCCATTTTTTCCGGCGTGCACATGGAGGCAGCAATGAACAGATCGCCCTCGTTCTCGCGATCGTCGTCATCGGTAACAACGACGATTTCGCCGCGCTCAAAGGCGCGTATCGCCTCGGCGACCCGTGTCAGATCCCGCGTCATAATCAATCTCGTCTCTCTCCGACCTGCGCGCGGTGACGCAGGTAATGGTCGGCGATCACGATCGCCATCATGGCCTCGCCGATCGGAACGGCCCGAATACCGACACACGGGTCATGCCGTCCCTTGGTGCGCACGTCGACCTCGTCACCCTCACGGGTGACGGAGCGCTTCGGTGTCAGGATCGACGACGTCGGCTTGACGGCGAACCGCGCGACGACCGGCTGGCCGGTTGAAATACCGCCCAGAACGCCGCCGGCATGGTTCGACAGAAACAGGGGCCGACCCTCGTTGCCCTGGCGCATCTCATCGGCGTTTTCCTCGCCTGTCAGCGCAGCCGCCTCAAAACCCAATCCGATCTCGACGCCCTTGACCGCGTTGATCGACATCAGCGCGGAGGCAATGTCCTGATCGAGTTTGCCGTAAACCGGCGCGCCAAGTCCTTCCGGTACGCCTTCGGCAACGATTTCCACGACCGCGCCGACCGACGAGCCGGCCTTGCGGATTCCATCGAGATAGTCCGCCCAGTGTTCGGCTGATTGCGGGTCCGGGCAAAAGAACGGATTGTCGTCCACCGCGCCCCAATTCCATCGCGACCGGTCGATGCGATGCGGACCGACCTGCACGAGCGCCCCCTTGACGCTCATGCCGGGGACCACCTTGCGGGCGAGCGCGCCGGCGGCAACGCGCGCCGCGGTTTCTCGCGCCGACGACCGTCCGCCGCCGCGATAGTCCCGGATGCCGTATTTGGTGTCATAAGTGAAGTCGGCATGGCCCGGACGGTATTGCGCCTTGATCTCGGAATAGTCCTTGGATCGCTGGTCGACGTTGTCGATTTTCAGGCAAATCGGAGTGCCGGTCGTCTTCTGGACGCCATCGTCGTCCACCATCACGCCGGACAGGATCTGGACCTGATCGGGTTCACGGCGCTGGGTTGTAAACCGTGACTGACCTGGCCGGCGCCGGTCGAGATAGGCCTGAATGTCCTCTGCCGTTACCGGGATGCGGGGCGGGCAACCATCGACGATGCAGCCAAGTGCCGGACCATGGCTTTCCCCCCACGTCGTCATGCGAAACAAATGACCGAATGTGTTGTGCGACATCGTCCAAACCGGGGTGCTGGGCCGCCGGGTATGCACATACCGCGGCAAACCATCCTTAGCGGGAAAGAAATGCTGCCACGGTCGCGACAGCGGCCCGAGCCGCACAAACTCCGACAGCCCCGGAACACCGCCGGGCGCATGTGCTGGAAACAAGCGGATCGTTTTTTAGGTATTAGGCGGATGCACCGGCTTGGTCAAACCGGAACGCGGCGGCTTTTGCCGGTGAGACAAGGTGCCCTGCCGGTCAAACCGATCCGATTTTCGAGGGGGGATTGTGCGCGGTCGCATACAGCGACGATCAGCGGCCATGCGTGGTAAGGCCGGTCGCCGCGACACCATCCCTGCGCGGCGACCGTTGGCGAGAAGACTCTTACTCGTCGGTGATCGATTCTAGGAACTTCTTCAGAGCCTTGACCTGGGCCGGCGAGGCTTTTGTCAGTTCGGGAATGATCGTCACAATGTCCGGCCGGTCGGCGAGTTCGGGCAAGAAGTCCTGAACGGGACCCTCGCTTTGCGTTTCGCCGATCAGAAATGCCGCCGTACAGCCGAGCAAGCGAGCCGTGTGCACAAGACGAGCAACAGGGAAACGGTTTGCGCCTGATTCATACTTTTGAACCTGCTGGAACGTCAGGCCCAGATCATGCGCCAACTTTTCCTGACTGATGCCACGCAGTTTGCGCATGAATTTGACGCGTGCGCCCAATGCCCGATCGAACTCGCGAGTCCGCTTGCGCATGTCGCCGCCGATCGCTTCCTCGGGCATGTCCGGCATTAGCGCCGAAATCGGTGTGGCAGTATCTAGCATATTTGTCTCACTTTGCTTCGCCGATCCGAACCAGGCTTCGCGCCCTTTTTGTCCATGTCGGCTTCTTGGCCATTTGCAGTGGTTTTCGTTGTTACGCCGCTGCCCCACCCATAGTATATTTATTGGCACCCGGGCATTGGCGCATGCTACCATCCGTATGCCGTCTCTATTAGAATGTCAATTTGCAATACGCTTCACCACGTTTGCGGTTGCAATCCCATTACTTCGGGCATGCTATTTCTGTGCTTGGTATTTTTTACAAGAACAGAAGAACTCAACTGGCCTCGACCTTCAATTACCCAACGTCTCATTCGTTACCGGCGCTCCGAGGAGCACTTCTCAAGCCTTATTATAACCTTAGGTTTATAGATTGTACTTCAATCTCATTGATCTATGGTTAATCTTTTCGGCATCGCGGCATAATTTTCATAACATGCAAAATTCGCCCAACATACGGCGCGACAGGCTCGTTGCCAATACGCAGACACCGCGCCCAATGGAGCAAATATACACAAAAATCTGAATTTCAATACTATTAAATCTTAGGTTAAAAGATATTTTTTCTATAGATAACCGCCAGATTGCTTAAATCTTTGAAATCCTTAATCGTAATAACTCAACGTCATCAGCAGACGTAACACACTTTTAACGCGATCAGTTTTCAAATTTTCGTCAGCAAATCTGAGAGACCAACCCATCGGTGTCGGCGATGCGCGATTGCTTGGCAGCAAGCCGGCGCGCCCCTTACGCCGACGAGAGTCTTGTCCGGGGGGCCCGACCCCGAGCGCGTGTGATCGAGCGCGCACACAAACGCAAACGCACCCAACCTTCGCTTGCGATATTTGCATATCGTCGATCGCGGCACAGCCAACAAAAAGAACAGGACATTTGCCCGGTCGTGTCCTAGAGCATTGTTCGACCAGATAGAATCATTTGACCGGGTTTACAGGTCCGCTGGCTAGGCGCGGTTTCCGCCGTGGTCTTACTGACCACAAGGGAACCGCAACGATGTCCAGCGGGCCTGTAAACCCGGCCTTCGGTGGACCAAATCAGCCCGTCGGCGTCGTTAAATCGCTTGCCCGATACACCGTATCGCGCTGCGCGATTTGCCTAGCCGAG
>JANQQB010000252.1 GCA_028285165.1 Rhodobiaceae bacterium
GCCGACGTCATGCAGGTTCAGCCCGTCCGTGTTCGGCGTGCGCCCGGTGGCGAACATTACCAGCCCGGTGTCGAGCACGCTGTCGTCGGTCAGATGCAGGCGGTAGCCGTCGCCCGCCTTCTCGATCCGGCGGACATTGATCTCGGTCCGCAGGTCGATGCCGCGCTTGCGCTGTTCGTCGGCCAGATGGTGGCGCAGATCGCCGTCGAAGCCGCGCAGGATCTGTTCGCCGCGATAGAGCTGCGTCACCTGCCGGCCCAAGCCATGGAAGATGCCGGCGAACTCAACGGCGATATAGCCGCCGCCGACCACGGTGATGTGATCCGGCAGATGTTCGAGGTGGAAGGCTTCGTTCGAGGAGATCGCGTGTTCGATCCCCGGCAGGTCCGGCAGCGAGGGACGGCCGCCGGCGGCGATCAGCACGCGCTCGGCGGTGACGGTACGGTCGCCGATGCGGATGGTGTGGGCGTCCTCGAACACGGCGCGGCCGTCGATCCGTTCCACCCCGGCATTGTTGAGCAGGCGGATATAGATCGCGTTCAGACGGTCGATCTCAGTGTCCTTGTTGGCAACCAGGGTCGGCCAGTCGAACGTCGGCGGCTCTACGGTCCAGCCGTAACCGGCGGCATCGGCAAAATCCTCGGCAAAATGCGAGGCATAGACGAACAGCTTCTTCGGCACACAACCGCGAATGACGCAGGTGCCGCCATAGCGGTATTCCTCGGCCACGGCCACCCTGGCGCCATAACCGGCGGCAATCCGCGCCGCCCGCACACCGCCCGAACCGGCGCCAATGACAAAAAGATCGTAATCGTAGTCCGCCATTGGCGATCCCTTTCCCGTCGCAGACCCAGGCCCCGTACACGTTCAACGCTTAGCAATGGGGGTATCAGGCGCCGAACGCAAGAGGCGGCGTGCATCTTCGCCGACAAGGCCCCGGACAGGCGAGGATAACGGCGCGCTGCATTTGAACTTTACTTGAAGAGATCAAATTAAGGAAAAATCTAGGCAAGGGGTTTGATCCGGAAAAACAAGCATTACGTAAAGACAGACCGTTGAGTTGGCGAAAGAGTGCTAGTAATTGGTAAATATTGTTAACCAAATATTTACCATAACACCACAGGTTTTAGAGTCAGCATCGCTTTCGCTCTATGCGGAGCAGGACATGACCACAGAAGCATATGTGAGCGAGTATCTGAAACGGCCGCTACGCAGCGTCGCTGAAGTTTGCCACGATCGCACCCACAAGCGCGGTCTGGCCGTGCCGCCCTGCCAGGGCTGCCCGTTGCGTCAGGATCGGGCCTGCACCCATCCGTTGAAGAATCTGGTGCTCGACGGGCCCCGGAAACGGGTACCGACGCGCCGCCGCCAGGTACTGCCGGAAGCGGCCTAGCCGAAACGGGCTGCCGCGAACGCGCCGGCCCCTGGGCCGGCGCAACGGACCGGCCGACGCCGGTCGACTGCAAGATAACTCGATCGAACATAGCCGATAACACCCGTTGCCGACGGCGGCGGGCCGGGATGAATACCGTCGAAAGGGCCGCGCAGACGCGCTAGCCTTGCGGGCATCGCGCCTCCATGCGCGCAAACGATGGTCTTGCAATCCGGACGGATGACGACAGAGCAGTCGAATAGCGGGCTTCCCCGCCCGATCGGCCCGCAACGGTTCGGGGCCTTGCTGCGGCGCCGGCGAAAAGCCTGCCGGCTCAGCCAGCTTGTACTGGCCGGCGATGCCGGCATCTCGACCCGGCATTTGTCGTTCCTGGAAAACGGCCGTTCTCTGCCAAGCAGGGACATGGTGTTGCGCCTCGCCGAGGCACTGGACGTATCGACGGCGGAGCGGGATGCGTGGCTGCTGGCCGCCGGCTTCGCGCCGGGCACGGCCGCACCGGAGATCGATATGGCGACGGCGGCGTCCGGCGCGTTGCGGCTGGCGCACACGCTGGCGCAACAGTCGCCGTTTCCGGCTCTGGTGATCGATGCGAACTGGAAC
>JANQQB010000276.1 GCA_028285165.1 Rhodobiaceae bacterium
TAGCTCTCCGCGAACCGGTCGATCACCGCATCCTGGAAGCGGGATTCGTAATCGAGGACGTAGTGCGGAATGCCGAGGGTTTCGGCAACCCGGCGGGCGTCGTGAATGTCCTGACCGGCGCAGCAGGCGCCCTTGCGGTGCACAGCGGCGCCGTGGTCATACAATTGCAGCGTCATGCCGACGACATCGTAACCGGCACGGGCCAGAAGCCCGGCGACGACGGAGGAATCGACGCCGCCCGACATGGCGACAACAACCCGCGTGTCAGCCGGCTTCCCGGGCAGATCCAACAGGTTTCCAGACATGGTATCGACCTTCAACAAGCCACGCGAACCGTCGGTGCGGATCGACGCGGGGTGTCTTGCGCGGGTCTGCTGCCTCGGCCGGTCCGGTCAGCCGTGTCCTGAACCGGTATGCTCCTGGGTGCGACTGCCGCGCGTGTGTTTCAGGATATATAGAGGAGGCACGCAAAAAACGCCAACTTTGTGGGAAAGACTTGCCGGACGGCAACTTGGTGCCGGCGGTTTTGCGCTGTGC
The DNA here is from genome assembly GCA_028285165.1 of Rhodobiaceae bacterium. GTDB lineage: Bacteria > Pseudomonadota > Alphaproteobacteria > Rhizobiales > JANQQB01 > JANQQB01. Next base: position 538 of record JANQQB010000276.1, read on the forward strand.
CGCTGTCCGTCACTTTTGTTAACCCTCTGCAATTGCTCATTTAAACTCCATGCTTCCGGTTTGGCATCGCACTTGCTTCTGACTCGGCGAACGTTGCTTGCGCGAGGGCAATCATGGCATTGAATGGATCTTTGCTGATCGATCAGCTGGCACCGGTGGATCGGAGCCAGACAAATCCGGCCCGGAGTGCCCGGACCGAACGATCGCCAGCAGATGCCAGGACCGACGCGGATGCCGGATCCGGGTCCTTCGATGCGGCGCTCCGGGAAAGCACGGCCGAAAAACCTGAGCCGCGTGCCACCAAAACGAGCGACAGGTCCAACGAAACCGCTGCGACCGAGACCGCATCCGGAACCTCACCGGAGGCTGAAACTGACACATCAAGGAATGCGACGGGCGCTTCGGACAAGACCTCCGACACTGGCTCCGAGGCTGGCGGGCCGGGTGAAACGCCGGCTGAGGATATCGCTTTCTCCGGGCCGTCCGACGGCGAGACACCCGACAGCCAGGCGGCTGCACTGCCGGTCGCCGGGGCGACCGGAACGGCTCCGGTTCTCGGCAATCTGTTGGGCGCTGCCGGCGTCACCACCGACATCGTTCTGGAGGGTGCGCCTGCCGCGGCGCGTGGCGGTCTCGCCGGAGCGGTGACCGATGCAGCCGAGGCCATCCTGCCGGGGTCGGAAGCGCGCCCAGCGGCCGGTGCCGGAGCGGCCGGTGCTGCTGCGTCCGGTACCGGCGCGGACGCGGCTGAGACACCTGTGCCGACAGTGCCCCGCTCTCCGGTTACGCCGACACCAGCGGGCACGGCCGCGGTGCCGGCCGATAACCCGTCGACGGCTGTGAGGCCGGACCTTGCCGCTGCCGTGAAGTCGGCGCTCGCGGAAGAAGGGCTTACGCCTGACGTTGCCAAATCCGGATCGACCCAAGGCCAGCCAAGTGCACCGACCGGCAGTGTCGAGCCGGCGCTTTCACCCGACGCGGCCAAGGCGCTGACGCCGCGTCCGGTTCCGGGCTTCGAAAACGCCCTGGTGCGCGGCACCCGGGTCGAAGGTGCTGCATCCGGTCCCGTGTCCCCCGACGCCGACGCGGCGTTGACTGTCCTTGACGGTGAAACTCTGGACGACGCGTTGTCGGACGGCGACCTGTTGCCGTCCTCTCGATCCCGTGTCGCTGCCGAGGCAGGTACGGGCTCGAACCCGACCCAGGCTGCGGTACCGAGTACGTCCCTGGCGGGCCTGCAAGGGGCGGTGTCCGGTGCGGCAGGCCGGTTCGCCGCTCTTGTGGGGCAGGGGGCCGCAGGTCAGGCAGAGGCCGCAGACCTGCCCGCCGGGCTCGGCGGTCTGGAAGCCGCCGGCGCCGTCAAACCGGATACAGCCTTTGCCACCCTGACACCGCAGGCGGTTTCGGAAGCGGCCGGGCCGCGGACGCTCTCGCCGGCCATCGTGTCGGCCGCCGGTGCGATCGCGCGCGGGGCTGCCGCCGGTGAAAACCGGTTTTCCATCCGTCTCGACCCGCCGGAACTCGGACGGGTCGATGTGCGCCTGAAGATCGGCGATGACGGTGTGGCGCGCGCGCATCTGATCGTCGAGCGGTCGGAAACACTGGATCTGTTCCTGCGCGATCAACGCAACCTGGAACGCGCCCTGGAGCAGGCCGGCGTCAAGACCGATGCGGCATCGCTGCAATTCAGCCTGAAGGGCGACGGTGACGGGCAGGCGGGATTTGCGGCATCCGAGGGCAATGACGCGAGCGGACTTGCCGGCTCAGGCGCAGAGGATCCCGACGCCGTCGACCTGTCGGCTTCCGACCCGTCGGACCGCAGCCATGACGGGGTCCTGAACATCACGATCTAGGCCCCGTTGTTACACTACAGACCCGCGCCGGAACCGGCGCGTCGAGGGACACACACATGAGTGATTTTGCGCTTTTCGGCGTCAATACGGCCAACCCGCAGACCGCTACGTCAGCATCGAGCGACAATTCCGAACTGGCCAGCGATTTCGATACGTTCCTGACGCTGCTCACGACGCAACTGGAAAACCAGTTGCCGACCGATCCCCTGGATTCCAACCAGTTCACCGAGCAGTTGGTGCAATATTCCACGGTGGAACAGCAGATCAAATCGAATGAGCACCTGGAGAGCATTCTGGGCGCGTTGTCGACCGCAAATGTTGCGAGCCTGGCCAGCTATATCGGAACCGAGGTCGCGGCTTCCGGCGAGACCACCCAGCTCGTCAACGGCGAAGCGACCTGGGCGTTCGATGCCGCCAGCCCGGCAGCGGAAGCCACGATCCGCATTCGCGACGCATCCGGCAACGTGGTTTACAACGAAGTGAGGTCGCTGGAGAGCGGCAAGGGGTCGTTCGTCTGGGATGGACGCAGCGATACCGGAGTTCAGATGCCGGACGGCTTCTATACGATTTCGATCAACGCCCAGAACCAGGGCCGGCCGGTCAATGTGTCGACCAACGCTGTGGAAGGCCTTGTGACGGCGATCGACACAACCGGGACCGAACCGACGCTGACCGTGGACGGCCAGCGCGTGCCGCTGTCGGCCGTCAGTTCGATCAAGGGCGCGAGCTGATCGATCCCTGCTGCCTCCGGGCTAGTACCTCTGAGCAGAAGTCCTGACGCGTTTGATGGTGAAGATTTTCCCTTTGGCTAGGCGCGTTGTGCAGCGCGATCGCAACGGCGATGTTTCGCCGTTGCCCTTTCCTGATCAAATCGGAAACATCCGATTTGACGCGCATCGGGCAAACAACGCAACGACGTCCAAAGGGCAAATGTTCCCCACCAAACACGGATGTTTCCGTGTTTGGCAGCTAAAGTAGCGCAAGTCGGAAACATCCGACTTGCGCGGCCGTCTTTCCCTGGCCTTCGGACGTCGTTGCGATCATTTCATGGTGCTACAGCACCACATCAATGACCGCGCCTAGCCGAAGACCAGGAAAAGTCGGTCAAACGGGTCAGGATTTCTGCTCAGAGGTACTAGCTGGCGAGGCAACTCAAAGTGTTACCGAGAGATTGATTACGGTTTAGGCAAATTTTAAAGCGCGGCTGCTACTCTGCCCTTCGTCCAGGTCAGGATGAGTAGAGAGTAGTATGACCGAGAGTATTCGACCACGCGTAAAATATGTGATCGGACCGGACGGCAGTCCGTTGACGGTCGCTGATCTGCCGCCGCCGACGACGCGGCGCTGGGTGATCCGCAGAAAGGCCGAGGTGGTGGCGGCCGTGCGCGGTGGACTTCTGTCGCTTGACGAAGCCTGCCAGCGTTACACACTGACTGTCGAGGAGTTTCTTTCCTGGCAAGCTTCGATCGACAACCACGGCCTTGCCGGCCTGCGCACGACGCGTATCCAGCAATATCGCGGGTGATCCGTTCCGGCCTGCGGCCGGATCATTGTCACCGTAGCGGATCATAATACAAAGAAACTTGGAACAGGGGGCGCGCAGCGATTCCCTGACCGGGCGTCATTACCGAAAAAAGGGCCGGCCGATTGCGCCGGCCCTTTCGCTTTTTTGCCGGAATTCCGCCATCAATCCTCCGTCCGACCCGCCCGCATTGCCGGGAGTGTGCGCCACCGCGCACGGATCGGTCCCGGATCGGCAATTTTTACCCAGCCGTTAATCCCTTGTTTACCATGATGGTGGGAAATTCCTGCCCAGCCGAAGCGCTGCGGTCCGACCCTGTCCTGCCACTCCCCCAGGACCGCCCGCGCGGCGGCCGAGTGCAACAAAGGCGACGGGCGGATACACGTTGTGAAAGGGTTTTTCGAATTCTTGCGATCTCTCGGCCCTGCCCGTCTGGGCGCCATGGGGGCGGTCGCGGCGATCATGGTGGGGTTTCTGGCCTTCATCACGCTGCGTATTTCCGCCGATACCATGGCGCCCCTTTACACCGATCTCACGTTTGACGATTCGGCCGCGATCGTCAGTGAACTGGAAGCCCGCAACATCCCTTATCAGACCCGCCGCGACGGATCGGCCATTCTCGTGCCGAGCGACGACGTGCTGCGGCTGCGGTTCCAATTGGCCGAACAGGGCCTGCCGACCGGCGGCTCGGTCGGCTACGAAATTTTCGACAAGACCGATACGCTCGGGGCGACGAATTTCGTTCAGAATATCAACCATCTGCGGGCGCTGGAAGGCGAGTTGACGCGAACCATCCGGGCAATCGACCGGGTCGTCGCCGCCCGGGTCCACCTGGTTATCCCGGAGCGGGAATTGTTCCGGCGCGAACGCAAGGAACCGAGCGCGTCGATCGTCGTCAAATCGCGCGGCGCACTGGATTCCAGCCAGATCAAGGCGATCCAGCACCTTGTGGCGACCGCCGTCGAAGGTCTCGACCCGCGCCGGGTCTCCATCGTCGACGAAACCGGGCGCTTATTGGCGAGCGGCGTGGCGATCGACAGTCCGGGCGGCGTCGCGGGCGATTCAGATGAGCGAAACCTCGCCTTCGAGACCCGGCTGAAACGCGAGATTGAAGAGATCCTGACCAGCGTGGTCGGCCCCGGTCGGGCACGGGTGGAGATCTCCGCCGAACTCGACTTCAACCGCATCACTGAGACATCGGAAGAATTCGACCCCGAAGGCCAGGTTGTGCGCTCGACCCAGACGCGGGAGGAAACGTCATCGAGCTCGGAAGACGAGGACGGCGTGACCGCGGGCAACCAATTGCCGAACGCCGACCAGCAGGGTGCCGACGGCGGTCCTTCCAATCAGCAGGCCAGTTCCTCGACCGAGGAAATCGTCAATTACGAGGTCTCCAAGACCACCAAGACGCAAGTTCTGGAAGCCGGCCGGATCAAGCGTCTGTCCGTCGCCGTCCTGGTCGACGGTGTCTACACTCCCGATGCCCAGGGCAATTTGGGCTACCAGCCCCGGCCGGCAGAGGAAATGGACCGCATCGCCGCGCTGGTGCGTTCCGCGGTCGGTTTCGACCAGACCCGCGGCGACATCGTCGAAGTGGTCAATCTGCGGTTCGCCGAGCGCCCGGACCTGCTTGCCGGATCGGAAGACGGCCCCGGTCTGTTCGACTTCACCAAGGCCGACATCATGCAATTGATCGAGCTGGGCGTGACGCTGTTGCTCGGCCTTCTGGTGCTTCTGTTCGCTGTTCGCCCGCTGTTGAAGCGGGTGTTTGCCGAAAGTGATCCGGCGCCGGCGATTGCAGCGGAGGGAACGCCGGCGCTGAACGCCGACGGAACACCCGCGCTCGAAGGTCCGTCTGCGGAGGAGACCGAGGGCGCGCTTACGATGGCCGAAAAGGCGGCCGCCAGCGAAAGCGTCGTGGCAAATCTGGAATGGATCGAAAAGGCCAAGGCGGACGGGGCCGTCCAGTTGAAGACCATCCAACACGTGTCGGACCTGATCGAGGAATATCCGAATGATGCCGTGGCTCTGGTGCGCAGCTGGCTGCAGGAGGCTGCCTGAGGATGGCGAATACACCGGCCACCGTCGAACCCGGTCAATACCTCGACATTCAGGAGGGCGGCGAAACGCGCGAGCTGAATGGCGCGGAACGGGCAGCCGTTCTGCTTCTGGCGCTCGGCAACGAATACGGCAAGCATTTGTGGGAGAAGCTCGACGACATCGAGATCAAGCAGATCTCCATTGCCATGTCCCGGCTCGGGCCGATCACGCCCGGCATGCTCGACGACCTGATCGTCGACTTCGTGACGAAGCTGTCGGCGCGCGGCGCGCTGATGGGCAATTACGATTCGACCGAACGCCTGCTCGGCGCCTTCCTGCCGCCCGACCGGGTGAACGGCATCATGGAGGAGATCCGCGGGCCCGCCGGCCGCAACATGTGGGAAAAGCTGTCGAACGTTCAGGAGAACGTGCTCGCCAATTACCTCAAGAACGAATACCCGCAAACGGTCGCGCTCGTGCTGTCCAAGATCAGCGCCGACCATTCGGCCCGGGTGCTCGGCAATCTGCCGGAAGATTTCGCGCTGGAAGTGGTCAACCGCATGCTGCGGATGGAAGCGGTCCAGAAGGAAGTGCTGGAAAAGGTCGAGCAGACGCTGCGCGTGGAATTCATGTCCAACCTGTCGCACACGACCCGACAGGATTCGCACGAATTGATGGCCGAGATCTTCAACAATTTCGACCGCCAGACCGAGGCCCGGTTCATCACCGCGCTGGAAGAAGAAAACCGGGAAGCCGCCGAACGCATCAAGAACCTGATGTTCACGTTCGACGACCTGTCGAAACTGGACGCGGCCAGTGTGCAGACCCTGCTCAGAACCGTGGAGAAGGATCAATTGTCGATCGCGCTCAAGGGCGCAAACGAGACCATCCGGGAATTCTTCTTCAGCAACATGTCCGGACGCGCGTCCAAGATGATGCGCGACGACATGGATGCCATGGGGGCCGTCCGGTTGCGCGACGTGGACGAGGCGCAGGGCGCCATGGTCAATGTCGCCAAGGATCTGGCAGCCAAGGGCGAAATCACCATCGCCAAGAACAATTCCGAAGACGAACTGATTTACTAGGCACGAAAGGTGCAGAGCGCAGGCACAATGACCAATCCGGTCCGGTTTCTTTTCGACAACGACTTTGCGGCGCCGCCGCCTGATGCGGCGGTGCCGGAAGAGGAGCTCACGCCGATGATCCCGGTGTCGGAGCACGAGGCTCGCCTGGCCCAGGTCGAGGCCGAGGCCGTCGAGCGCGGCCGCCGGGAAGGTGAGGCGGGTGCCGTGGCCGCCGCGCAGAACCGGCTCGCGGCGGACACCGAGCGGCTTGCCGACGCCGCGAACCGCATGATCGAACTGCTCGACGCCGACATGCGCCGGATCGAAGGCCAGGCTGTCGACCTCTGTGCGGAAATTGCCCGACGCATTGCCGGCCATGCGCTCGAAGCCTATCCGCATGCGCAAATCCTGGCGCTGATTGAAGAATGCCTGTCGCCGCTGCGGCGGGTCCGGCACCTGGCGATCCGGGTCAACGAAGACGAGGCCGAGCACCTGAAGGAGCCGATCGAGACTCTGGCTGCAAAGAACGGCTTCGAGGGCCGGCTCCTGATCCTCGGCGAACCGGACACGGCGCCCGGCGATTGCCGGATCGAGTGGGCGGATGGCGGTATCCTGTTCGAAAGACAGAACGTCCTGCAGGCCGTGAACGAAGCCGTTGAAACTTTTCTTGCAGACCGCGGCGGGACCGCGGACCCGGTCGGGGACAACCGGCCGGACCCAGATGAAACGCATGACGGTAGCGGTCCGGATGCGGCAGAGGTCGTGACCGGGCCGGGAGACAGCGATCATGGATGAAGACGACATCGAGATGGAAGACCATGTCGAGGATGCCGGCGGATTGGAACTGGCCGAACATGAACGGGCGGCCACGCCCGACGCGCCGGCCGACGAAGATGTGTCCCTTCAACAGACGGCGGCCGAACTGGAAGCCGTGTTCGATGTGCCGGTACGTGTGTCGGCCATTCTCGGGCGCGCCCGCATGCAGGTCTCCGACCTGTTGAAAATGAGCTCCGGCACGGTGGTCGAACTCGACCGGAAGGTCGGGGAAGCCATCGACATCTATGTCAACAACCGGCTCGTCGCGCGCGGCGAAGTCGTGCTGGTGGAAGAAAAACTCGGCGTGACCATGACGGAGATCATCAAGAATGACCGCTGACCGCTCACGCACCGAAACCCCAATAAGAACCGGAGACTGACCAATGCGCCTCCTTATCGTGGGTGTCCTGGACGGACAATTGTCGACGGCGACCAAGATCGCCATGGACCGCGGGGCCTCCGTCACCCATGCGGAGACGATCGACAACGCGCTGGCGTCGCTGCGCTCGGGGCGGGGCGCCGATCTTCTGATGGCCGATGTCGCCCTGGAAATCGGCGACCTCGTGACCCGGCTCGGCGACGAACACATCCATGTGCCGATCGTCGCCTGCGGTACCAAGACCGATGCCGCCGCGGCGGTGCGGGCGATCCGCGCCGGGGCGAAGGAATATGTGCCGCTGCCGCCGGATCCGGAAATCATCGGGGCCGTGCTTGCCGCCGTTGCCCAGGAAAGCCTCGACTTCATCGTGCGCGATGACGCGATGCGGTCGGTCGTGGAGCTTGCCGAGCAGGTGGCGCGGTCGGATGCCTCGATCCTGATCACCGGGGAATCCGGAACCGGCAAGGAAGTGCTGGCCAAACATGTGCACAGCAAGTCGAACCGGGCAAAAAAGCCCTTCATCTCCGTCAATTGCGCGGCAATCCCGGAAAACCTCCTGGAATCGGAATTGTTCGGGCACGAAAAGGGCGCCTTTACCGGTGCGATCGCGCGGCGCATCGGCAAATTCGAAGAAGCGACCGGCGGCACGCTTCTGCTCGATGAGATCTCCGAGATAGATGTGCGCCTGCAGGCCAAGCTCTTGCGCGCCATCCAGGAACGCGTGATCGATCGGGTCGGCGGATCGAAGCCGGTGCCCGTCGACATCCGCATCATCGCCACCTCGAACCGCAACCTTGCCGATGCGGTCCGGGCCGGAACGTTTCGCGAGGATCTGCTTTATCGGCTGAACGTGGTCAACCTCAAGATCCCGGCGCTGCGCGATCGTCCGGCCGACATCCTGGCGCTCGCCCGGCATTTCGCCTTCCGGTATGCCGAAGCGAATGGCCTGGAGGCCAAGGACCTTACCGCCGATGCCGAAGCGCACCTGTCGTCGAGCCCCTGGCCCGGCAACGTGCGGGAGCTGGAAAACACCCTGCATCGCGCGGTGCTGCTCGCCACCGGACCGCAGATCGATATCGACGCGATCCGGACCCCGGACGGCGCGATGATCGGCATGGCCGCGTCCGGTCCGGAGGCCCGGGCGGCGATGACGGCCGAAACGGTCAGCCGGGCCTTTGTCGGGCGGACCGTGGCCGACGTGGAACGGGACCTGATCATGGACACGCTCGACCACTGCCTCGGCAACCGCACCCATGCCGCCCGGATCCTCGGCATTTCCATCCGCACGCTGCGCAACAAGCTGAACCAGTATTCCGATGACGGATTACCGATCCCCGGACCTGGCGAAGTTCGACCCGCGATGACGGCTGGCTGACGTCAAACCGCCCTAAGAGCCGAAGCCGACACAGGAAAACCCTTTCTGTGTCGGGACAAAGTGCCTACATTGCCGCCATGAACACGCGCGGCAGACCCCTTTCGTTCGACAAGGCCATCGTCCTGAAAACGGCGATGGAGGTTTTCTGGCGCAAGGGATTCGTGGCGACCTCCATACAGGACCTGACCGATGCGACCGGGCTGTCGCGGGCGAGCCTCTACAACGCCTTCGGCGACAAGGAACAGCTTTTCCTCGCCGTCATCGATCATTATGCGGCGACCGAATCGATCAAGCTCCTCGATGTCCTGCAAAACGAGGAAACGGACGGCGCCACGGCGATTCGGACCTATTTCGACCGGCTGGTGACGTTTTCCTGCGAGGAAGGCCGGCGGCTCGGATGTCTCCTGACCAACACGGCAACCAGTTTCGACCAGACCTGCGGCGGACTGGAAGCGGTGCTCGACCGGATGTTCGGCCGGGTCGAGGGTGCCCTGGTGGAAACGCTCGCGCGCGGTCAGACCGACGGCAGCCTCTCGCGGGACCTCGACACGGAGAAGACCGCAAAATTCCTGATCGCCTTCGCCCAGGGTTTGCGCGTTCTGAGTCGTGGCGCCCTGCGTGACGAGGCCTTCCTGCGCGATGCCGTGGATGGGGCGCTGACGGTGCTCAAATAGCCCGGCGGCGAACCGCCGGATTGTGCTTAAACAACCTCGACCCGAATTGTATCGATGCCGTCGACACCGCCGGTGATCACGTCGCCGCGGGATACCGGGCCGACGCCGGCCGGCGTGCCCGTCATGATCAGGTCGCCCGGTACCAAAGTGAAGAGCCCGGACAGGAAGGCAATCACTTCCTCGGTCTTCCAGATCAGTTGATTGAGGTCGCCGGACTGGCGGGTTTCGCCGTTGATTTCCAGATGAACCGTGCCTGCTTTCGGGTGTCCGATGGCAGCGCTGGTGTGGACCGGGGACATCGGCGCGGAATGGTCGAAGGATTTTCCAACCTCCCAGGGACGCCCCGCCTTCTTGGCCTCGCCCTGAAGATCGCGGCGCGTCATGTCGAGGCCGACGGCATATCCGAAGACGTGATCGAGGGCGGATTCCAACGGAATGTCGGTGCCGCCCGTTCCGATCGCGACGACGTGTTCGATTTCATGGTGCACGTCGGTTGTCTTGTCGGGATAGGGGAACACGCCGCCCGGCTGGACGATGGTGTCGGCGGCCTTGATGAAAAAGAAGGGGGGTTCCTTGTCCGGATCATGTCCCATTTCGATGGCGTGGGCGGCGTAGTTGCGTCCGACGCAATAGATCCGGTTGACGGGGAAAAGCTGTCCCGTATCGGCGACCGGCAGGGAGACCTGGGCGGGCGGTGCGAAAGCGAACGTATCGCCGACGCTGGAAGGCACGTTCATGATTCTCTCCTCTTTGTCACGCGGCGAGAGCCGGGATGTCCAGTTCGGCTGCGATGTCGGCAAGAACCGACACAAGATTGGCATGCAAGGGGATGCCTCTATCCAGGCGTTGTTTACGCACCGCGTCGCGATTGCTGCCAGGAATGCGCACCGCATCGTGGCCGGGCAGCGGCGGCGAGGCGCACAGATCGGCGAATACCGCGTCGGCCGTCGCCTTGAACGCTGAAACATCCCCGAAGGCTTCGATCGACAGGGCCGCGACGAACTGGCCGGTATTCGTCGGGCTTGTCGTGTCCTTGGAGAATTCCACGACGTCACGGCCGAACGCAGCGCCGTTCAAAGTGCCGGCAAGCAGGCCGAGCGCCATCGCCAGGCCGTATCCCTTGGCCCCGCCGATCGGCAGGAGAAAGCCTTCCTCCCGTCGTGCCGGGTCGGTGAGCGGCTTGCCGTCGAGGCCGACCATCCAGCCCTCGGGCATGGTTTCGCCGCGCTGGGCGAGCGTCTTGATGCGGCCTGCAGCCGCGACCGTCGTCGCCATATCGAGGACGAAGGGCGGTGCGGTTCCGGCCGGGACGGCAATCGCCATCGGATTGGTGCCGAGCAACAGATCCGTGCCGCCAAAGGGCGGTACGTGGTTGGCGCTGCCGACCGCGCCATAAAGGCCGATCATGGTCCGCTCGGCAATGCGCGTCACATAAAGCGCGGCCGGTCCGGCATGGTTGCCGTTGCGCACACCGACCCAGCCGATGCCGTGGGCGCGCGCCTTTTCGATCGCAAGGTCTGTTGCGTGCAGCATGGCGAGATGCCCGAGGCCGTTATCGCCGTCAACCAGCGCTGTCGCCCCGGCGTCGCGAATGGTCTTTATCGTCGGTTTCGGATTGGTGCCGCCGTCGCGCAAACGATTGGCGTATTGGCGCAGGCGAAAGACGCCGTGTGTGTCCTGGCCATGCAGGTCCGCTTCCACCATCAGGCCCGCGACGATATCGGCGTCCGGCTTGGGGACGCCGAGGGCGACAAAGGCGCGGGAGACAAAACCGCTCAGGTCGTCGGCCGGTACATGCGTGTCCTGCTGCACGGATATCGCCCCTCAGCCGCGTTCAGGTCCGGGTGCCGGCATAGTACTCGACCTTTTGTTCCAGCCAGCCGATGGCGGAGGAAAAGCCGAGCGCAAAGACGAACAGGATCAGGGTCAGGGCCCAGAATTCCTCGAACTGGAAATTGTCCGAAAAGGTCCGGAACATGCGGCCGAAGGCAACGACCGACACCAGCAATTGGCCAATGACTATGCCTTTCACGGCGCGGATCAGGCCGAGCCGGATGCCGGCCAGGATTTCCGGCAGGGCCGCCCAGAACAGGATCTTGATGAGCATCTGCCGCCGATTGGCGCCGAACGAGCGCCCCATCTCGAAGAGCGACGGTGAGATATGCTTCACGCCGGCATAGGTGTCGAGCGCTATGATCCAGATGGAAAACAACACGACGATCACGATGATCGTGGTCTGCCCGAGCCCGAACAGGAGCATGATCACCGGCACGAGCGAGGAAAGCGGCGCACTGGCAAAAACGTTGACCCACATGCCGAGCACACTGTTGGCCATCGGGTACATGCCCATCACGAAACCGATCATGATGCCGCCCGTAATGGCAATCACCATGCCGATGACGAAGGCCTGAATGGTTTCCCAGGCTGCGATCTGGAAGCCGGTGCGCTGGACCAGTTCGAACAATTCCATGACCACGGCGGAAAACGGCGGCAGGATGAAGGCGACCTCAAGGTGGCCGGCGACTTCCCACAGGCCGATCCAGATCAGGAGCGAATAGGCCGGGGGTATGCGGGTTCCAAAGAGGGTCATGGTTCAATCCAGATATTTCCGGAGGTTTGTCCAGATTTCCTCGACCGTATCGAGATAGGCTTTGTCGCGGCGAATCTCGTCCGGTGTGGCGGTGCGGCTGATTTCGGGGCGGATCTTGGAGTGGATGCGACCGGGGCGCGGCGACAGGATGACGATCTGGTCGGAGACATAGACCGCCTCTTCGATCGAGTGGGTGACGAAGATGACGGTCTTTTTCTCCACCGACAGCAGGTAGAGCAGGTCTTCCTGGAACTTGCGGCGGGTCTGTTCGTCGACGGCGGAAAACGGCTCGTCCATCAACAGCACGTCGGCATTGACCGCGAGCGCCCGGGCGAGCCCCACACGCTGGCGCATGCCGCCGGACAATTCGTGCGGAAACTTGTTCTCGAACCCCGACAATCCAACTTCGGCGATGTAGTGGCGGGCCTTGTCCTCGCGTTCGGCTTTCGACACGCCGGTCAGTTCCAGGCCGAAGGCGACATTGCGCACGACCGTGGCCCAGGGCAGAAGCGCGAAGTCCTGAAAGACGAAGGCGCGTTCCGGTCCGGGCCCGGTCACCGGCTTGCCCTTGACGAAAACTTCACCGGAGCTCGGTTCGAGAAGGCCCGCAATGATTTTCAAAAGCGTGGTCTTGCCACAGCCGGACGGTCCGAGCAGCGTCGTCATCTGGCCGACCGGAAAATCCAGGTTGATGGAATCGAGCGCGTGCACATCCTCGCCGTAGAACTTGGTGATGTTGCGCACCTCGATGATCGGAGCCGGATCCGCTGCCGGGTCTCCCGGCACGGCCTTCAGGGCGGTTGCTTGCGCCATCATTGGCTTTTCCTCTTTTCGGGCCGGAAGTAACGGGTCTCGGCCTGTTCCAGGGCGCCGACGACCAGGGCGGAAAACACGATGATCGTGAAGACAGCGGCGTACATGTGCGCGTATTCGGCGACGGATTGATGGTAGGAGATGATGTCGCCGATACCGGTCGGCGTGATCAGCAATTCGGCCAGGATGACGCCGATGAAACCGGCGGCGACGCCGAGCCGCAATCCGGCGAAGATCACCGGCGCGGCGGCCGGGATGATGACCTTCCAGACTTCCTGCGCCCGCGTGCCCTGAAAGGAGCGGCACATCTGGACCAGGTTCGGACTGGCATTGCGCACCGCCTTATAGGTGTTCAGCACGATGATCGGCGCGGCAAGTATGATGACCGCGACCGTCTTGGCCGTGATGCCGATGCCGTAGACATAGGTGATGAGCGGGATAAGGGCGGCGACCGGCGAGGCCTGGAGCACGACGAAGATCGGTTCGAACACCCATTGCGTGCGCGCGTTGAGCCCCATGCCGACGCCGATCCCGACGCCGAAGACCGCCGAGATCAGAACGCCGACGGCCAGCGGTTTCAGGGTCTCGCCATAGGCGGCGAACAACCGGCCGTCGAGGATCATTTCCCAAAGCGCGATCATGGTTTCGCTGAACTTCGGAAAGGCGACGCTGATCGGCACCATGCCGGCGATCTCCCAGGCTGCGAAAAGCCCGATGACCGACAAAACGCGCAGGATGAAGACCCGGGACAGTCCGGTCCGGCGTCGTTTCGGTTCGGGCAGGCCGGTGAGGCCCTCGGCGGGAGTTGTCGAGATCGACATCAGGTGTTTCCAACCTCGGTCAGGCTACGGGATGGTTCGGGTCCGGCGACGCCGGTGCTCCGTTCGAAAACGGGCGGCGGGGCGCCGCGCGTTTTCCAGTTCTGGATTCCAGCTACGAGGCACCGAGCTTGCGAACGGCTTCCTCGACCGGTGCGAGGTACCAGTAGTCCTCGATTTTCATCTCGTCCGGATTGCCTTCCAGCGAGCCGGAGGTGGTGAAGAATACGAAGTCTTCCTTGACCGAGTCCGCTGTGCCGCCATCGTTCGGGAACAGGTTGATCTCGACACCCTGGGTGAAGGCGGGCACGAGTTCGTCGACTTCGAGCTGTTCGATGTCCGGCAAGACGTTGTACTGCTCACGCAAGGTCGCGATCGATGCCGGGTCTTTGTTGATTTCACGCCAAGTCTTGACCAGTTCCTCGACCAGGATCGCCACCGCTTCCTTCTCTTCTTCCAACCAGGTGCGATTGGCGTAGAGCGCTTCGTCGGTTGCCTTCAAGTCGGGCATCGGCAGGAAGACGAACTTGCCGGGCGCTTCGCGCTCCAGGAGGCGCTTGCGTTCGTAATCGACGATCGAAACGTCGATCCGGCCTTGCAACAGGGCGCCGGCCCGCACGCCGGAGCCCGGCACGAAGCTGACATTCTTGTAGGAAACGCCGTTTTTCTTGGCCATCCATTGCATGATCGCCTCGGTTCCCGATCCCCGGCCGTGTACGGCCACTGTCGCGCCGTCCAGGTCTGTCCAGGCCTGGTACTTCTCTCCGTTCACCACCGGATAGAAGCGCAGCATGGACAATTGATAGAACATGCGGATCGGGGCCTTGACCTTCTGGATCAGGGCATATGGCGTACCGACACCAATATCCGCCTGACCGCTGACCACGGCCTGCGCGGCCAAGTCTTCCGACTTCAGGAAGATCGTCTCGACATTGACACCGCGCTCCTTGGCCCGGGCGACGCCGATCATGAAGTTGGTCATCTCGCCACCCGGCACATCGCCGAAGGCGACGCGCAGCGAGCCCTTGTCGGCCTGGGCCGGCAGCGCCGAGAGACTTAAGACGGCTGCGGCCGCCAGCAGTTTTCCTGCCATCTTGAAGTGCGCAGTCCTGAGCATGGGTTCCTCCCTTTCACGTCCCGTTCTACGGGTTCAGGTTGTCTGCCGCGTCGTTCGGTCAGGCCGCCGACACGGCACGCGTTCGGTCGCGAACGGTGTTCTCCAGCCTGCCGATGCCCTCGATTTCACAGGTCACCACGTCGTCGTGGCCGAGAAAGTTCGGCGGTGTCATGGCGTAACCGACGCCGGACGGCGTTCCGGTCGCAAGCAGGTCGCCCGGTTCGAGCGTCATGCCTTCCGACAGGGATTCGATCAGCCGCGCGACCGGAAAGATCATGTCGCCGGTATTGCCGTCCTGGCGGGCTTCGCCGTTCACGCGCGCTGAAATGCGCAAATCTTCGAAATTGGGCAGGGCGTCGAGGGTGACGATTTCCGGACCCATGGGGCAGGACGTGTCGAGCCCCTTGCCTTTCAGGAACTGGCCGCCGTGACGCCGTTGCAGGTCGCGGGCGGTGATGTCGTTGATGATCGTAAAGCCGAAAACGTGATCGATTGCCCGCGCCGCCGGGATGTCACGGCCTGCCTTGCCGATGATCACGCCGAGTTCCACCTCGTAGTCGATCTTTTCCGAGATCCGCGGGTCGAACTCGATAATGGCATCCGGGCCGACCACCGAGGTCGGCGGTTTGGTGAAGAACACGGGGTGTTCGGGCGTCTTGTCCTCTTTTGCCTGGGCGCGGCTCGCCTCGGTGACATGCGCCCGGTAATTGCTGCCCACGCAGAACACGTTTTTCAGCGGCCGTGGGATCGGTGCAAGCAGTGTGACGGCGGCCCGCGCAAGGACGGTATCCATATGCCGGCCGGCCTCAGCCTGGGCCGCGCAGTCCCCGATCGCCTGCAGAACGGGGTCACCGCCGACAATCACATCCAGAAGCGTGTTCGGGACGGGGCTATCCGGTGCGCGACTGCCTTGAGACAATGCCTTGCGGATATCGAGCACATGATCATCGCCGATCATCAGTCCGGGATTGTCCATCCCCTTATGGTGGAACGTGACCAATCGCATCGGACATTCCTCCCTTGCCGGTCAGCCCGCGCGCCAGCGGCGCGGCGAGCGCATAGCGCGCCGTTGAGCAAATCCAATTTGTAAATTGGTTGCCCGTGGGCGGTTTCCTCGATCCGGTTCTGTCGATTTTTCTTTTGATTATTCAGCCTTTCCTGCGAAAAGGAACCGGCAAAACGAACCCAATTTGAGGATTGGTTCAGAATGACGGCTTCCCGGATCACGGATCAAATCGCGCTCAAGCGATTGCGGGACTTCCTTGCGGATCAGCAACTTGCGCTGAACGCGCGGTTGCCCGTGGAGCGGGAATTAGCGGGCACCCTCGGCCTGTCGCGCGCCAAGTTGCGGGCGGCACTGGCCGTGCTGGAAGCGGAGGGCCAGATCTGGCGGCATGTCGGGCGCGGCACGTTCATCGGACCGCGACCGATCCTCAATCTGAACGACGTCGAATTCCTCAGCACGCATACCAGTATCCGGGAGATCATGGAGGCGCGGCTTGCCGTCGAGCCGCAATTGGCGCGGCTTGCCGCCCTGCACGGCACCGAAGCGGATTTTTCCGCCTTGCGGCGTTGCAATCAGCTGTCGCGGTCGGCGCGCGACTGGCGGGTCTACGAAGCCTGGGACAACAATTTCCACCAGGCCGTCGCGGCGGCGACGAAGAACAAACCGCTGATCACCCTGTTCGACACGCTCAACATCGTGCGGCGCTCGACGGTGTGGACCCAACGGCGCAAATCCGCGTCTCCACCGAAGGACCACGAGAGTTTTGCCGAACACGAAGCGATCTACGATGCGATCGTCGCGCGCGATCCCGACCAGGCCGCCGCGTGCATGACGGCGCATCTGAAGACGGTGCGCAATCGGATCCGGGAATCGCTGGATCTGTGATGATCTCTGTCAGACTTCATTTGGCAAGCCTGGCGGTTTTGTTGAATTGATTATCTAAGGATTGTGTCTTGGCTAAATTAAAAGAGAGCGCATCTATTCTTCTCTCAATTTCGATATCATCTTATTTAATATATATTCCTGTCATATTCATAATTGCATATAGGCGCTTTATATTGAATGATGAGGATTTTTATTATTATGCAATATACTCGGCGCTACAAAGGATGCCAGTTTTTTCTTTTGAGTACTGGTCATTTGTATTTTTAGGCGTGTTTGTTTTCATTGTTTTGAAAATGTTTTATTCGAGGATGTCTATTTTGAATTATTATCCGTTGTTCTTCATCGTGATAGTGGTTTCGTTTCTTGTGCTCAATATGGAATATGTCGGCGCATATGCCGCATTGGATTACATGCCGGATAGAAATCAATTTTATAATGAATACATCGATTTCATTTGCGGGAGCAGTGAATATAACTGCTATATGAGAGTTATTCTCATGAATATATCTTTTTCGATTATCCTGGGATATGTCTATGTTGTTATTTTTATTATTTTCATGAAGCTGTTTTCTTATGTCATGCGTCTTATGCCTGACATCTGACACCATGGTGTCGCGCCGGGAATTCGCTCTCCCTTCGTGTTCCGCGACGCATTCCGGATGTTGCGCAGATCCGGTGTGTTGCTGTCGGCGGCACAATCCCTTGCGCTCCCGGACACACACATCGCCGTCCACAAAAAACCGGATCATGCTGAGCGGATTTCGTCCCGATCGGCGGTGCAGTCTTCTATAACGGGATCACCCGCGAACTAAAGACATGATCAGGAGGGCCCGGATGGATCGGAGCGCCGCATCCATTCTGACGGAGGTGTTCGGCTATAAGGCTTTCCGGCCCGGGCAGGAGCGCATCATCGGGCACCTGATCGATGGCGCCAACGTTTTGGCCGTCATGCCGACGGGAGCGGGCAAGTCGCTGTGCTACCAGATCCCGGCGCTCGCCTCCGACGCGATCACCGTCGTCGTCTCGCCGCTTGTCGCGCTGATGGACGATCAGGTGGCGGCGCTGCGGGCAAACGGCGTGCCGGCGGTGTCGATCCATTCCGGCATGCCGCGCGAGGATCAGGTCGCGGCCTGGAAAGCGCTGCGCGCCGGCGACAGTTCGATCGTCTATCTGTCGCCGGAACGGCTGATGACGGAGCGCATGCTGGAGGCGCTTACAAAGCTCGGCGTCGGCATGTTCGTCGTCGACGAGGCGCATTGCATCTCCAAATGGGGTGCCAATTTCCGGCCGGAATATGAACAGCTCTCGCGCCTGAAGGAACGGTTTCCTGATTCCAGGCTCGCGGCCTTCACGGCAACGGCGGACAAGGCGACACGGGCCGATATCGCCGGCAAGCTGTTTGCCGGCCCGGCGGAAATCATCGTCCAGGGTTTCGACCGGCCGAACCTCAAACTGGCGGTCGAGAGTAAGGAGTCCTGGCGCCGGCAATTGATGGCGTTCCTGGACGACAAACGCGCCGTTTCCGGCATCGTCTATTGCCTGTCGCGCAAACTGACGGAGGAGGTCGCCGCGTTCCTGTGCGAGGAAGGCTTTTCGGCGATCGCCTATCATGCCGGCCAGGAGGCCGACATCCGCAAGGCCAACCAGGACCGGTTCATGAGCGAACAGGCGGTGGTCATGGTGGCGACGATCGCCTTCGGCATGGGCATCGACAAACCCGACATCCGCTATGTCTGCCACCTCAACCTGCCGGGCAGCATGGAAGCCTATTACCAGGAGATCGGCCGGGCCGGGCGCGACGGCCTGCCTGCGGAAACCCTGATGCTCTACGGCCTCGACGACATCCGCATGCGCCGCACCTTCATCGATCAGGACGGCGAGGATGCCGACCACAAACGCCGGGAACACAAACGGCTCGACGCGCTCCTGGCCTATTGCGAGGCGGCCGAATGCCGGCGCAAGGCGCTGTTGGCCTATTTCGACGAAACCATCGAGCCTTGTGGCAATTGCGATACCTGTCTCGCGCCGCCGACCCGGATCGATGGGACGGAACAGGCCCAAATGGTGCTGTCGGCGATCTACCGGACGGGACAGGTTTTCGGCGTGGCGCACATCGTCGACGTGCTGCGCGGATCGGAGAACGCCAAGATCCTGGAACGCGGCCACAACGCATTGCCGACCTATGGCGTCGGCAAGGAGAAATCGAAACGGTTCTGGCAAGTCTTCGTGCGGCAGATGGTGGCGGCCGGTCTGGTGACCATCGACATCCAGAATTACGGCGGCTTGCGGATTACGGAGACCGGACGCGACCTGCTCCGCGGCGAGGGGGCCTTTGCCTATCGGGAGGTGCCGGAACAGAAGCCGTCGCGCAAACGGCGTGCGACACCGGCACCGGTGAGTGACGTGCCCGTTGATGAGGATCTGCTTCAGAAATTGAAATCGCTGCGGCTCGACATCGCCCGGTCCCGCAACGTGCCGGCCTATGTGGTGTTTTCCGATGCGACGCTCGTCGACATGGCCGCACGCCGACCGTCCGATCTCGACAGCTTTGCCGATGTCTCCGGCGTCGGCCCGAAAAAGCTGAAGGATTTCGGCGACCAGTTCCTGTCGGTGATCAACGCCTGACCGTGTTTTCCGGTCACGGCTTTCTGATCACCCAACGGAACGCCGGACTTGCCAGCATCCGCCGATCGACTATATCTGGAACGATCAGTCCAATAATTTCCCATCCCGTCTCCAGAAAAAGGAATCCCCCATGTCCGACATGACCCCGCTGCTGCCGCGCCAGGCCGTTCCCGCCCTTACCGTCCCGCTGCTCGACGGCGGAACCTGGTCGCTGGCGGACTCGAACCCGGAAAACTTCACCATGGTGGTGTTCTATCGCGGCCTGCACTGCCCGATCTGCAAGGCCTATCTGAACGAATTGCAGACCACGCAGCCGAAATTCGCCGAACGCGGCGTCACCGTGATCGCCCTGTCCTCCGACACACAGGAGCGGGCGGCCGAGGCCCGTCAGAAGTGGGGTCTCGATCAACTGACCATTGGCCACAGCCTCGACCTGAAGACCGCTCGGGTCTGGGGCCTCTATGTCTCGGCCGGCAAGGGCAAGACCTCGATCGGCATCGAGGAACCGGCCCTGTTCTCCGAACCCGGTCTGTTTTTGGTGCGCCCCGACGGCACGCTTTATTTCGGGGCAGTCCAGACCATGCCGTTCGCCCGACCGCATTTCGCCGACCTCGTGCCGGCGCTCGATTTCGTGCTCAAGTCGGATTATCCGGCGCGCGGAGAAGTCGCGGATCTGGCTGCCTGACGCCACCAACAGCGTCGGATCATCATCCCTGCGTCGGCCATTGCCGGTGCAGGGAATCGATCAGGAAGACATGGGTGTGTCGATACCCGGCTTCGGTCTTTTCCGCGCCGTGCAGATGCGGGTGATCGGGGGGCAGGTCGTCATGCACGTGCGGCAGGGCGCTCTGCGATCCCGCCGGCCAGAACCGAAGCGCCGCGATCAGGCCAAGCGTACCGAGGCCGACAAGGGCAAACGCCGCCGCGGCGAGGCCGATATGGGCGCCGGCATAGCCGGCAAGCGGATAGGCGACCAGCCAGCAAGCGTGCGACAGGGCGAACTGGGCCGCGAAGATCGCCGGCCGATCTTCTGGTGCGGCCGAGCGGCGGAGCAAACGCGCCGACGGTGTCAGCACAGCAGAATAGGCCAGACCGAAGCCGAACCAGAAAATGAGGAAAGCCGGCCAGGGCACGAGACTGGACGACCACAGGGCGGCGAAGAGCGTCATGGCGACAAGCGCCAGAACGCCGGCTGAAATCATGACCGAGCGATCGCGGATCCGGTCGAGCAGGCCGGGTAGGGCAAGGGCGCTCGCCATCGAGCCGGCGCCGAAGGCCGCAAAGGCTATCGCCACATCGTCGTCGGCTCGACCGAAACTGTCCCGCACGAACACAACTGTGTTGACAATAACGAGGCTGCCGACAGCCGATATCGTCAGATTCAGTGCGAGCAGACCGCGCAGACGCGGCGTCGCCAGAAAAATCCGCCAGCCGGAGCCGACCCGGGACCAGAACGCGCCGTTGTCCTGCCGGTGCGCCATGGCGGGAAAGGTGCAGGCCATGATCAACAGGGCGGAAGCGACAAAGCCGAAGGCCGTTCCGGCAAACAGGGCGTGGAACGGGACCAGCGTCAGGAGCGCCGCCGCCAGCACCGGGCTTGCCAGGCTTTCCAGATCGTAGGCGAGGCGGGACAGGGAAAGCGCGCGTGTATATTCGCCCTCGTCGGGCAGGATCTCCGGAATGACGGCCTGGAATGTCGGAGTGAACGCCGCCGATGCCGATTGCAGTAGAAAGATCAGCAGGTAGATCTGCCAGATTTCGGTCACAAAGAGCAAGCTCGCGGCAAGCCCGGCCCGCACGAGATCGAGGCCGATCAAGACCGTGCGGCTCGGATAGGATTCCAAAAGCGCACGGGCCAATGGCGAGACGCCCACATAAGCGACCATCTTGATCGCAAGCGCCGTGCCGAGCACGGCGCCTGCCTGGTCGCCGGCGAGCTGGTAGGCCAAAAGACCGAGCGCCACCGTCGCCAGCCCGGTGCCGGCCAGCGCCACAACCTGCGCCGCGAATAACAGCCGATAGGTCGGATGGCGGAAAAGGGCGAGCATCATGCCACCCCGTGCCGGCCGACAGGGTGGGGACCGTCGAGACGGGCGGGCTGGAGGGAAGGGGATCGGGCGGCAATCCCGCGGCGGCCATGCGGCTCGAGGGCAGCACCGAATGCCGCATTGTCCAGGCCGCGCGGGATATGGGTGCGACGGAGCGCGCTCCGTTTACAAACGGTATCGCTCTGTTTTTTCGGCAAAGTCATTGCCGGATCCATTGCCAGCACCGTCACCGATATCATTCGTCTTTTCTGCCGCTTGCATCGCTGCCCGCGTTCAGGCCGCGTCGTAGTAGGATTGAACGCCCTCGATTGCCCGTACGACATCCTCGCGTGAGACATCGTGGTGAAACACCACGCGGATCTTCTCCGCGGGCGCGCCGATACGAATGCCAAGGCCGGCAAGATGGTCGACAAGCGGGAGCCGATCGCTTTCGCGCGGTGCGAGAAACACCATGTTTGTCGGGCCGGCCTCGACGTTCAGGGCATCGATGCCGGTCAGTCCGCCGGCGAAAGCGGCAGCGTTTTCATGATCTTCGGAAAGACGCGGGTAATTGTGGTCGAGGGCGTAGAGACCGCATGCTGCAAGCAGGCCCGCCTGACGCATGCCGCCGCCAAGCATTTTTCGGGCGCGGCGTGCCTTGGCGATCAGATCGCGATGCCCGACAAGCACGGTGCCGGCCGGAGCGCCGAGACCCTTGGACAGACAGGCTGAGACCGTGTCGAACGGTTCCGCGATCCGGGCGAGACTCTCGCCGAGCGCTGCGGCCGCATTCCATACCCGTGCGCCGTCAAGATGCAGGGACAGGCCATGAGTGCGTGCAATCGCGCACAGGGCGTCGATCGATTCCAGCGACTGCACGTAGCCCGAGACGGTGTTTTCCAGCGACAGAAGCCGGGTGACGGCAAAGTGGCTGTCGTCAGGCTTGATTGCAGCGGCAACCTGACCGGCATCGAGGCCGCCGGTCTCGTTTGTCGGCAGCGGGCAGGCCACGATGCCGCCGAGCGCCGATGCACCGCCCGCTTCATACTTGAAAGCATGGTAGCGGTCGCCGACAATGACTTCCTCGCCGCGGGCGCAATGGCTTAGCAGTGCCGCGAGGTTGCTTTGCGTGCCCGACGGCATCAGCACCGCCGCTTCCTTGCCGAACAGGTCCGCTGCCCGGTTTTCGAGCTGCAGGACCGTCGGATCCTCGCCATAGACGTCGTCTCCGACATCGGCGGCGGCCATGGCGGCGCGCATGCCGGCCGAGGGCTGCGTGACGGTGTCACTTCTCAGATCGATCGTCCGGTTGCTGATGGACGGGGACGGGGAAGCGCTCGCATACATTTTGTCGATCCTGATCAGTCGATGCGGGATTGCCGCCCGCAACCCAAAACCAAGGCCGGAGAGGCGTGGCGGATGTCCCGGTCTAATCGGGCCCTTCCGGTTTGTACAGCCGGACCGGTCTGAAGGCGTCGGTCATGAATCGACGATCTTTCGCACGGCCATTAACCGCTCAGTAACCATAATGCGGCAGTTTTTGCCTAGGCAGTAATTGCCGGGCCCGGTCCCTGCCGGGAAATTTGTGCCGGTCTCCGAGGCGTCATGCCAATCCCCCTGCCGAGGAGACCGGCACGCATTTCCCAAGACGATCGCCGCGGCCCGGCGCGCTGACACCGCGTTTGTCATCTTGAGGCGTTGAATGTCCGATACCACGACTGCCGACGGGGCGTCCCTGCCAGCCGCGCCCGCCGACACTCCCGCCTCTCCCGCTGCCGCACCGAATGCCGGCGCCGCGCCGGCGCTTGGACTGCCCTTCGATCTCGCCCGCATCACCGATACGCTGCGCAGCGGCGACATCGCGCTCGCTGTTGGTGTGATGACGATCCTGGTCGTGCTGATCATGCCGATGCCGGCCATGGCGCTCGACCTGTTCCTGGCGATCTCACTGATCTTTTCGGTGCTGATCCTGATGACCGCCCTGTTTATCCAGGGGCCGCTGGAATTCTCCGCGTTTCCGACCGTGCTCCTGATCGCGACCATGATGCGGCTGGCGCTCAACCTGGCGTCGACGCGGCTGATCCTGGCAAACGGACATGAAGGCAGCGATGCCGCCGGTCACGTCATCGAAGCCTTCGGGTCGTTCGTGATGCGCGGAAACTTCATCATCGGTCTGATCGTGTTCGCGATCCTGGTGATCGTGAATTTCA
Source organism: Rhodobiaceae bacterium (assembly GCA_028285165.1). Lineage (GTDB taxonomy): Bacteria > Pseudomonadota > Alphaproteobacteria > Rhizobiales > JANQQB01 > JANQQB01. Next base: position 24,352 of record JANQQB010000276.1, read on the forward strand.
TCGTGATCACGAAGGGCTCGGGACGGATCGCCGAAGTCGCGGCCCGGTTCACGCTCGACGCCATGCCGGGCAAGCAGATGGCGATCGACGCCGACCTTTCGGCCGGGCTGATCACCGAGGACGAAGCCCGCGAGCGGCGCAAGACGCTGGAAGACGAATCCTCGTTCTACGGCGCCATGGACGGTGCCTCGAAATTTGTGCGCGGCGATGCCATTGCCGGACTGCTGATCACGTTCATCAACATCATCGGCGGCATTATCATCGGCATGACGCAGCAGAGCCTGACCTTCGTCGAAGCCGGCGAGGTCTATACGCTGCTGACGGTCGGCGATGGTCTGGTGTCGCAGATTCCGGCGCTCATCGTGTCGACCGCCGCCGGCCTGCTGGTCTCCAAGGCCGGTGTGCGCGGCGCCGCCGACAAGGCGCTGGTCAAACAATTGTCGGGCTATCCGAAGGCGCTCGGCATGTCCTCCTTCGTGATGGTCGTGCTGGCCATGCTGCCCGGCATGCCGGCCATCCCGTTCCTGGGTCTGGCCGCGGGCGCGGGCTACCTGGCGTTCACGGCCGATCGGCAACATCGGCAGGCGCTTGCGGAACAGCAATTGGCCGAGCAACGGGCGGCCGAACCCGCTGTGCCGGCCGAGGAGCCGATCAGCAGCGCGCTCAAGATGGACGAAATCCGGATCGAGCTCGGCTACGGCCTGTTGCCGATGATCAATGGCCCGGACGGCAAGGACCAGCTCACCGACCAGATCAAGGCGCTGCGCCGGCAGATGGCCGGCGAGATGGGCTTCGTCATGCCGCCGGTGCGCATCCTCGATAATGTGTCGCTCGCGGGTAACGATTATGTGATCAAGATCAAGGAAGTGGATGCCGGGACCGGAACCCTGTTTCCGAACCAATATATGGTGATGGACCCGGAAGGGCGTCCGATCGACCTGCCGGGCCAACAGACGACGGAGCCGACCTTCGGCCTGCCGGCGACATGGGTCGACCGCAATCTGCGGGAAGAAGCGAGCGTGCGCGGATACACCGTTGTCGACCCGGCCACCGTGATTTCGACGCACCTGACCGAGGTTCTGAAAGGCCACGTGTCGGAGCTGCTGTCCTATGCGGATGTGCAGAAATTGCTGTCGGACCTGTCGCCGGAAATGACCAAGCTGGTCGAGGACATCGTGCCCTCGCAGATCACCGTGTCCGGCATCCAGCGGGTGCTGCAATCGCTGCTGGAAGAACGCATTTCGGTGCGCGATCTGCCGACCATCCTGGAGGGCATCGCCGAAGGCGTCGGTGTGTCGCGCAATCCGCAAACCATCACCGAACACGTGCGGGCGCGGCTGTCCCGTCAGATCTGTGCGCTGAACCAGGCGCCTGGCGGCTATCTGCCGCTGATCACCATGTCGCCGAAATGGGAACACGCCTTTGCCGAGGCGATCGTCGGCGAAGGCGAGGACCGGCAATTGGCGATGGCGCCTTCCGACCTGCAGGATTTCGTCACCCTGGTGCGCGACCGCTTCGAAGAGGCGGCAATCCAGGGCGAAGTGCCGGTTCTTTTGACATCACCGGGCATCCGCCCCTTCGTCCGGTCGATCGTCGAACGCTTCCGCCCGCATACCACAGTCATGAGCCAGAGCGAGGTGCATCCGCGTGTCAAGCTCAAGACGGTCGGTGTGATCTGAGCCTGTTATCCGAACCCCTCCATTCCCTATTCGAGCCCACGAAAGCCGTTCCATGACTGCAGACCTTCTCGGCACCGTACAATTCGCCTGCCTGGCCCTCGGCGCACTGCTGGCCCTTGCGACGGTCCTTGTCGCCTGGCAGCAGGCCCTGGCCCATCAACGTCTGACCGGCAGGACGCATTTCGGTGTGACCGGTACCACCGAGACCTCGATGCCGACAACGGCGGGTGCCGACCTTGCGAACCCCCGGCAAACGGTCATGCGGTTTCGGCCGCCGCGTACCCTGGCTGCTTCGCGACCGGTTCTGTGTCCGGCAACGGGTGTCCGGTGACTATGTTTGCATGAGGGTCGGACCGGTTCGGATCTGTGGCCTGACAGGGGCTTGCGGTTTCTGCGGGCTTGTGATCTTCAAGGCAACGCCAACCCCCATGCCAATCGAAAAGGCCGTGTCATTCCGGTGCGCGATGTCATCGATCTCAGCCTGAACGGCTATACGGACCTGCCGGATGGCAAGGTTGCCCAAATCGTCACCTATCTGGAGACGACGGAGCCGGCCGACTGGCGTCTGCCGACGCCAGAGGGGGCGGAACTCGTCACGGCTGAAACCGTGGGGCTGGACCGCTATCGGGCGCTGTTCCGGGAAATCGGCTCGGACTGGCTCTGGTTTTCCCGCCTGATCCTCTCCGATGCCGAACTGCAAGCGGTGCTCGCGGAGCCGGGCCGGCAGATCCGCATCGCGCGCATCGACGGGCGTGATTGCGGTCTCTTGGAACTGGAATTCTCCGATCCCGCCAATGTTGAAGTATCATTTTTCGGTCTTGTGCCATCGGCCGTCGGGCGATCGATCGGACGCTGGATGATGGGTGAGGCATTGGCGATTTGCTGGGCGGCCCCGCAGACCGAACGGGTGTGGCTGCACACCTGCACGCTCGATCATCCCAGTGCCCTGTCATTTTACATGAAATGCGGTTTCCGTCCGTATCGCCGGGCGATCGAGGTGGCCGACGACCCGCGGCTTTCCGGTCATCTGCCGGACACTGCCGGTGTGCGCCTTCCGTTGCTCCAACGATCTCCCGGCGCGGACTGATCGCGCGCGAGTCGCTCGGGGAAATCGGGACGAATGCCGCTGCCTCAGGCGCGGGCGCTCTTTTCAATCGCAAGCGCGGCGACGGCCGATAACAGCGTGGCAGCGCCGAAAAACCAGATGCCGGGCAAGGCCACGGCCGACGCCATGCCGCTGGTCTTTGCCGCAAACACCACGATCGCCACGAGCATCACATCCATCATCGACCACTTGCCGAGGGCCGACAGCCAGACCAGGCGCCGCACGTGCAGTGTTCCGAACCCGATCAGGAACAGGACAACAAGTTTCGAGATCGGGAAAACAATCGAGAAAATCCCGATTACAGCCGCCAGGAGCGCGTCGCCCGCGTCCCACAAACCGGTGACGACCTCGATAAGCGACGGGGTTTCCTCGAACACGAAGAACTTTTCAAGGCTCATCAGCGGCAAGGTGAGGCCGAGCGGAAAACACAGGGCCGCACCCAGAAGGAGAAGGGGAATCAAGACCATCGTCGGCCCGACGCGATCTGCGTCGTGAAGGTTCCCGCTGTTGGTTCCCGGATCAATCATGCTCAGCGACCATGGCGGCAGGCGTGGGCGAGGTCAAACCGAAAAGCCCGGAGCATTGTCCGGGCCGGCTTCATCGTGTGAGAAGGAGGTGCAGTCGATCGACCTTCCGGTCAGCCGCCCACTGCATGGCGCCGGGCGGCGATTTCGTCCATGTCGTCCTGTTCCGCGGCTTCTGCTTCCGCCTGCTCGCGGGCATTGTCGCGTTCTTCGAGCTGTTCGAACTTCTTCAGCTCCTCGACCGCTTCGGCCAGGGCTTCGCGGGCATTTTCAAGCTGCGAATCCAGATCGTTCGCCGACGCTTGCAGATTGTCGCGGCGCTGGATCGCGGCCTTTGCGAAGGTCGGATAGGCAAAATGGGTGACATCGGTAATGCCGACCCGTTCCTGTTCGGATGAGATCTGATTATCCAGCTCATCGGCCATCCGCTGGAAATCAGCAATCATGGCTTCGATCTGAGCGACCTGTCGACGCTTTTCGTCAACCTGGAACCTTTTCAGCCGCAAAAGGCTTTCACGAGACTTCATCACGCAACACTCCGTTCAATGAAGCCACCTTACGACAGACTCATTTCCAAAAGGTTGGCCAAACGTTCGAATCCATCCTTGAATCCGGTAATTTCCTCCTTTTGTTGGGCCAAAAACTGTTCCAATTCGGGATTCCGGTGAATCGCGAGGTCGGTCAAGGGATCGGATCCCTTGCGATAAGCCCCCAGCCGGATCAGTTCCTCCATGTCGGCATAGGCGGCCATCAGCCGCCGGGCTTCGGTCAGGACGGGGCGGCAGTTTTCCGGAATACAGGCGGGCATGGTCCGCGACACCGATTTCAATACATTAATGGCCGGATAGCGCCCGCGTTCGGCGATCGCCCGTTCCATGACCACGTGGCCGTCAAGGATGCCGCGCACGGTGTCGGCAACCGGCTCGTTGTGGTTGTCTCCCTCGACGAGGACGGTGAACAATCCGGTGATCGTGCCGCCATCCGGGTGGCCGGGACCGGCCCGTTCCAGGAGTTTCGGCAGTTCGGAAAAGACGGTCGGCGTATAGCCCTTGGACGTCGGCGGTTCGCCGGCCGACAGGCCGATCTCGCGCTGCGCCGTGGCGAAACGGGTCACTGAATCCATAAGACACAGCACATCCTTGCCGGCATCGCGGAAATATTCACAAAGGGCCATCGTCAGGAAGGCCGCCTCGCGGCGCATCAATGCGGGTTCATCGGATGTCGCTACGACAACGATGGAGCGGCGCAGGCCCTCCTCGCCGAGATCGTCTTCGATGAACTCCCTGACCTCGCGGCCGCGTTCGCCGATCAACCCGATTACGGCGACATCGCAATCGGTGTTGCGCGCCAGCATCGACAGGAGCACCGACTTGCCGACACCCGATCCGGCGAAGATGCCCATGCGCTGGCCGCGGCAGCATGTGGTAAATGTATTGAGAGCCCGGACGCCAAGGTCGATCGGCGCGCCGACACGGCCCCTTGCATTGGCGCTCAGCGGCGGGGCCCGCGTCGGTCGCGGTTCGTGTCCGGTCGGCATCGGTCCGTTGCCGTCGATCGGGTCACCAAAGGCATTGACCACGCGGCCGAGCCAGGCATCGGTTGGTCGCACCGCGCTCTCCTGTGCGCCGAGCAGCGCCCGACAGCCGAGCCGCACGCCTTCAATCGGTGCGAACGGCAGGCACAGCGCCTTGTCGTCTTCGAACCCGACGACCTCGCACGGCACCATGCGGTCGCCGGACGCCTCGATCGTCAGACGGCTGCCGACGCTCATGGCAAACAACGGTCCGGCAACTTCGACCAGCAGGCCGCGCACGCTGGCCACACGCCCATAAATTGTGGTGGCAGCAATATCGGAGACGGCGCGTTTCAGGGATTCCATGGGATGTCTTTCGGCCCGTCCTTAACGGTAACGGATCGTTAAGAGGTTTCGACAATGATTAACGCAAGTGCTTGAAGGCAACTGGATCCGGTTGCCGGCTCTACAAGGATAGAGATCCGCATTTCGGCTGTTCCGACTTTGGCAGGGTAACGAACAGTCCGGTTGCATTGCGTTTCCGTCCGCCGGCGACTTTCAGACGGCCCTTAATCACTTGCTGTGACGAATCGCTATCTGTTAACCATATCACTATCTGATTCGGGTTGACGTACCGCTCTTCGTTGTAGCCGCGTGCTGGGCCGGATCCTCTGATCCGGACGAGGCAGGGATTCTAAGGGGATTTAGCATGCGCGTTTTACTGATTGAAGACGACAGCGCTACGGCGCAAAGCATCGAATTGATGCTGAAATCCGAAAGTTTTAACGTCTACACGACGGATCTCGGCGAAGAGGGCATCGACCTCGGCAAGCTCTACGATTACGACATCATTCTCCTTGATCTGAACCTGCCTGACATGTCCGGTTACGAAGTTCTTCGCACGCTGCGCGTGTCGAAGATCAAGACGCCGATCCTGATCCTGTCCGGTCTTGCCGGTATCGAAGACAAGGTGCGCGGTCTCGGCTTCGGCGCCGACGACTATATGACCAAGCCTTTCCACAAGGATGAACTGGTTGCCCGGATCCACGCGATCGTGCGCCGCTCCAAGGGGCATGCGCAATCGGTGATCACGACCGGGGCACTGACGGTCAATCTCGATACGAAGACGGTCGAGGTGAACGGCCAGCGGGTGCATCTGACCGGCAAGGAATACCAGATGCTGGAACTGCTGTCCTTGCGCAAGGGCACGACGCTCACCAAGGAAATGTTCCTCAACCACCTCTACGGTGGCATGGACGAACCCGAACTCAAGATCATCGACGTGTTCATCTGTAAGCTGCGCAAGAAACTTGCCGCGGCCACCGATGGCACGAACTTTATCGAGACCGTCTGGGGACGCGGATACGTGTTGCGCGAACCCGAACAGGAAGTCATGCGCGAATCGGCCTGACCGGCTCGACGCGCACCCCTTCTCCCCTTTCTGACACTTTTTCCGCCCGGTCGCCGCCGGGCGGTTTTTCATGCCGGCTCATGGTTGATGACCGGCCAGGCTTGCGTTATGCCGGCCTGAACCGGTCGTTCCAGATAGGTGGACAGGACAACATAGGACCGGGTCGCCTTGACCCCGGGTGTTGCATAGAGCAGCGACAACAGCGCTTCCAGATCCCTTGTATCGCGGGTCCGGACCTTGAGCAGCATGCAGGTGTCGCCGGCGACCGAATGGATCTCCTCGACTTCGGGATAGTCCGCCAGTGCCATGGTCTGTTGGCTCTTTCCCCAGCCGACCGTATCGACATGGACAAAGGCGAGGAGCGGCTTGCCGACCGCGACCGGATCCATCACGGCTGCCATCCGGCGCAGGACGCCGGCTGCACGCAGCTTCTTGACCCTTTCGTGAACCGCCGGCGCCGACAGGCCGACTTCTTCTCCGAGCGCGGCGTAGCCGCGGCTGCCGTCCTGTTCGAGAGCGCTTAATATTTTTCGGTCGAAAGCGTCGAGGCGGCGCGCCGGACTGTCGTTTCGGTGAGGTTTGTCTGTTTTTGCCATTGATTTCGAGTTTTCCATAGGAAGCTGAATGTCATCTGGATAATTTACGGTTCTGCTGAATACCATACAAGAAACTGGGATTCGATCGATGATGATTCTGGTTGCCGTGCTGACCGGATGCGTCGCGGTGATCGGCGCGAACTCGCTGGCGCTCGGACCGATCGCACCGGCGATCGGCCGCGATCTGGAGAGCGGCATTGCAACAACGATGATCGCCGCCGCCGGCTACGGGTTCGGCACGACCATCGGTGCGCTGTTCCTGTCGCGGCTGATCGACGGGATCGGCGTCAAACAGGCGTTGTCGGCCGCCCTTGGCGGTCTGATCGCCGCCTTCGTGCTGAGCGCGGCGGCACCGTCCATCCTGGTTCTGATCCTGGCGCAATTCGCTGCCGGACTGGGGGCGGGGGTCGGCTTGCCGGCGATCTATGCCTTCACGGCCCTGGTTGCTCCGAAGGGACAGGAAAGCACTGTCCTCGGGCGGGTTCTGGTCGGCTGGACAATCAGCATGGTGGCCGGTGTGAGCCTGTCCTCCCTGCTTGCCGATCTGTTGCATTGGCGGTTCGTCTACGGCGGTCTTGCGCTGTGCGGGGGCGCCGCGCTGCTTGCTCTGAGGCGGTACGCACCGGACACCGCACCCAACCCGGCCGGGCCGGCAGGATCCGCGCTATCGGCCCTAAACATCCCGGGTGTCCTGCCGCTGATCGGGATTTGTCTTGCCTATATGACGGCGTTCTACGGCACCTATGCCTATCTTGGCGACCACATCCATGCCGCACTCGGCCTGCCGGTTAGCGCCGGCGGACTGGCCGCTCTGGTCTATGGTGCCGGCTTCGGGGCCGCGGCCCTGGCCAATCCGCTGGTGGATCGCTTCGGACGGCGGCGGGTAATGCCGGCGAGCTTTCTCTTCATCGCCGTCGTCTATGGCCTGCTTGGTCTCGCCGGCCAGGCCTTTGGCGCGCTGCTTGTCCTGTGTTTTGCCTGGGGGCTGGCCAACCATTTCGGTCTGAACCTGATCGTCGCCGGGCTGTCCGATATCCGGCCCGACCGGCGCGGCAGTATTCTTGGCCTGAACAGCGCTGCAACCTATCTTGCCGCCAGCACCGGGGCGCTCGCTTTCGGACCGCTATACGAAACCTACGGGTTTGCGAGCCTTGCCCTGACCGCGGCCCTGCTCACGGCCGGTGCTGCGGTGCTGGCCGTCTTCTGCGGGCGCCGGGACCGTGCCCTCAAAGAGCCGGCTTGAACGGCAAAGGGCCGGAAACTTCCGTTCCGGCCCTTTGTGTTTCAGATGACAGGCTTGCGCCGGTATTCGAATGCGACGGTCAACCGGCCTTGCGGATCGAATTCGAACCGGCCAGGCCGGCCAGGCGGTCGACCGCGGACGGCGTCGACGCTTTCGCCGCAGCGGGAGCGGATTGCGCGCCGCTTGTGCCGTTCGGCTGAAACAGGCCGCGTTTGCCGTCGACGGGCACAAAACTGTCCGTCAGGCCGATCACGGTTTCGGCCGCGCCGAGCACGAGGAAGCCGTCGGGCGCCATCTGCTTGGCGATGCGCGCAAGGATGTCGATCTTGGTCTGCTGATCGAAGTAGATGAGCACGTTGCGGCAGAACACAATGTCGAAGCGTCCGAGCGCCACCATCGAATCGAGCAGGTTGAACGGGCGCCATTGAACCATGCCGCGCAGTTCCGGTGCGACCTGCCACAGGTCACCCTGCTGGG
>JANQQB010000293.1 GCA_028285165.1 Rhodobiaceae bacterium
CCCGACGACCAGCGCCGGCGTGCCGGGCAGGCCGAACAGCGCGGCAAGACCCCGGCTGACGGCAAGCTTTTGCGCAACCGGCTTGCTGTGCATGTCGGCGATCAACAGGTCCGCGTCAATATCCAGGCGACGGGCCAGGTCCTGCAGATAGGTATCGGTCGGCACGAAACGCGAGCGCATCAATTGTTTGTGGAAGGCGACATAGGCGCCCTGGCGTTCGGCGGCGAGAGCCGCGCGGGCGGCCGTCTCCGAAATGTCGCCGAAAATCGGCCACTCGTGCCAGGCCACATCGACCCGGTTCTTGGTTCCGTCGGCAAGCCGTGAAAGTGCCTGCGTCAGGACCCGGCAATAGGGACAATTGTAGTCTGAGAAGGAGGCAATCGGCACAACGCCCGGCGCAAATCGGTTCTTGCCGTAGAGCGCGGCGCATATGTCCGACAAAATGCGGTCGACATCTGCCTTCGACGGACGCCCGTCGCCGGGCCCGACTCCGACAAACGGATTGGCGACGCTGGAGATTTCCCGGGCGGCGATGCGCCGGAAGCCCGTCGGTGTCGCAAGGTCTTCGAAATCGAAACTTCCGACAAAGAGCCGACGGATCGCCGGCAGGCTCAAATATCCGAGAGCTGCAAGCCCGACTGCGCCACCGAACAGGACGGAGCGTCGGGTCAGGCTGGCCGGCTGGTCCGCTTCGACACTCCTGTCTTCGCTCATCCGCTCCGTTCCCCCTCGAGCGTTGTGTCCGTGTCGCAATGGTGTTGCGAATGAATATAGGAGACGGGGCGGGGAAATACATATGAGAAAACACGGAGCAGGCGGCCGATCAGCCTGCTGGGAGCCGGAGAATTTTTTCGGCCCGCACGGCTACCGGACCACCCTTGCCCGGAAGAAACCTATAATTGTATTGATTCCAAGGTTTTGGATCAGAAGTTTCAGACGCGGTGCGAGTCACGGCGCGAAAGAAGATTTCGCAATCTCGCACGATCAGTGTCCGTAGCGTTCGCTGGGGCCGATCAAAATTCCGACAGATCGTCTATGGCGACCGGCAATTTGCGGCCGAGGATCCGCTCCAGGGTCTCCGTCATGACCGCGATGTTGTTGTCGAACGACCCGTGGGTGGACCGCATATAGGTCTTGCCGTCGGGTGCATCCGCCGTGGCGGTCGCGACTTCCCGGCTTTCGATCTGGAACACCCCATCGGTTTGCCGACCCCAGATGCGCTGCCATGCCCTGATGTCCGGGTGGTCGTGGTCTTTCGGAAACGTATTCGGCCGATAGGACGCCGATGTCGGATCAAGGGCGGGCATCATGCCGAGTAGGGGGGTCTTGTGATCCTTTTCGAGAGCCCGGCTCACCAGATAGAGGAGGGATTTCCGGTAGAGGCCGGCGACATTGTCGTTGCGTTCATTCTCGTCCGTCAGCACATGCAGGAACACTTTGTCCCGATCGAGCACCGGCTTTTCGAACGCTGCGCCGAAATACCGTGTTGCGAAGGCGAGCGTGCAGGCCGGCGCGAACAGGGTCATGCCGTCGACGGCGATGTTCAATCGTCGCAATTCATCGAACAGGTGACCGAATATCAGCGATCCGGCGGAATGGCCCACCAGATGGAATTCGATCTCCGGGTACTTTGTGCGCAGGACGGCCATATGCCGTGCGAGCAGAAAGGTGCCGCCCCCGGTATTCGACGCGCGGGCCGCATTTTCCTTCATTTCAGTCCACAGCGATTTGACCGCGACACGGCGCGCGATCGCCTCCCATGTATAATTGTTCGCGTCGGCAATGCGGTTGCCGATCTCGCGAAACAGGGTGCCAAGACCCTTGGACCGGTCGATCGGGATTTCAGCCTGTTCCTTGGTGAACGCATCCCGAAAGACGTTGCCCAGGGTTTCCAGGACGCCGGTTTTCCAGGTGACGAAGAGCGGGTAGACACCGTTTGCCGCGAAAGCCGGGCCGAGCACACGGATCCGGCGCAGCGACGCCGCCTCGTCATTCAGGCCGCCATGCGCATAGATCAGGACTTTCCGGTTGCCGCGTTTCTTGCGGCACCAGGACAGAACGCCGTCGAGCGCTGCGATCCGCACATGGTCGGCGCCGGTGTCGGCCTGCACCAGCCGCGTGATCGGGCGGCCTTCATTGCCGAGCACGATTGAATGCACATAGCTCGTGCTTTCGTCCCAGCGGCGAACCGTCGGTTTGCTCGAAGCCGACCCGGCAACCGGTGCAGGTGTATGCGCGCGCTCTCGTGAAGCATGCGCCAGCAGCCCGGAGGACGTGACCGCGATCGGTGTCCGCTCGATGACGATTGGTGCGCCGTAGACGGCCACCCAGGCATCCATGGCATTGGCCAGCCAGTCCGGATAGGTCAGAAGCGCGAAGCCGCGGGTTCCCCAATTCCGGCCCCAGGAATTCTGCACGATGAAGCCGCGCGCATTGTAGCCGACGATGGCGAAGGCATGGGCGCCGAGCGGGCGTGTATCCGGCGTCCAGTCGATTTCGACGAGACTGTCCCGCGATGTGCCGAGATTCCATCCATCATGCACCGTGGCGGACGCATAGACCGCATGAATTTCCTGGATCGCGGCCTGCATGTCGGCGATTGACCGCGTCTCCACCCGGTAATAGGCGCCGAGCGGATGGCGCGCGGCATCGGCGATCCAGGCATCGGACGAAAGCTCCATGCCGTTGGTGTTTTCCGGCCAGTATTCGTCCAGGCACACGCCGTGGTGATGCCAGCCGCGCATCGCGCCCCGGCAACTCGACCCTTCGTAATCCTCGCCGTCCCATTCGTCATAGAGCTTGGCCAACTGGTAGAGCATGCGCGGACTGACCCGGTCGTGCGCCGCGACATCCGCCTCTTGCTCAGGCTTCCGACCTGGTGTGCCGGACTGTTCCGATTTTGGCAGCCGCAGGGAAGCGGCGCCCTTTTGGGCCCGAAACCAGTACTGATAATTGATCACCGCCGCGAGGCCGTATCCGGTGCAGCGTCCGCTCGAGCCCTGATCGAGAATCAGGTGTTCGTATCGTGCAAGGAATGTTCTGATCTGTTCCGGTGTCGGAAATTCCGGTTCGATCGGCCGCAGAGGCGGGCGGTATATCCGGTCCCGGAGATCGAGCCGGTCAGGGCGGGCATCGACGATACGGCTACCGAAGACCTCGACGCTGGGCATTGCGGCTTCCTCTGGATGGCACGATCACGGCTGCAGTTTGAGGTCGTCCAGGCTTTCCAGCGCGACGACGGCGTCATCCGCGGCCTCAAGCATGACATCGGCCTCGCGCACAATGTCGGCGAACACCAGCCCGGTCCGTTTCTCGACAGCCTTGAGCGAGCGTTGCTGGGCTTCGCAGTCGCCGACGTCGAACCGCTCCTCCACGGGAAGCTTTTCAAGTCCCTTGGTATCGATCGCCTTTTTCTGCTCGAGCACGAAACCGTAAGCACGCAGCTTCCTGGCCCGGCGGCCGGCAGGCGGCTCAACTACGACCGCAACCTTCCAGAAATCGAGCGGAACCCGGAACAGACCGCCGCCGAAATCGTGCGGGATCGCGCGTTCAATATCGAGCACAGGGCCGGAAAACAGGATCAGCTTGCCGCCGACGGCCGAAGCCTGGTTCTTGATGTGGTTTTCCAGGCGACCCCACACGCCGCTCAGACTGGATCGATTGAAGTTCTCGTGCTGCGGCGTGCAATTCGTCCAATGGAACGTATCGGAATTGGCAAATTCGACTTCTTCGCGGGTCACGCCCCAGACATTGTCGTCGCGGCGCACGACATGGCCGCGATCGAACTTTTTTGCCGGGGCGTAGAGTTCCTCGTTGTCGATCTGCAGGGCTTCCGACAGACGCGGGTCATGGATCCACTTGTCGCTGCCGAAATCCGATCGCTCCAGATCCCAGCGCACTTCCGGGCTGTAATCGACATTGACTGCCGACCACATCTGCAACAGCCAGACCCGATTCATGACCAGCGAGAAATGGTGGTAATCGAGAATCTGCGGATTGCCGTGCCGGTCGGTGACGATTTCGCCGGCCCGTGCCGGTTGGACCCGGGGCAGGGGGATGTCGAAGCCGTCGAGAAACGTCGACTGATAGCCGCGCCGACGCCCGTAATGCGGATCGAAGCGGATCGCCGCTTCCGCGCCGAGTCCGCTCTCCTGCGCGGCCGGACTCGGCAGAGGTTGTTCGGCTGTCGCCGAGGCGGTCTGGGTGACGGTTCCGGTATAGACGTTTGCCGGCCCGTGCACGTGCACGATCGTCTGGGCCATCTCGCCGCTGCCGACACTGGGCGCCGGACGCGCCGGGCCCGCGGTGACCGTCGCCACCGCGGGCGGCAGGGAGACGGCATCGCCGGACTCGTCGGCCGAAACGCCAAGCGCAAAGATTTCATCGCGCAGCGCTGCCTGTTGCGGATCGGAAAAGGACCGGCTGCGCAGGTCGGCAAGAATGCGCGAGATGCGCACGCCTTCATTGGCGACCCATTGCACGGCGTCCACGCCCTGGGCACGGGTCCAGGGTTTGTTGTCCTTATTGAGGATTCGTCCGTTGGCCATCGCCGGCACGCCGCTGTGGTGCAGGGCCACCACCTCCCAGAAATCGTTGAAACAGGGGGAGCCCGACGAGCCTGGCTTGGTGTCGGTCCGGTAGTGCAGGAAATCCTCCAACCGGTCGATCACGTCGTTGTCCTTGTTGGCGTACATTTTCGGCCCGCCGTCCGGATGCTGGATGATGTTGATCGGCTTTCCGATCAGGATCTTGCCGGTGCGTTCGATCAGGGGGTGGTGTCCGTACGCGTCCAGCGCCTTGCCGGACAGGCTGCGGTCTCCAACCGCGACGACCGCATAATCAAGCGCCTTGTCGCTGGCAAAGAAGGTATCGGGCAAGAGGTCAAAGATTTCGCCGGGTGTCACGCCGCCGCCGCGTGTGAAGCCGTGATCGAAATTCGCCCCGATGCCACGAGCCTCCCGCACGGTCGCGATGACGTGGTGGTTGGTCATCAGCAGACGCGGCGTGATCATGAAACCGCTGCCGAAACCCTCAGCCGGGCGTCCGCTTTGCGGCAAGGTGACGATGCGCGCGACCGGTCGGCCGGCATCGCGTTCTTCAACGGTTTCCGGGAACCGGATCCTGTTGTCGATGCCCATAATGCGCTCGACGCGGATGTCGTCGGGCAGGGGCGTCGGGTGAAGCGCCCGCTCGGCCCGTCGTCCGGATGCCCGGTTTCGATACGCCTCTACAAAATCCGGCGCATCCGCGGCCCCTGGGCCTTCCGCGTCCAGCTTTGCCTGTATTTCCGCCCGCTCGCTGGCCCGCTTTTCCCACCGCTCGGCTGCCTCCGCGGCGTTTTTCATCCAGGCGTCGGTGACTTTATCCAGGCTGGACATGATTTTATCCTGTTGTGTATGCGGATCTATTGGCGGAACTGCAATAAAACGGATTGTCTTGCCAGAATAAGTCAGTGTCCCTTCGCTGTCGATTTGTAAATTTGCGGGAATTCCCTAGTACCTCGTCTCAGATATTTTGACGGTTTGACCGGCTTGTCCTGGCTTTTGGCTAGGCGCCCTGCGCAGAGCGATGTGGAGCATCGGTCAAGCAGGGCAACAACGTCCAAAATCCAGGACAAGCTGGCCTTCGGTGGCGAAGGCTCGTGCCTGGGCGTCGTTGCGCCGCTTGCTCGATGTCCCACATCGCGCTGCGCGACGCGCCTAGCCCAGGCACGAGTCTTCTCCATCAAGCCGTCAAAATATCTGAGACGAGGTACTAGGTGCACAATGGCTCGGCCCTGTCGTCAGTGTCCGCTGATTCGCTTGATAACTGTTCAGAGATTTTGGCTTCGAGGCCTGGCAAGGCATCGGCGGGTGCTGAACTTGGCTTCGCCAGTCAAGGTCCCGTCAGGCGGCAGCCGTCAACGATGCACGCCGCAAGCCCCGGCCGGCGCTCCTGCAAAGTCAGGCAGAAACGACATCCACGGCCGCCTCGCTCCAATATGACCCTTCCTTTCGATCGATATGGTCGATCAGAACGGCATTTGCCCGATCCAGGTCGCCTGCAGCGACCGATGCCGCAATTTCGATGTGTTCGTCGTAGGACTTCGCCATGTGATCCGGATGCCGCCCGAGACGGTGGCGCAGCGCTGCCATTTTCGTGGCAATGGTCTGATAGGCGTCATTGAGAAAGCGGTTGTCCGCGCTGTCGACAATGCATTGATGGAACCGCGTATCCTCGCGCAGATAAGCGTCGTCATCGCCCGCTTTCCGGGCCTTGGCCATGGCCTCGGTGCACAGGTTCAATTGGTCGGAAAGGCCGTACCGGTCGCTTTGAAAAGCGGCCTTTAGCGCGGCGGTTTCCAGACAAACCCGAACATCGCAGATCTTTGCCAGTTCTTTCGGCCCGAGCGAAAAAACGAATGTCCCCCGTTGCGGTTCGGTCCGCACGAGGCCTTCCATTTCCAGGCGGTTGAAAGCCTCGCGGACTGGCGTGCGGCTGACGTCGAGCGCCGTCGCAAGCTTCATTTCCGATAGCGCTTCGCCCAGGTCCACCCGGCCTTCGACGATCTGGCGGCGGATTTCTTCGGTGACCAGTTCGGTCAGGGATTTCGGGCGTTCAAAAGCGGTCAAGACAGTCTCCGTTGAGACGAGTGGTAGCCGATTAGCGGTGCGCTCACAACATGGGAGCTTTGACATGCACCATGCAGTATGCTAGCGGATTGTATGCCAGTTGGAAAACAAGACTGGACCGGGAGGACGCCAATGCGCCGATTGGAATCGGCCTTTGTCGAAGCGAATCGGGCGCTGGTTGCTGTGGCGCTGGCGGCGATCTTCGGCATCGTGTTTGCCAATGTGATCGGCCGCTACGTGCTTGGTTCGTCCTTCGCATGGGGCGAGGAGGCGGCCAGGCATCTCATGGTTTTCGGCGCGTTCGCGGGCGCCGGTCTGGCTTTGCGCGAGCGTCGCCTTGTCGCCATCGATCTGGTGGCCGACATGCTTCCCGCACCCGCCGGGCGCCTGCTGCGCTGGATGGTGGTGATCGTCCTGTTCGTCTTCATGGCGGCAATGGGCTGGCTGGGCATCCGCTTCGTCGATTTCGGCTGGTCCAAGGAGACCATGTCGACCGGCATGTCGCGCGGCATACCGTACCTCGCCATTCCCATCGGGTGCGCCTTGTTTCTGGCTCATCTCGCGCTTTTTGCGCGGCGGTTTGTCGATCCCGAACGGGACGCCGAAGAGCGTGCCCGCCTGTTGGACGCGGGGGATGGACCGTGACCATGGGCACGACCCTCATAACGCTGTTCTTTGCCACGCTCATTCTGGGTGTGCCGGTTGCGTTCACCATGGGCATCGCTGGGATGGCCGCGATCTACATCGACGGCGGACTGAATCCGCTGGTCGCGGCACAGCGCATGTTCGCCGGGATCGACAGTTTTCCGCTGATGGCCGTGCCGTTTTTCATCCTCGCCGCCGAACTGATGACGGCCTGCGGGTTGACCAATGCGCTCTTGCGGTTCGCCAATGTGCTGGTCGGCCATGTCCGCGGCGGACTGGGGCACGTGAACATTCTGGTGTCGATGCTGTTTGCCGGCATCAGCGGCTCGGCGCTGGCCGATGCGGCGGGACCGTCGGCAATCGTCATGCGCATGATGCGCAAGGCCGGCTATGCGCCGAACTATGCAGGCGCGCTGTCGGCTGCGACGGCGACGATCGGGCCGATCATCCCGCCGTCGATCCTGGCGGTGATCTACGCGATCTCGACGTCCGGCGTGACGGTCGCGGGCCTTTTCCTGGCCGGAATCCTTCCCGGCATCCTGCTCGGCCTGGCACTGGCCGTCGCCAACCAGATCATTTCCAGTCGGCACGGCTATCGGGGTCGGTCCGAGCGGGCGACGTTGGGTGAATTGCGTGCCAGCGCCGCCGCCGCCCTGCCGGCGATCATCATGCCGGCGATTATCCTGGGCGGCATTCTGTTTGGTGTTTTCACTCCGACCGAAGCCGGAGCGGTTGCCTCCGCTTATGCGCTCGTCCTGGGTTTCGCCATGCGGGCCTTCACTCTGCGCAGCCTCTACGATGCCTTCGCCCGGGCGGCGGTGATCACGTCTTCAGTGCTTCTGATCGTTGCCATGGCGTCGATCTTCGCCTGGCTTCTGACCTATCTGCAGATCCCCCAGGAGCTCGCGCGGGCCATTACCTCAATCACCGACAATCAATTGGGCATCCTCTTCATCCTCGCCGGGTTCGTTCTGGTCTGCGGCTTTTTCATCGACACCTTACCGGCCCTGATCATCCTGACCCCGGTTCTCGGTCCGATTGCGGCGAGCGCCGGCATCGACCCCTTACAATTCGGCATGATGCTCGTCCTCAATCTGACCATCGGCATGATCACGCCGCCCGTGGGGCCGGTCCTGTTCGTGATTGCGACGGTCGGCCAATTGCGGATCGAGGGATTGTCCAAAGCTGTTCTGCCGCTCCTGGCGGCTGAACTTGTCGTGCTGCTCCTGGTGATCCTGGTCCCGGAAATCAGCACGTTCGTTCCCCGTTACTTCGGCTTTGCAAACTGACCTGAAAGGGAGGATTAAAAATGAAAGCCTTGTCCGGACTGCTTTCCGCCTGTGCAACGACGGCGTTGCTGTTGGGCGCCCCGTCGGCGCTCGCAAAGGATCTCAAATACGCCCACTTTCAGTCCGCTGATCTGAGTTCGCCGAAACACGCAGCCGCCCTGGCCTTTGAATCCTGCGTCGAGGGCAAGACGGCCGGCAGCATCGACGTGCAGATCTTTCCCGCCAGCCAGCTTGGCGGCGGTTCCGAGGTGATCGAAGGCTTGCAACTCGGCTCCATCCAGATGGCCGTCGTGCATGACGGCCCGATCTCGGCGACCTACAAGCCGTTTTCCGTGCTGGCGATCCCGTATCTGTTCGACGATCAGGCGATGGCCTGGTCTGTGATGGACGGTGAGTTCGGCGATGCCTTGTTCGAGGACATGCGGGCAAAAACCGGCATTCGTGTCTTCGGGGTTGCCGACAACGGCGTGCGCAATTTCACCAACAATGTCAGGCCGGTAGCCGAGCCGGATGACATGAAGGGTTTGAAGATGCGGGTCATGACCGCGCCGGTCTGGGTGACCCTCGTGGAGAGCCTTGGCGCTTCGGCGACGCCGGTTCCGTGGCCGGAACTGCCCGGCGCCTTGCAGCAGGGCGTGGTCGATGGCCAGGAGAACGGCGTGACCAACATCGTCAACGCATCGCTTTACCAGCACCAGAAATACGTGTCCCTCGACGGTCACGTCTTCTCCTGGCACGCCTACATGATGTCGGACAGTTTTTATGAGGGTCTGGAAGCGGGCGAACAGGCAGCGGTCAACCAGTGCGTTGAGATTTCCAAGGTCATCCATCGCGGCATGACCGCCGCGCAGGACGCCAATGCGACGGTGATCCTGTCGGAAAAGGGCATGGAAGTCGTGCCGGTAAGCCCGGAGCAGAAAGCCGCTTTCCGTGCCAAGGCGCAACCGTCCGTCCGCGACTTCGTCGTCGGTGAAATCGGGTCGGAGTGGCCGGATCGTCTCGACGCCGCGGTGCAGGCGTACCGCGCCCAATAACAGCGCGAGAGAGGCCGCATCATGCCCTTAAAAGCCGTCGCTGTGCTGGAGCCCGGCTATGCCGATTACCGGGTGGAGCAAGCCGTGCTTGCTCCGCTCGGCGCGGACATCGTGGCGATCGGCAAGGACGACGATGCGGTCTCCAGCCTGCGCGACCTCGACCCCGTTGCCATCCTGGTCAGGGAACGCACGGTATCGGCCGCCGAAATTGAAGCCTGCCCAAGTCTGAGACTGGTCATGCGATACGGTGTCGGCGTGGACAATGTGGATATGGATGCCGCCAAGGGCCGCGGCATCTATGTCGCGAACGTGCCGGATTACGGCGCCGAGCATGAGGTCAGCGACCACGCGGTCGCGCTTTACCTGGCGCTTCAACGGCGTGTCGTTTCCCGCGATCGCGCGGTCCGCAATGCAAACTGGGGCAGCGGGAGCGAGGAGAGGATTCCCGGTCGCGAGGGCGCAATTCTCGGCCTGATCGGCTTCGGCCGCATCGGTGCCGAGGCGGCACGCAAATTCGGAGTGTTCGGCTTCGCCGAGACATTGGTGGTCGATCCCTATGCCGATACCCAGCTACTTGCCGAACGCGGCATGCGGCAGGTTTCCATCGACGACGTGTGCCGCAAGGCGGACGTCATCAGCCTGCACACCCCGCTTCTGCCGGAAACGCGACACATCATCAACGCCGATCGTCTGGCGATGATGAAGCCGACCACGATCCTCATCAACGTATCTCGGGGCGGGCTCATCGACGAGATGGCCTTGGCCGAGGCATTGAGAGAGCGGAGGCTTTTCGGTGCGGGCATCGATGTCTTCGAACAGGAGCCGGTCGACCCCGATCATCCGCTCCTCAGCGCCCCGAACACGGTCTTGTCGGATCATATTGCCTGGTATTCCGAGCGTTCGACAAAAACGCTTCAGACCCGCGCCGCCGAGGAGGTCGCCCGAGTGTTGAACGGCGAACAGCCGAAAAACTGGCGCAACAAATGGTCCGGCGATGCCGGACCTTCGGTTCCGTGAACAGAGCCGATCCGGAGGTTCCTATTGTGAACAAAGACATCATCGCAGGGTCCGGCAAGACGGCCAGAGCGTTCGGTGCAAACGCCGCCGCCGCGCTGTCTGGCCGGGGTTGTGGTACGATGGCGCCGATGCCGCGCCGGGCGGTGGTTAAAGCCTTTCTTGGGGAGCGGGCGGCATGAAACATGTGGCAGTCATCGGCGGCACGCGCGGCATCGGCGCCGGCGTCGTGAAAGTGCTGGCGGACCGCAAGTGGCGGGTGACGGCCACGGGCGTCGGCGAAGCCGAAATTGAGGAATTCCGGTCTGTGCAAATCGCGCCCGATGTCACGGCCACGCAATTGGACGTGACCGACCAGGCGGCGGTAGACGCCTTCTTTGCCGAATTCGACCGGCTGGACGGACTTGTAAATTGTGCCGGTATTCTGGCCCGGGGCCGGGAATACGAAATCGAGACCTTCATCGCCGTCATCGACGTCAATCTCACGGGCACGATGCGAACCTGTTTGGCGGCCCATCCGCTGCTGGCGCGATCCGGTGGCGCCATCGTCAACACCGCATCCATGCTGAGCTATTTCGGCGGACCGCTCGTCCCGGCCTATTCCGCCTCGAAAGGCGGGGTGGCACAATTGACAAAGGCGCTGGCCGGTCGCTGGGCAGCGGACGGTGTTCGCGTGAACGCGGTTGCGCCGGGCTGGATCGAAACGGAAATGACCGAGCAATTGCGCGCAGATCCCGCCCGCAACGGCCCGATCCTCGGCCGCACGCCGCTGAACAGGTGGGGCAAAACGGAAGAAGTAGGCGAACTCGTCGCGTGGCTCCTGTCCGATGCCGCCGGGTTCGTCACAGGATCGGTCTATCCCGTCGACGGCGGGTATGCGGCCATGTGATAGGGTCGCGAACGGCCGAAGAAATCGAGAAGAACCGAACGAGGAAAACATGCCACTGCAAGCGATCGACGAAGATCCAAGGACGCCCTACCAATTGCCGTTTCCGCCGGACGCCCAGGACGAGATCGTCGTTCCCAAGGCAATCGCCGACGATGAACGGATCTGGGTGCCTCAGGCGGAAAACGTGTCATTCCGGCCGTTATGTCTAAACCGCTCGCAGGGCTATTGGATGAACCTCTTGCGGGTCCGAAAGTCCGGCGTGCTTTCGCGCCACCGTCATCCGCAGCCGGTGCACGGTTTCGTGCTGAAGGGCCGCTGGCACTATCTCGAGCACGACTGGGTCGCCGAAGAAGGCGGCTATGTGTACGAACCGCCGGGAGAGACGCACACGCTGGTCGTGCCCGACGACGTCGACGAAATGATCACCTATTTTCAGGTCAACGGTGTCATGCTGTATGTCGATCCGATGGGGAACACACTTGGCTATGAGGATGTCTTCACCAAGATCGACCTGTGCCGCGCCCATTACACCAAGGTCGGCTTGGGCGAGGACTACGTCGATCAGTTCATCCGCTAGATCACGTCCGGTCTGACGGACCGACAGCCAAGACCCGTTGCTGCCGGTGGATCGCTTTGCGTTCAGGATGATCCGGCACAGCCGGCTTGGCGTCGGGGGAGGGACATTCGAAGATGACCCGCTATGAAAGTCTCCTGGGCCGTCTGGAACGCGGCGCACATATTCTGATCGACGGCGCAACCGGCACGGAGATCGAGCGCCGTGGCGTTCCGCAATTGGACAATGCGTGGAACGGCGGCGGCGCGCTGAGCCACCCGGACATCGTGCGCGAGGTCCATGAAGACTACATCCGTCACGGCGCCGAGATCATCATTTCGAATACCTTCGCCACGTCGCGCCATGCGCTGCGCGATGCCGGCGTCGAACATGATTTCGAGGCCTATAACCGCCGGGGTGTCGAGCTCGCCTGTGAGGCTCGCGAGCGATCCGGAAAGCCGGATGTGCTGGTCGCCGGCGGGGTCTCCTATTGGTCCTGGACCGGAAATCATCCGCCGCTGGATTCGCTCCGCGCCTCCATCACGCAACAGGCGCAGATCATGGCGGAGGCCGGCGCGGACCTGCTGATGCTGGAAATGATGGTCGAAATCGATCGCATGCTGGTGACGCTCGAGGCGGCACAAACCAGCGGGTTGCCGATTTGGGTCGGCCTGACCTGCGAGCCGGATGCCGCGGGCACAATCTGCCTTGAGAAAGGCGAGCCGCTGACCGACGCTTTGGCTGTGCTCGCCGATCGAAACGTGCCCCTCGTCAACATCATGCACACCGATGTGAAATACATCGATGCCTGCCTAAATGTCCTCGATACGCATTGGCACGGTCTTGTCGGCGTCTATGCGCATGCGGCCGTGTACGGTGACGGGAAGTGGATCTACGACGACCAGATCTCTCCTGAGGCCTACGCCGCATACAGCCGGAATTGGCTCGCACGCGGCGTCCGGGTTATCGGCGGGTGTTGCGGCATCGGCACGGATCACATTGCGGTCCTGGAGACCATTGTCTGATCAACGCGTTCTGCGTGCCGATGGGACTTTTTCGATCCTGATCGACGGCGTTTACCGCGGACCTTGGTCAAACCGCTTGTCGGATTTGTTTTCAAAGAGCAACGGCGAACCTTCGCCGCTGCGTATCGCGCTTCGAAATTTTTCTAGCTGGCCTTGCGCCGCCGTTTGGCGGCGACAAGCACGGCAAAGCCGACCGGCAAGAGCAAGCCTGCTGCCGGCAACGGCACGGCCGCGATGCTTACGGTGTCGACAAAGCCGCCCAGGGTGTTTTGCCGGCCGGTCGCAGCAAAGGAAAGTGTGTAGTCTCCGGCGACACCCACCATGAACCGGGCCGTCACGAGGGACCAATTGCCCACGCTGGTGACCTGCGGGATGGTGCCCGGGCCCGTGATCGAACCGGCCAGAAGTCCGTCGCTGATGCTGTAATCGATGCCATTCGAGTCGGTCTGATGGTTTCTCGGGCTGTACCAGAATGACAACTCGTATGAACCGACGCCGAGCGTCACATCCTGTTCCATGGATGAGTTCGAGTTTCCGCGCGGGTGGCTGTCCAACTCGATGTAGTGCTGGCCGGAATGCGCGTTGATCGAGCCGAGCGTACCGTTCGATTGAACTTCGATGCCGGCGCCTGATCCGGTTCTCCATCCGGGGAGCGAATCGTATACGTCCCAGGACCTTCTTCCGGTTCGTCCTGCCAGATCAGAAAGAGAATTGCCGTTCACCAGTCCAAAATTTGGAACAGACGATGAAACATCTTCGAAATTGCCGTTTAACACAACGGCATGTGCCGTGCCGGACGCCAATAAAAGCGCGCCGGCGATAGCGATTGATTTCGCCATTTTTATCATTCGACTTTGCCTCTGTTACTTTTCGTACTCATGGGTGGGCAACCGGCCGCCGCCAGGGACCGTTCGTTCTCTAATCTGCGATCGCTCGCAGCCATGGGTTGCTGATTTTTCTCGTCGCCGCACAACAAGAATTCAAGGCATTTAAAGGTTTTTCACTCGAATGCAATGCCAAGCGAGTGGAAATCACACTTTATCTTAACGACGGGCGCGTCAACCGGACATTGCGGGTCGATTTTTGGTTCCGCTACATGATTTTCACAAGGGACGGAGCCGAAAAGTCCCGATCGGACTCGTGGGATCGGGACACTTTCAGCCGGATCGGGTCTGTCGCGTCATGCGACGTTTGCCTCATCCCTTGCGGCTGTATCCGCCGCCGTCGCGCCCATCAGGCGGGCGCCGAGATCCTGTGCCCCCTTGAGGTCGACCTTGCCGGTGCCGAGCAGCGGGATGGCATCGACCTTCAGGATCGTTTTCGGCACCATGATGTCGGCAATGCCCTTCGACTTGGCGAACCGGGTAAGCGCCTTGGCGTCGGTGTCGTCGCTTTCAGAAAGCAGAACGACCTGCTCGCCTTTTTTGTCGTGCGGCAGAGCGACGGCGCAGACGGCGACCTCCGGCCACATCTCGCCGGCAAGCGCCTCGACGGCCGCGAGCGAGACCATTTCACCGCCAATCTTCGCAAACCGCTTGGCGCGGCCGTTGATCGTGATGAAGCCGTGGTCGTCGAGCGTGACGATGTCGCCGGTATCGTGCCAGCCGCCGTCCGGCGCCTGGATGATGCCCGGATTGTCGACCTTGAGATAGCCGAGCATCACGTTTGGACCGGCCACGTGCAGGCGTCCGCCGTCGTCGACCCCGGAAATCGGTTCGATCCGGGCCGTCATGCCGGGCAGGAGCCGGCCGACCGTGCCCGGCACGTTGGCCATCGGTGTGTTGATGGCAAGCACCGGCGAGGTTTCCGTCGTGCCGTAGCCCTCCAGAACACGCAGCCCGAACTTCTCGTTCCAGACCTTGCGAGTTTCCGGGCGTACCCGTTCCGCGCCGGCGAAAACGTAGCGCAGCGAATAGAAGTCGTATGCGTGGGCCATGCGCGCATAGCCGGTCAGGAAGGTGTCGGTTCCGAACAGGATCGTCGCGTTGCTGTCATAGGCGATCTCCGGAACGATGCGGTAATGCAGCGGCGAGGGATAGAGGAAGGTCTTGACCCCCGACAGAACCGGCAAGAGCGTGCCGGCCGTCAGGCCGAAGGAATGGAACATCGGCAGGGCGTTCAAAACCGTGTCGTTCGGCGAGAAATCGATCACCGAGGTGACCTGATAGCGGTTCGCCTGGATGTTGCGGTGGGACAGTGCCACACCTTTCGGCAAACCTTCGGAACCGGAGGTGAACAGCGTGACCGCTTCCCCGTCGGCCGAGACCTTGCCGCCGGCCGAAAAGCGGTAGGCGAGGCGCGGGATCCGCGCCTTCAGGGCCGCGGCGAGTTTGCGGCCGGTTCCGATTTCGTCGCGCAGGTCTTCCAGATAGATCACCTTGGCCTTTTCGCCGATGGCCTCGATCAGCGGCTCGAGCTTGCCGCGGTCGACGAAGCGGCGCGACGTGATGACGGTCTTGATTTCCGCCGCCGCCAGGGCGGCATGAATGCCGGCCGTGCCCGCGGTGAAGTTGAGCATGGCCGGGATGCGCCCGACGGCATGGCAGCCGAAGAACGAGATCACGGCAGCGGTGGAATTCGGCAGCAGCAATCCCAGGCGTTCGCCGGGCACGGAATGCGGCGCGAAGCGCTCCCCGAGCGCGAACGCGCCGGTGAGCAGCCGGCGATAGCCGACCGGGTTGCGTTCGATGTCCTCCACGACCGGCCGCTTGCCGTAGGTCTCGGCCGCCGCGATCAGGCTGGTAAAGACCGACGTGTCGAGCGGGCTCGTGTCGAACACCATGCGCGTCATGACCTTGTGCAGGCTGGCGGCCGCTGCCGCGCGCTTTTTACG
The DNA here is from genome assembly GCA_028285165.1 of Rhodobiaceae bacterium. Taxonomy (GTDB): domain Bacteria; phylum Pseudomonadota; class Alphaproteobacteria; order Rhizobiales; family JANQQB01; genus JANQQB01. The sequence continues at coordinate 15,894 of JANQQB010000293.1, forward strand.
CCCGACCAGGTTGTCCGGCACCGTGATCGTCTCCTGGGGGAGCACGGTCAGCGTGATCCGGGGGAACCAGCGCAGCGGCAATTTGCCGGCCATATAAGAGAACTTTGAGAATTGCGCGCCCTCGATGCGCACCGGAATGAGCGGCGCGTCCGCCTTGGCCGCGATCATGGCCGGGCCGTCATAGATTTTCATCAGTGCCCCGGTCACCGTCAGCCGGCCCTCGGGAAAGATGATGAGGCGCCGTCGTTCATCCCGCACGATACGCACCATCTTGCGCACCGTGTAGGGCGAGGTCGGGTCCACCGGAATCAGGTCGAAGAACAGAAAGGCCGGTCTGACCCACCAGCGCTGCGCCACATGGGAATTGATGGCGAAAGCCGGCCGGCCCGGCAGCAGGCAGCCGAGCAGGATCGCATCGAGATAGGACGTGTGGTTGGCGACGACGACGGCCGCTTCGGAACCGTCGCCATAAGCCTTCAGGTTTGCGACGCGTGCCTTGAACAGGAATTTCACGAGCATCGCGCCGAGCGACTTGATCACTTCGTCGGGCACCAGGCGCAATACGTAAAGTGCGGCAAAGACATTGATGATCGCAAACAGCAAGAGGTGGTTCTCGAAGGAAAAACCGAACCCCATGGCGACCGTCGCAAGCGTCGAGACCAGCACGATGACGATGGAGGACAGGATGTTGCTGCCGGCAATGGTCTGCGAGCGGGCATCTTCGTCTGCGGCATGCTGGAGAATGGCATAGAGCGGTACGGTGAAGACGCCGCCGAAAGCCGCGATTGCGATCATGTCGACGATGATGCGCAGGCCGGCCGCCGAACTTGCAAAGGCCATGATGCCAGCATCGGCCGGGCCCGAATAGGCGTCGATCGCATAGGCGAGGTCGACCAGGAAGATGGCCATGCCGAGCGCCCCGAGGGGGACATGGCGGGCGGAGATCTGGCCCTTGAGGGCCTGGGAGATAACGAAGGTGCCGAGCCCGATACCGATCACGAAGCAGCCGATCAGCGCGTTGGCCGTATTGACCGATGCGGCGAGCTGTTCCTTGGCGACGTTCGGAAAAACGCTGATGACCACCAGTCCGATAGCCCAGAACCAGGCAATGCCCATGGTCGACCGGGTCAGTCGTACATTCTGAAAGACTTTGCCGACGGCGATGACCGATGTGGTCACCGGACGGAGCGCGCTGGCGAGTGTGCCCGGCTGCTCGCCGACGGCGGGGATGACCGGCAGCATCCGGGTGATCGCATAGCTGGCCACAGCAAGCCCGGCCAGCGTTGCAATGAGTATGTCCAGATGACCGTTGCCGGCCATGAACCCGCCATAGAGCAGGCCGGCCAGGATGGCGATGAAGGTGGTGCTCTCGAACCACGCATTGGCGCTGACCAATTGATCGGTGCGCAGCATTTGCGGAAGGATCGAATACTTGGCCGGTGCGAAGAAGGTCGACTGGGTTGAATAGGCAAACAGGCAGACCAGCATCAGCCAGCCGGATTCAAGCGCGAGCGCGGCGCCGGCGACCAGCGCAAGTCCGATCTCGGCGACCCGCGTCGCCCGCACGATGCGGGCCTTGTCGATCCTGTCGGAGAGGTTTCCGGCAATACCGGAAAACAGCATGAACGGCATCACATAGACCGTCGCGCCGACCATCAGGGCGAGGTCGGTCGAAAACCCGGCCAGCGACATGCCCTTGAAGGCGACGAGAAAGCTGAAGGCGCTCTTTAAGGCATTGTCGTTGAACGCGCCGATGAACTGGGTCAGGAACAGCGGCAGGAAGGTCTTGTCTTTGAACAGCGAGGCGGATGCATCGGACATGGTCGGAGGCCCTCCTAGGTGAGACTATAGAAATAGCGGGTAACGTGGAAGAAAATCGGGGCGGCGAAGACGACGGAG
>JANQQB010000298.1 GCA_028285165.1 Rhodobiaceae bacterium
CAGCACATCCTCGATCTGACGGCCGACACGGCGGATCGGGTTCAGCGCCGCACGCGGGTTCTGGAAGATCATGGAGATCTCCCGCCCGCGGATATCGCGCATGTCGCGTTCGGCGGCGTTGCGCAGGTCGATGCCGCCATAGACAAGGTCGCCGCTTCGGATTTCGCCGCCCGTGTCCAGAATGCGCATCAGCGCGTAGGATGTCACCGACTTGCCGGATCCGCTTTCGCCGACAATCCCGAGCGTCTCGCCCTTGCCGACCTCGAACGAGATGCCGCGCACGGCATTGACGTCTCCCTTGCGGGTTCGGAAGGCGACGGAAAGGTCCTTGATGGACAACATAGGAACGAACCTAGGTTCTCTTGCGCGGATCGACGATATCACGCAGCCCGTCGCCGAGAAGGTTGAATGTAAACACGGCAAGCATCAGCCAGAGGCCGGGAAACAGCGCCAACCACCATTCGCCCGAGACGATGAAATTGGCGCCCTCGGCGACCATGATACCCCATTCGGGCGTCGGCGGGCGGACGCCCAGCCCGATGAAGGATAAGCCGGCGGCATTCAGGATCGCCCAGCCCAGATTGAGGGAAACCTGGACCATCATGGGCGGCAAAGCATTGGGGAAGATATGCAGCGCCAGGACCCGCAGATCGCTGTTGCCGGCGAGTTTGGCCGCTTGGGCAAAGCCTGCATTGCGGCGGATGTTGACCTCGGCGCGCACCAGGCGTGCATAAAACGGTATGTTGATGACGGCGGTCGCATAGATGATGTTCTCGACCGTGTTGCCGAGCGCGGCAACGACGCCCATGGCCAGAACAAAGAGCGGGAATGCCATGATCATGTCGAGGCAGCGGTTGAGGATCGCATCGATCCAGCCGCCCCAATAGCCGGCTGCCGCGCCAAGCACCGAGCCGATGACAAAACTGAGCGCGACCGCGGCTACCGATATCGTCAGGTCCAGGCGGGTCGCGACAATGACACGCGAAAACACGTCCCGCCCCAGATTGTCGGTTCCGAACCAATGGTCAAAGGACGGCGGTTCGAGCGCACGGGCCGCGTTGGTCGCGAGCGGGTCGTAGGGCACCAGCGCCGGACCGAAAAAGGCACAGCCCAGAAAGAATGCCAGCATCGCGAATGCGATCAGCGTCACCGGGTTTTCGCGCAGCACATAGACGATGTGTCCGAGCGTGGTGTCGCCCGCGTGGGCGCGCGGTGCATCGGTGATCGGCGCGTCGGTCATTACGACAATCCGATCCGGGGATCGATCAGCGCATAGGCGATGTCGAACACCAGGTTGAGGAGAACGAAAAGCAGCGCCATCGACAGGACGAAGCCCTGGACCGCCGCATAGTCGGAGACCACCAGCGCTTCAACGGCGTAGGAGCCGATGCCCGGCCAGGCGAAGACCTTTTCGACCAGGACGTTGGCGCCGAGCGTGAAGGAGAACACCATGCCGAGCGTGGTGATGACCGGGAGAAGCGCATTGCGAAAGGCGTAGCCGTAGAGCACCTTGCCTGGGCCGAGCCCGGCGGCTCTCGCGGTCCTTATGAAATCGGAGGACAGCGCGGAAAGCATGGCCGCGCGTGTCATGCGGGCGATCGGGGCGAGGGTGAAGAGCGCCAGCGTCGTTGCGGGCAGCACAAGCTGGCGCAATGCGCCGAACCAGGTCTCCCAGTTTCCTGCGATGGCCGCATCGACAAGATAGAAGCCGGTCACGCGGGGCGGGGGCAGGTGGATGAAATCCAGCCGGCCGATCGGTGACGGCGCGATGCCTGCCAGATAGTAGAAGACATAGATCAGCACGATCCCGGTGAAGAAGGTCGGCATCGACACACCGGTCGTCACCAATATCCGGCACAGATGATCGATCCATGTCCCCGGACGCGTTGCCGCCAGCACGCCAAGCGGCACGCCCACGCCGCAGGAAAGCAGCAAGGCTGCAAGCGTCAGTTCCAGTGAAGCCGGCAGCCGGGTTGCAAGGTCGGCTGCCACCGGCTGACCGGTCGAAATGGCCGTGCCGAGATTTCCCTGCAAGAGGTCGCCAACATAATAGACGAATTGTTCGATGAGCGATTTGTCGAGCCCGAGCGCCTCGCGGATCTCGGCAATCGATGCCGCATCAGCGGCAGGTCCGGCGAAATAGGCGGCCGGATCGCCGGGCAGGGCGCGGGTGAGGACGAACGAGATCACCACGACGCCCGCGAGCACGGGAATGGCCTGGGCCATGCGGCCCAGGATCATTTTCGTGCGGGCCGAGACCATTACGCCGGCAGGGTTTTGAGCGGGCGGATGTCCAATTGGCGATGGAACCAGAACTCGTAATCGGTTGCCCCGTTCATGGCGACGTTCAGTGCCGGCTGCCAGAGGGGAATCCGCGGCAGATCCTCAAACGCGATCTCAAACATGCGCTTGATGGCCGGCGCATAGGCCGGATCGTCCATGGCGATGTGAAGCGTGTCGTCGACCAGCTTCTCGATCTCGTCGTTGCGGTAGTTGGACGAATTGAAGAGATGGCCTTCCTTGTAGGCCCAGAAGAAATAATAGTCCGGCGTGTTGAGCCAGCCGCCGAAATTCTCCAGGTGCAGCGGCAGGCGCTTTTCGACGAGCGCCGCGGTACGCCAGTTGGCGCCCGGGATCTTCTCGATTTCGGCCTTGATGCCGATTTCGGCGAAAGCCTCCTGCAACAGCAGCGCCGTCGGCTCCATCCAGTCCGCAAGCCCAAGGCTGATCGACAACGGCACTTCGAAACCCGATGCGTGGGCTGAAGCGGCCATATGCTCCTTGGCCTTGGCCATGTCGGTTACGAACGGCGATTTGCGCGGCCACGCGATGTCTTCGATTTCCGCCGAGCCGCCCCACATCGGCACGCCCCGGCTGTAGGCCGCTGTCTTGAAGATGGCGTCGTAGGGAATGGCATAGGCGAGCGCCTTGCGCACATTGGCGTCCTGGAACGGTTCGAAAGCGAAGTTCGGGCAGAGGCAGTGGATGCAGTTTTCGATCGGCGTCGAATAGACATCCACACCGTCCATCGCATCGAGTTCGGACGCATCCTTGTTCGGTATGTTGAACGACATTTGCACATCGCCCCGCTCGATCAGCGCGCGGCGTGTGGCCGGGCTCGGCACTTCGCGGATCACCACCCGCTTGAAGGCCGGCAGCGGTCCACCGACCCAGTCGTCATTGCGCTCGTAGACCAATTGCTGGCCTTGTTCCCAGGCCGCGACCTTGAAGGCGCCCGAGCCGGCCGGGTTGGTGTGCAAGTATTCCATCGCCCACGGGTCGTCTTCCGTTGCGTTTGCCTTGGCGATTTCGGCGTTGATGATGAACGGCACAGGGACCGCCAGATCGGGCAAGGTCAGCTTGGACGGTCTGTCGAGCTTGATGACGAAGGTCTCCTCGTCCACCGCTTCGAACTGTTCGGGCCGGACAAGCCCGCCCGCCTTCATTTGAACGCTCGGAAAACCGCCAACCGATACGGCCCGGTCGTATGACCACTTTACGTCGGCCGCCGTGACCTTGCGCCCGTCCCAGAACTTCGCATCCGGCTTGATCTTGAAGGTGAGGACCAGTCCGTCGTCGGACGTGGTCCAGCTCTCGGCGAGTTCGGGTTCGATCACCGAATAATCGTAGGACAAGCCGCCGCCGGGAGCTTCTTTGGTGCCGAAGCTGACCAGCCGGTCATAGCAGTTCACGGCGACCTGATAGGACGCCCGGTTGGTGCCGGTGCGATGCAGATCGAGCGAGTTGATCGTCTGGCCGGTGACCGCGACCATCACGTCGCCCGCAGCATGGGCGGGGAGGACTTTCAGAAACGGCAGCATTGCGGCACCGATTGTGCCGCCGGTCAGTTTCATGAAGTCCCTGCGGGAGTGGTTCGACATCATGCGGATTCCCTGTTGTCAATTCGGGTCAGAATTGCCGCAAGGATGAAACCGCTTTGCGTTGCGTTCAAATGCTATAAATACACAGAGGTGCTGCAAAAAACGCAACGATTGGCCGAAGATGAGACATCTGAAAATCTACGAGATGATCGAGGCGGTTCACTGGGCGGGCTCGATCCGCAAAGCCGCCGAAGACATGAACATCACGGCGTCCGCCCTCAACCGTCGCATCCAGGCGTTCGAAAAGGAGTTCGGCGCCGACGTGTTCGAGCGCCTGCCGCGCGGCATGCGTCTCAATACGGCCGGCGAATTGCTCTTGCGGCACATCCGTTTTCAGCGCCAGGATTTCACCCGCGTTCAGTCGCAGGTCATCGACCTGTCCGGCGTGCGGCGCGGACATGTGAAGATCGCCTGCTCACAGGCCCTCTTACCCTATTTCCTGCCACAGCAGATTTCGCTTTACCGCAGTGAATTTCCCGGTGTGACGTTTTCGGTCAAGGTGCGTGACCGGATCCAGGCCGAGCTTGACCTCAGCACGTTCGAAAGCGATCTGGCACTGGTCTTCGAACCAGTGCATATGGTCGATTTCGAGGTCCTGCATGCGGTGCGCCAACCGATCATGGCCGTCATGTCGCACGATCACCCGCTCAGCATGGAATCCGAACTGCGGCTTCGGGATTGCCTCGACTACGATCTCGTCCTGCCCGATCGGCAATATGGCGTGCGGTTCCTTTTGGAGCAGGCGGCCAAACGGCTGCGACGCAACCTGGAACCGATCCTGGAAACCGAATCCTTCGAGATGGTTCGCCATTACGCCGCGTATGGCAGGTCGATCGGATTCCAGATCCCGGTCGGCCTGAACAAGGCTGCCCGGCCGGACCTTGCCTACATTCCGTTGGCCGAGAGGGACGTGGCCGTCGGCGAATTGCTTTTAGGACATCTGCGCGGGCGTACGCTGCCCGTGGCAGCGTTGAAGTTTGCCGGTCAGATCGCAACGGCGCTGCACAACTAGTTTGATGGATTTGGATTTCGTAGCGTTTCGGACTGTTTTGCAGTCGTCTCGGTGAGCGGCCATCGTTCACAGAAAAAGCCACAGCCTGTTCACCGGATAGGCTCCACGATCGAGCATTGTGTCAAGTCGATGGGGAAGGGGCCGCTTCCGGTCTCGGCTTCCATGCAGGCTCGAAGCGCGGCTAACCATTGGGAGACAAGCGATCCCGGCGGGCAAAGCCAATGACTAAGTGTTTGGTCAACGGCTTATAGCGGCCACATGAACCGGATAGAAAGAAGTTTCCTACATTCTATATGTTCGTTTCAATCTCGTGTTGGTCCGAGGCGTGTTTTTTGAAAAGCAAGTTTCTCGTCGCAGCGCTGACTATCAGCATAAGCGCGCTCCTTAGCGGATGCGATCGGCCCTCGCAGGAGAGCGAGCCGTCCAATAGGATAGCCTCCGAGTACTTCTCGGCTAAGCCACGGAGCCTCCTCTTTGATGGCAAACCCGACCCAGCGCGCCGCATGCAAAATCTCATCCACGATCTAATCGTGGAGGATAAAATATCCTTTGCCATCGTTCCACGGGCAATGGTGGAAGGGGGCTTTCAGACAGATTCGGCGGAAATCGTAAAGCTATTCAAAGGGCGGGATTGGGAGACCTGTTCCAGACAGTACGGACCCCGGCAGCTTTCTCCAGAAGAAAGACTGAGACGATATATTCGAGGCGCCAGTGTTCGAGCACGATACGAATTGCTTCAGGGTCACTGCATACTTATTCAAGCATCGTCGGACAGAAACGCCGATGTTCGCCTCGAATACACCAAAGATCATTTCCGTTTTACTGAATTGAAAACGGGGCAGAAAATTGCTTCTGTGCGATCGCCCTACTTTCTCGGTGTGTCTAAAGTACGGAAAATATTCGGTGATTCTGTTGTCAGCAGACCAAATACGAAGGCGGAAGACTATGACAACATTACAGATTTTCAGTTGATCCGCGGGCTGAAAGAAGGAGGGGATTATCACGACGCAGTCGATACCGTTTTTTCATTTAGAATTGACGTACCAAGAAATGCTATCGACGGACCATTGTATTCAGTTAGGAAACCCGTTTCCCGAGCCGTCGTAGAAGAGCTCATCCATCAGGTAAACCTCAACAAGATTAACTCCCTCGCGGGTTTGATCGCTGGATCAAGACCGGACACCGGCGACCTAATCTGGCCTGCTGTGAAAGAGATCCTCTATAGACCGTTTACCCCAACATTCGCCTTCGAGTACGGCGAGGCTTGGCAAAAACACTTGTTGCAACGCATGCCGCTCGAGGGTCAGCAGATTATCGATGCGGGGCAGATTCCGCACTTTGCGTCCAGCGGAGCGTTTCAGGGAGCGGCACAGATTGTTGTAAGGTTAGGCCCTCCCTATACCGACCTGTTTTATCAGGAATTTCAACGCGAAGTCGATCGGCGGATGAAGCACAACAGCTGGCCAAGTGCGCTTCATATTTTGTTCGCCCAGCAAAACAGTGTTGTGACGACGGTGCAAACCAAGTTGTCGAAACAGCGAGTGTCACCGGTTAGGATCGCTTCTGCCGCCGTTTTAATTAGGGAAAGGGATCGCATCGACCGTTTGGCACCCGCATTCAAGGCGCATCTAATGGCGGAATGTCGTCGTGAACCTCTGCTGCATTCCAATGAGTTCACGCGCGACAGTTTTTTTCTTGGTCGAACCTTTTGCCAAGCGGCATTTCCAAACAAATAGGCAGCCGGCTGTTCATTCGACGGCTTAGCCCATCCACTCTCACGCAATAATTCCGTAGCAAAAAAGTGGCGGTTACCCCGAGGCCGTTGAGGTGGCGCTCAGTCATTTATATGGTCCGTCCGCAACCCCGCAAAATCGAACAGGCTCCTATCTAGCAAATGGCTCGGGCGGCTGTTCGTGAGCGCCTTCAGCATGACCTGCTTGCGGCCGGGATGGGTCTTTTCCCAGCCCTCCAGCATCGCCTTGATCTGGGCGCGTTGCAGGCCGTCCTGGGAGCCGCAGAGGTCGCAGGGAATGATCGGGAACTTCATGTGGTCGGAAAAGCGGGCGATGTCGGCTTCTGCGCAATAGGCGAGCGGACGGCAGAGCAACAGGTCGCCGTCCTCGTTCAGGAGTTTCGGCGGCATGGCGGCGAGCCGGCCGCCGTGGAAAAGGTTCATGAAAAAGGTCTCGAGAATGTCTTCCCGGTGGTGGCCGAGCACGACCGTGTCGCAGCCCTGTTCGCGGGCGATGCGGTAGAGCGCGCCGCGGCGCAGCCGCGAGCAGAGCGCGCAATAGGTCCGGTTTTCCGGCACCTTGTCGATAACGACGGAATAAGTGTCCTGGCGCTCGATATGGTGCGGGATGTCATGGCGCGACAGGAAATCCGGCAGGACGTGAGCGGGGAAACCGGGCTGTCCCTGGTCAAGGTTCGCGGCAAGCAGGTCGACCGGTAAAAGGCCGCGCCATTTCAGGTCGAGCAGGACGGCGAGCAGCGTATAGGAATCCTTGCCGCCGGATAGGCAGACCAGCCACCGGGCGCCGCGCTCGACCATGGCATAGTCCGAGAGCGCCCGCCATGTTTTCCTGACGAGGCGCTTGCGCAGCTTGCGAAACGACAGGCTGTCGGGCGTGTCCCGGAACAGCGGATGGCACTCGCTGTCCGAGGGATCGTCATCGGGCGCGTCTGTTGACCGGTGATCGATGAGCAGTTCCATGGGCGACAATCCGTCCGCTGAAGGTCGTCCTGCGTTATCGGATTGCGGACCGTGTTGTAAAGCCGGTTGCCCGACAGCCGGCCAAAAACAAATCGGGCCGCACAGGGCGGCCCGAAAAACAGTCTCGTTCCGGCAGGTCTGCCTTAACGGGAATAGAACTCGACCACGAGGTTCGGTTCCATCATCACCGGGTAGGGGACGTCGGCCAGTTGCGGCACGCGATTGAAGGTCGCGGTCATCTTGGAGTGGTCGGCGACGATGTAATCCGGCACGTCGCGTTCAGCGAGATCAATGGCTTCCAGCACCAGGATCATCTGCTTCGACTTTTCCCGCACCTCGATCTGGTCGCCGACCTTGCAGCGATAGCTCGCAATGTTGACGCGGCGACCGTTCACCAGCACATGGCCGTGGTTGATGAACTGGCGGGCGGCAAAGACGGTCGGCACGAATTTCGCGCGATAGACGATCGCGTCGAGCCGGGCCTCCAGGAGGCCGATCAGGTTTTCCGAGGTATCGCCACGCAGCCGCGTCGCTTCGGAATAGATGCGGCGGAACTGTTTTTCCGAGATATTGCCGTAATAGCCCTTCAGCTTCTGCTTGGCGCGCAATTGCGTGCCGAAGTCGGACATCTTGCCCTTGCGGCGCTGTCCGTGCTGGCCGGGGCCGTATTCGCGGCGGTTGACGGGGCTCTTCGGACGGCCCCAGATGTTCTCGCCCATGCGGCGATCGATCTTGTACTTCTGGCTCAAGCGCTTGCTCATCGCATTCCCTTGTCGTTCTTTAGGTTGGAACGCGCCCTCCTTTGTCCGCCAAGGCGGACCGACAGGAACCGGGCGAGGCGCCCGCCTCTGGCTCAAAAACAATTGTCTTGGGCCGATTTCGGTTCCACGGGTCGCAAAAACGCGGGCCGAAAGACCCGCGAGATGGCGCTGTGTATGGCCGCACCCGGCAAAAGTCAATTGAAAATCGCGCTTTCCGGCAGGGTCCATGCCGCGCCGGACGTGCGCAGAAAGACCTGGCCGCCTGCGGCGCGGTCGCCCGGATCGTCCAGCACCTGTTCGACCCGCCGGGCGATTGCCGGGGCGGGATCGATCCAGGTCACCGGCCAGGGAGCAAGCCGGTTCATCGCTTTGCGCAGGAGCGGAAAATGCGTGCAGGCCAGAACCACATGGTCCGTGCGGCCGGCCGGCCTTTCAACGAAACAGGGGGCGATCTCATCTGAAATCGCCGTGTCGGCGATCGGCTCGCCGTGCAGATGCCGTTCCGCCAGGTTGGCCAGATGCGGCGCGCCAACCAGCGTGACGTCGGTTCCCGGCGCGAATTCCTCGATCAGCGCCCGTGTGTAATCGCGTTTCACGGTGCCGGGGGTCGCCAGGACGCTGATCGATCCGGACCGGGTCGCAGCCGCCGCCGGCTTGATCGCGGGCACGGTGCCGACAACGGGCAGCGCGAAGCGGGCGCGCAGACCCGGCAGGACGAGCGTGGAAGCCGTATTGCAGGCGATCACCACACAATCCGGGGCATGGTCGGCAATCGCCCCGGACACTGTTTCGATGATGTGGGCCGTGAGCGCGGTCTCTTCCCAGTCGCCGTAGGGAAAGGCGGCATCGTCCGCCAGATAGATCAGGTCGGCAGCCGGCAAGAGGGCGCGGATCTCGCGCAGCACCGTCAGGCCGCCATAACCGGAATCGACGACGAGGATGCGGGTCATTCTTCCGGGACCTTGCGATGGCGGCCGCGCCGGCCCTCCAGATGGGCGACGACCCCGCGCAGCGTCCGGACATCCTGACGGGTGAAGGCGCCCTTGTGCAGGATGCCGCGCAGGTTGCGGGTCATGGTCGGACGCATGTGATCGGGCTGGAAATAGCCGGCCTCGTCGAGGGCTGATTCCAGGTGGTCGAACAGGCCGTGTAGGTCGTCCTTGGTGGCCGGCAGTGCCGCATCGTTGGTCTGGAACGGGATCGTGTCGCCGAGATGCGCCTTGCGCCACTCATAGGCAATGACAAGCACGGCCTGGGCGATGTTGAGTGAGGAAAAGGACGGCTCCACCGGCAGGGTCAGGATCTTGTCGGCAAGCGCGACGTCATCGTTCGTCAGGCCGGAGCGCTCGCGCCCGAACAGGACGCCGGAGCGGCCGCCGGATGCTGCGATGTCCGTCAGCTCGCGTGCCGCTTCGGCCGGTCCGATCACGTCCTTGGTGAGTTCGCGCGAGCGCGCCGTGGTGGCCAGCACATGGTTCAGGTCCGCCAACGCCTCGCGGAGCGTGTCGAACACGCGCGCGCCTTCGATGTCATGGTCGGCGCGGCTCGCGGCCGCCACCGCGCGTTCGTTCGGCCAGCCGTCGCGCGGCGCGACCAGACGCAGATCGGTCAGCCCGAAATTGGCCATGGCGCGGGCGGCGGCACCGATGTTTTCGCCGAGTTGGGGTTCGACGAGAATGACGACAGGCGAGGGGGAGGAAACGGTCATGGCTGCAAAGGCTGCTTTAGGGGACGCTGCAGCACTGGGCCAAACCAACGTGCAGGTCAAGGTCGCTCCGCTGTGCCGACAGGCTGGTTGTAGTGTCGCTTCGCCCTTCGCCTAACTGGACACGCCAACCGGCTTTGCGCTAGGAAGCCGTCAACCTCGCGTGCCCCAGCGGCACGCGCCCTCCCGCGGCTGTGCACACAATCCCGAAAGGTCCAACAGAATGGCTAAAATCAAGGTGGCCAACCCTGTCGTCGAACTCGACGGCGACGAAATGACCCGCATCATCTGGCACTACATCAAGGACAAGCTGATCCACCCGTATCTGGATGTGGAACTGCGCTATTACGACCTTGGGATGGAAAGCCGGGACAAGACCGACGACCAGATCACCATCGATGCGGCGAACGCCATCAAGGAAACCGGGGTCGGCGTCAAATGCGCCACGATCACGCCGGACGAGGCGCGGGTCGAGGAGTTCGGCCTGAAGAAGATGTGGCGCTCGCCGAACGGCACGATCCGGAACATTCTCGGTGGCGTCGTTTTCCGCGAACCGATCATCTGCAAAAACGTACCGCGGCTCGTTCCGGGCTGGACCCAGCCGATCATCATCGGCCGGCACGCCTTCGGCGACCAGTACCGCGCGACCGACTTCGTGGTGCCCGGCAAGGGCAAGCTGACGCTCACCTGGGAGGCCGCCGACGGTTCCGAGACCAAGGAGTTCGAGGTCTACGATTTCCCGGGCGGCGGTGTCGCGATGGGCATGTACAACATCGACGATTCGATCCGCGACTTCGCCCGCGCCTGCCTCAACTACGGCCTTAACCGGACCTATCCGGTCTATCTCTCCACCAAGAATACGATCCTGAAAGCCTATGACGGCCGCTTCAAGGACCTCTTTCAGGAAGTCTATGAGGCCGAGTTCAAGGACCGGTTCGACGCGGCTGGCATTCTCTATGAACACCGGCTGATCGACGACATGGTCGCGGCCGCGCTGAAATGGTCGGGCGGCTTCGTCTGGGCCTGCAAGAACTATGACGGCGACGTGCAATCCGACACGGTGGCACAGGGCTTCGGCTCGCTCGGGCTGATGACCTCGGTGCTGATGACGCCGGACGGCAAGACGGTCGAAGCGGAGGCCGCGCACGGCACGGTCACACGGCACTTCCGGCAGCATGAAAAGGGCGAGGCGACGTCGACCAATTCGACCGCGTCGATCTTTGCGTGGTCGCGCGGGCTCGCCCACCGCGCCAAACTCGACGGCAACGACGAACTGGCGCGTTTCGCGTCGACCATGGAAAAGGTCGTCGTCGATACGATCGAGGGCGGTGCGATGACCAAGGACCTGGCGCTGCTCGTCGGAGCCGACCAGGCGTGGCTGTCGACGACCGGCTATCTCGATGCGGTCGCGGAGAATCTCGAAAAGGCGATGGGCGAGTGGTCCTGAGCCGATAGCGTCACCGCATAATGGATTTGGGCCGCCTTCAGGGCGGCCCTTTTTTGTCAGGCGGAAACGGCGGCGCCGGTCGGCACGGTGAAGTCCTCGACCTGCAGGTCCGTGCGAGTCATGGTCACAAAACTGTTCGGCGGAACCGCGACCCAGCAGCCGTCCTCCTCGTCGAGAGGTTCTGAGGCCAGAATCCGTCCGTCGCTGACCGGCATGGTCCGGTGATAAAGCGTCGGCGCGTGGTCGTCGCTGGCATGCCGGACGCCATACACCGTTTCGCCATCGGAAAACGCGGCGGTAAATCTCAGGAAAAACGGCAGGTCGCGCTCGGCCGCCAGATCCGCGATGGTTTCGACCGTCTGTTTGACGGCGCCGATCGGATCGGTCTCGAAGCCGAAGCCGAGCGCCAGCAGAAACAGCGCTTCTGAATCGGTCGTGCCGAACCGATGTTCGTATTGGTCATCGGGAATCCGGGCGTCTATCGCCCGGCGCAGCCGGCCGTAGTGGCCGATCTGACCGTTGTGCATGAAGGTCCAGCGGCCGACGGCGAAGGGATGGCAATTGCTGCGGTTGGTTTCTGTACCGGTCGAGGCGCGCACATGCGCCATGAAGAGCGGTGCGCTGACCTGATGGGCGAGGCTGATCAGGTTGGTGTCGTTCCAGGCCGGCAGCACGTCGCGATAGAGCCCGGGGACCGGGCGGTCGCGATACCAGGCGACGCCGAAACCGTCGCCGTTGGTTTCCGTCTTTGCTTCCAGCGCACGCTGGCTCTGGCGAATCAGCGATTGCCGGGGCGCGCTGACAATGTCTTCCAGATAGATCTCATTGCCGCTGTAGGCTGCCCACCGGCACATTCCGGGTTTCCTCATTCGATGCGCCGCGGTGCTGGATTGCGTGGTTCATGCGCGCCAGCAGGCGGCTTCCCGCTGTTACAAACAGAAACGGGAGGAAAGCATGAACCAGCAACGCGCCGGCGGCAAGCGCCATGCGCCCGGCCATGACGAGGGCAAAGGCCATGTGGCTGAAATAGGTCTCGCCAACCGAGTTCGGGTGGTCGGTCATCAGTTTTTTCAAGGGCATGGACTTCTCCGTTTTCAAAGGCGCTGGGGGCGCACGCGCAGACGGCGCGTCCGGTATCTTCAAACAAGATACCAGAAACGGAGAGAAAAATAAAACTGATTTCTAATTTTTGAGCTGAAAATAGGATCTCATCCTATTTTTAGGCTCGATATTAGAAATCAGGCAGATTCATGCAGCCTCGATCGCGGTCTCGATCGCCGAGATTGCTTCTGATGCGCGGCCGCCGTCCGGCCCGCCGGCCTGAGCCATGTCCGGGCGGCCGCCGCCGCCCTTGCCGCCGACGATCGGCGAGGCGGTGCGCACCAGTTCCACAGCGCTGAACCGGTCGACGAGGTCGCTGGTCACGCCGACCACGATGCCGGCCTTGCCGTCGTCGCTGACGCCAGCGAGCGCGACGATGCCGGATCCGACCTGGCTCTTGCTTTCATCGACAAGGCCCTTCAGGTCCTTCGGCGAGACGCCTTCGACGACCCGCCCGAGAAACTTCACGCCGGCAATCTCACGCACACCGTCGCCGGAACCGGACGCGGCGCCGCCGCCGGACAGAGCCAGCTTCTTGCGGGTCTCCGTCAGGTCGCGTTCCAGCTTGCGGCGTTCCTCGACGAGGGCCTGGATGCGTTCCACCAGTTCGTCCGGCGCGGTCTTCAGGGCAGCCGCGGCCTCGCGCAGTTTCCTGTCCTGCCCGTTATAATAATGCCGGGCGGCCTCGCCGGTCAGCGCTTCGACGCGGCGGACGCCGGCGGCAACCGCGCCTTCCTGGACGAGTGCCACCAGGCCGATATCGCCGGTGCGCTCGACATGGGTGCCGCCGCACAATTCCAACGAATAGGTCCTGCCGGCCTTGTCGCCGTGCAGCGCTTTTCCCATGGAGACAACCCGGACTTCTTCGCCGTACTTTTCGCCGAACAGCGCCATCGCCCCTTCTTCGATCGCGTCGTCGACCGCCATCAGCCGCGTCGAGACGGGTGCGTTCTGCAGCACGATCTCGTTTGCGATGTCCTCGACCTGTTGCATTTCACCGGCGTCGATGGGCTTGGGATGGGAGAAGTCGAAGCGCAGCCGTTCCGGCGCGACCAGCGATCCCTTCTGGGCGACATGGGTGCCGAGCACGTTGCGCAGGGCCTCGTGCACCAGGTGGGTTGCGGAATGGTTGGCGCGTATGGCGCTGCGGCGCTCGTGATCGACTTGCATTTCGACGGCGGCACCGACGTCGAGACGGCCTTCGTCAAGCATGCCGAAATGCACGAAGACACCGTCG